>NZ_JALHAT010000003.1:0-474116 GCF_022818885.1 Novosphingobium mangrovi | reverse complement strand
ACGGCGTCTTGTGACGGAAAAACGAGCCGTCTTCCTGGTTGAACAAAAGTAGGTCGGTGAACGTCCCTCCGACGTCGACACCCAAGCGGTAGGTCATGCTTTCCCCATCCGTTCTCTCGCCTAGCGGCGCTGTGGTTGCTGCCCGGTTCGGCGGGGCGGCGCCTCGTGCGAGAAGCCCCTTTGTCCTTGCGGGTCAGCCAGATCTGGTTGTGCGTGGATGACGCGTCGGCCTCCACGGTGTGCTCGAACAGTGAACGTGATCGCGTTTTCATGCTGCGCTTGCGGATAGAGTTATCCGCCCTGCGGCTTTTCGGCTTGGCGTGCGTCGGTCCAGGATGGCATCTGCACTAGGACGAGGCGGAACAAAGGAGACACCGACGATGCCACTCGACTTCGCCAGCTTGCGTCCCGCGACGCGCGAATTCCTTGCCCGCCGCGCCCGCGGCGAGGGCCTGCTGATCGACGGTGAATGGCGCAAGGCCGCCAGCGGTAACACCTTCGCAACGCTCGACCCGGCGACCGGCTCGGAACTGGGCCAGGTGGCCGCAGCGGGCGCGGACGACGTGAACGATGCCGTCGCCGCGGCCCGTGCCGCACAGGTCAAGTGGGCCGCCACCATCCCTGTCGAGCGTGCGCGCATCCTCTGGAAGATCGCGGACCTCCTGGAGGCCAACATCGACGAACTCGCCGAGATCGAGACGCTCGACCAGGGCAAGCCGTTGTTCGTGGGCCGCTGGGCCGAGATCCCCGGTGCCATCAACCAGTTCCGCTTCTTCGCGGGCCAGGCCATGAACATCGAAGGCAACACGATCGAGAACTCGATCAACTACCAGCCCGAAGGCAAGCAGGTGCGCAGCTGGACCGTGCGTGAGCCGGTCGGCGTGGTCGCGGCCATCGTGCCGTGGAACTCGCCGCTGGTGCTGACCGCGATGAAGCTTGCTCCGGCGCTCGCCGCGGGCTGCGCGCTCGTCCTGAAGCCCGCGGAAGATACCTCGCTCTCCGCGCTGCGTCTGGCCGAGATCATGGTCGAGGCGGGGCTGCCCGCAGGCGTTCTCAACGTGATCACCGGCCTTGGCGGCGAAACCGGCGCGACGCTGGCGCAGCACAAGGACGTGGACAAGATCGCCTTCACCGGCTCGACCGCGACGGGCCGTGCCGTGCTCGATGCGGCCAAGACCAACTTCAAGCGCGTGACGCTGGAGCTGGGCGGCAAGTCGCCCTCGATCGTCATGCCCGATGCGAACCTCGACCTCGCCATTCCGGGTGTGGCCAACGCCATCTACTTCAATGGAGGCCAGGTCTGCATCGCGGGCTCGCGCCTCTACGTGCATCGCTCGATCCACGATCAGGTCGTGGAAGGCGTGGCCAACTACGCCAAGAGCCTGAAGCTGGGCCACGGCCTTGAAGCCGACACGCAGATGGGCCCGGTCGTCTCGCTGCGCCATGCCGAACGTGTCGAGGGCTTCCTGCAGCGCGCGAAGGGCGCAGGCGCCACGATGCTGACGGGCGGTGAGCGTACCGGCGAGGCCGGCACCTTCATCACGCCGACCGTCGTCACTGACGTGACGCCCGACATGGAAATCGTCCGCGAGGAAGTCTTCGGCCCGGTTCTCGTCGCGCAGGCCTTCGACGAGCCCGAGGAAGTGATCGCGGCCGCGAACGACAGCGAATATGGTCTCGCCGCAAGCGTCTGGACCGAAGGGCTCAGCAACGCGCACCGCATGTCGAGTGAGATCAAGGCGGGCACCGTCTGGATCAACTGCCACGCGATGTACGATCCCGCGCTCGCCATCGGCGGCGTCAAGCAGTCGGGCTGGGGCCGTGACAGCGGCAAGCAGGCGCTCGAAAGCTACCTGGAGTGGAAGACGGTCTGCGCGGTCGTCTGATCACACTGCAGATTCGCGAAGGATAGGAGGGGCGCTGCGGCGCCCCTCTTTTTTTGTCCCGGGCCGAGTTCTTGATCGAGGTCACTGACACTTGGGCACAAGTCCGGGCGGACCATCAAGAATTGCGGATCAAAGCGGCCGAAATCGCGCGCATCGCACGATATTCACCGCAAGTCGGATAGTCGGGCAGTGGTGTCTAACCAGTCCGGGCACGCGGTCCATACCTGTCAGCAAGAAGCAATTAGTGGAGTCTGCTGGATATGGCTGCAGTTGAACGGTGCCAGGTAGTGATCGCGGGGGCAGGGCCGGTTGGGACGGTTCTGGCGACGCTTCTGGCTCAGGCGGGCGTCGACGTGGTCGTCCTGGAAGCGGGTAGCGAATGTGCGCAGGACCTCCGCGCCTCGACCTTCCACCCGCCCTCGCTCGAAATGCTCGACCAGATCGGCATCACCCAGATGCTCATCGACAAGGGCCTCAAGGCACCGGTCTACCACTGGCGCGACCGCCAGAGCGGCGAAGTCATCGACTTCGACCTTGCCGAGATCTCGGACGTCACCAAGTACCCGTTCCGCATCCAGTGCGAGCAGTACCACCTCTCGCAGGGACTGGCCGAGGGACTTGGCAAGTACAGCAATGCACAGGTTCGCTTCGGCAGCCGCATCGTCTCCTTCAATGACGATGGCGCAGGCGTGGACGTCTTCGTCGAGACCATGACCGGCATCGACAAGCTGCGCTGCGACTTCCTGGTTGGTGCCGATGGGGCCAACTCGATCGTGCGCAAGTGGCTGGGCGTCGAATTCGACGGCTTTACCTACCCGGAACGCTTCCTCACGCTCTCGACCGAGCTCGAGCTGGCCGATCACCTGCCCAACCTGTGCTACGTCAACTACGTTAGCGATCCGCAGGAGTGGCTCGTGCTGCTGCGCGTCCCCTCGGTGTGGCGCGTGCTGGTGCCGACCGATCCCGAGGCCGACGAGGACTACCTGCGTTCGGACGAGGTCAAGAATGGCATCTTCGACCGTCTCATCGGCGAAGGTGCAGGCAAGGACGTCAAGACCGGCCACCGCACGCTGTACCGTGTTCACCAGCGCGTTGCGAAGTCGTTCCGCGAGGGCCGCGTGATGCTGTGCGGTGATGCCTCACACCTCAACAACCCGCTTGGCGGCTTTGGCATGAACTCGGGCATTCACGATGCCTTCAACCTGTTCGAGAAGCTGATGCCGGTGATCGAGGGCAAGGCCGACATGGATGCGAACCTCTCGCTCTATGACCGCCAGCGCCGCACCGTCACGCACAGCTTCACCCAGACCCAGACCAAGGCCAACATGGCCATGATCAAGGGCGGGCAGGACGATGCGCACCAGCAGCGCCGCCAGGCGATGCTCGACATCAAGGCCGACGACGACAAGCGCCGCGCCTACATGATGCGCCAGGCCATGTACGAGAGCCTCGAACAGGCCAAGTCGATCACCTGATCCTCATTCGGGCACGGGGAAGGGGGCTTATCCACTTTCCCCGGGCCGCGCCCACAGGGCCCTTCGGGAAGAACGCGGCGCAAGACCGCACCAGAAAAAACACAACAACTCGCCACACCACGAAGGCGGGGAGAAACGTCATTCAACCCGCAGGCCTGCTACGGCCTGCAAAAGGAGTACATGAAATGGGAGACGTTCTCGGTTGGCGCAAGCTGCTGGGTGTCATCGCACCGTCCACCAACACGGTTGTCCAGCCCGACATGGAGCGCATGCGCCCTGAGGGTGTGACCAACCACTTCTCGCGCATCTACGTCGAGGATCCGCTGGCCCTCTCGAACGAGGACTTCATCGCGGGCACGACGCTGATCGCCGAAAACACCCTTGATGCGGTGCGTTCGGTCATGACCTGCAAGCCCGATTACCTCGTGCTCGGTATGTCGGCCGTGACTTTCTACGGCGGTGTCGAAGGCGCCGCGAAGTGGAAGAAGCAGGTCGAGGACTTCGCCGGTGTCGGTGCCTCGACCGGCGCGGAATCGGTGGCCGCAGCGCTCAAGGCTTACGGCAACGTCAAGACCGTCAGCTTCGTCTCGCCCTACTACCCGGTTGCGAACGCCGAAGTGCGCCGCTTCCTGGAGGAATCGGGTTTTGAGGTGAAGCGCGACGTCCCGCTGCAGTGCAAGCGCTGGACCGACATCGCCAAGGTCACGCCCGAGCGGCTCGACGAGGTCATTGCCGAACTCGATGGCGATGATGTCGATGCGATCGTCCAGGTCGGCACCAACCTCTCGATGGTCGATATCGCGGCCCAGTACGAGCAGAAGCTGTCCAAGCCCGTGATCGCGATCAACACCGCGACCTACTGGCACGGCCTGCGCGCCTGCGGGATCGACGACAAGATCGAAGGTCTCGGCCGCCTCCTCGCGGAATTCTGATCCCGTACGTGCGGCATTGACGCCATTTGTCATAGCCGCAAGGCACTCGAAAAGCGCAGAGCTCCGCGAGAAATCGCGGAGCTCTGTTCTTATTTGTTATATTGTTGACTCAAATCAACCTCGCGCGCGTCCTGTGGGCATACATACGTGAGGCGCGAGAGGCCACGGGCTCCCTGATCGGACCGTCCCGCCGCCATCCGCAGCAAGGAGGGTTTGATGTCAGCCGAAATTCCACCACCCTATACCGCGCTTCAGCGTCATCCGATGATGGCACAGGCGGACCACGACGAAGCCTCGCGCTTCAACTTCCTGACCCAGTTCAACCGCTACCTGTCGGGGGATCTGGGCAAGGGCAACTGGCTCGCCTACGAAAATCGGGTTCTGCCCGCATTCGAGGCGATCCACGGCCGGTCGCCGGAGAACCGTGAGGAAATCCGTGTCGCGATGAACCAGGATCCCTGGCACCGCACCTGGTCCGCGCTCAAGCGCAACTCGATGGAGATGCGTCAGCAGAACGGGCGCCAGATCGTCCTGCGCCAGCTCGACGAACTCGACGCGAAAGCCAAGGCGTACAATGAGGCTTCGGACCTGCTCGAACTCGATCCCTCGGTCGAACAGCCTCTCTACGTCACCTGCGTCGATATCCACTGCCAGCCCGGTAGCTACCATACTGAGGAACGCCCGGGCGACGTCGCGGTCGCGGCGAACTACGATGTCGGCCTCTTCGCCACCACTGGCGGAGCGCTTGGCAGCCTCAACGATGGTGGCGGGCAGGCCGTGGTCGGGTGGATCAAGGAAAACTGCCTCGACTGGTCGCCCGAACGGGTGCTCGACGTGGGATGTACGGTGGGGCACAACGCGGTGCCCATCGCACAAGGGTTCCCGGAGGCCGAGGTGATCGGCATCGACACCGCCGCACCTGTGCTGCGCTATGGCGCCGCACGCGCGGCCAGCCTGGGTGTATCCAACATCAAGTTCGTCCAGGCGAGCGGCGAGGACCTTTCGCGCTTTCCCGACAACCATTTCGACTGGGTGCAGACGACGATGTTCCTGCACGAGACGTCGGCCTCGGCGATGCCGCGCATCCTCTCCGAGTGCCACCGCGTGCTGAAACCGGGCGGGCTCCTGCTCCATGTCGAGCAGCCGCAGTACGGCCCCGATATGCCGCGGTTCGAGCAGTTCCTGCGCGACTGGGACGCCTACAACAACAACGAGCCCTTCTGGTCGGCCATGCATGGTGTGGACCTGAAGGCTGTGATTGAAGAGGCCGGCTTTCCGCTGGAGGAGCAGTTCGTGACCGGTGTGCGGGCAATTCCCGACAAGACGCTGTTCCCTGGTTCGCCCGATGGGGACAAGGAAGACTACGGACGTGCGGCCATCTGGAATGCATACGGGGCCTGGAAGCCGAAGGTTTCCAATGAGATCGCCAAGGAGATTTCGGCATGACGCAGGATCTGGACTGGATCGCACGTTCCGGCGCACGCGCCAAGGGTGGTCGCCCGGCCTTCTTCGACGAGATGGCCCTCGACCGCCTCTACTCGCTGACGCTCTCGCTCACGGCCGAACTGGCCGCCACGCGCGAACGTCTGGATACGGTGGAGCGGTTGCTCGAGCTGGAGGGCTCGATCGATCGCACCAAGATTGAAAGGTATGAGCCGGACCGCAAGGCCGGCGAGGAACGGGGAATTGCCATGAGGGCGTATATCGCCCGCGTCATGCGCGGCTTCCAGCAGGAAGTCGAGGCCATGGAGGAAACTGATCCGCCCGTCACCGACTGGGTGGAGAAGCTTTCCCGCCAGGACGCCGCATCGGCTTAGGGGCGGCTCCCCCTTAGACAAGGGGAAAGTCGTGATAGAAGAAGTATTGGTACTGCGCTGGGTGCACATCATCGCCATGGTCTACTGGCTGGGCGGCGAATGGGGCGTTTTCCAGACCAGCTACAATGTGTGCAACCGCAAGCTGTCTATGGACGAGCGCCGCCGCCACATGGAGACGGCCTACCGCATCGACATCCTGGCTCGCACCGGCATCATCTCGCTGCTGCCGCTGGGTCTGCACATGGGGTATATCTATGGCCTTCATCCGTTTGGCGGTGGCTACCTCACCGCGATGTGGATCTTCATCGCACTCTGGCTCGGCCTGTGCTGGAGCGCCTTCATCAAGCGTGAAACCGATGTCGGTGTGACGCTCACCAAGATCGACGAGAAGATCCGCTGGGTTCTCATCCCGCTGATCTTCGTGGTCGGCATCTCCTCGCTCCTGGGCCATGGTCCGCTCGAAGCGGGTGAGGGCATGCGCTGGTATGCGACGAAGCTGACGCTCTATGGGTTCACCTTGTGCATCGGGCTTGGCCTGCGCTGGATCATGCGCCTGTGGACGGTGCGTTTCCGTCGCCTGGCCGAAGGTCCCAACCCGGCCGAGGAAGCCGCTCTCGAGCGCGAGTTCATGTATGGCCGGATGATGGCCTACGTCTACTGGATAACGATTTCCGGCATCTGCTTCCTGGGTACGGTCAAGCCGTTCTGAAGAAAGCCGATGTTCCGATAAAGGAAATCGCAGGAGGAAAGGGCGGTCCCACAGGGATCGCCCTTTTTTCATGGCGGAGGAAGGGTTCCCAAAGTCCAATGAAAAGGGCCCCGGAAGCGCGAACTTCCGGGGCCCTTTTCCATGTCGTGTATCGGGGCGGATCAGGCCGCGCCGACGGCGCCCTTTGCGGTAAGCGCCTCGATCTTGTCGGCCGAATAGCCCAGGCTCTCGAGCACCGAGCGGCTGTCTTGGCCCGCGCCGGGGAGCGTAACCGGAGCGCCCGGACGCTTGCCGCCCATCTGCAGCGGGATGGTGGGCAGGCGGGTCTGTTCGCCGCTGTCGAGCGTCACGTCCTCAAGGCCGCCTTCGGCAAGCTGGGGATCGTCGAACATATCCTCGGGCTTGCCGATCGGGGCAAAGGGAAGGCCCGTGCCCTCAAGCATACCGACAACTTCGTCGCGGGTCATGCCCAGGAACATCTCGCGCACCTGCGGCAGGATGCGATCACGTGCCTTCACGCGCTCGTTGTTGGTGCGGATGCTCTCATCGGCCCACAGGTCGTCGAGCTGGAAGATCTTGCAGAACTTCTCCCACAGGACATCGCTGACCACGCCGATGAAGACGGGCTCGTCCTTGGTTTCGAAGACGTCGTAGATCGCCCAGGCCGAGATGCGCGCGGGCATCGGGTTGGCGGCCTTTCCGGTAACCGCGAACTGCGCCATGTGCTGGCCCACGAGGTAGATCGTGGTCTCGAACAGGCTGGCGACGACCTTCTGGCCCTTGCCGGTGCGGTGGCGTTCTTCAACGGCGGCAAGAATGCCGATCACGCCGAACATGCCGCCCGTCACGTCGACGACGCTGGAACCTGCACGCAAGGGGCGTCCCGGAGGGCCGGTCATGTAGGCAAGGCCGCCCATCATCTGCGCCACTTCGTCGAGTGCGGTGCGCTCTTCGTAAGGGCCGGGCAGGAAGCCTTTTTCCGAGCAGTAGATGATGCCCGGATTGGTCTCGGCCAGGGTCTCGTAGGAGAGGCCGAGGCGATCGAGCGCGCCGGGGCGGAAGTTCTCGACGAGGACATCGGCCTTGGCGCACAGGTCCTTGGCGACCGCGATGCCTTCCGCGCTCTTGAGGTCGAGGCAGATCGACTTCTTGCCGCGGTTGTACATCGGGAAGTAGCCCGAGCCCGAACCCAGGAGCTTGCGGGTACGGTCGCCGCCGATGGGCTCGATGCGCACGACATCGGCGCCAAGCCCGGCGAGGATGTGGCCGACCGTGGGGCCCATGACCATGTGGGTGAATTCGATGACCGTGATTCCGGCCAGCGGCGTCGGTGCGCCGCCCTGTTCAGCGCTCATCGCGCAATCCTTTCCTTGTAGTCCAGCATCGGACCTGCATCGGGCGTGAAGCCGTAAAGCGGTTCGCCCGGAAGGGCTTCTGTCAGGATCGACCGCACTTCGAGCAGTTTTTCCAGATCGATGCCGGTGTCATAGCCCATGGAATTGAGCATGAGAACGAGATCCTCGGTAACGAGGTTGCCCGAGGCGCCGGGCGCGTAGGGGCAGCCGCCCAGACCGCCGAGCGAGGAATCGATGGTGGTGATCCCTTCCTCAAGGCCCGCCAGCGCGTTGGCCAGACCCAGGCCGCGCGTGTTGTGAAGGTGCAGCGTGGTGAGCATGTCATCGCCCACCGCGGCCTTCACCTTGCGCACGAGCCGCTTGACCTGCGCGGGGTCGGCATAGCCGGTGGTGTCGGACAGGCTGAACTCCTGCCCGCCCGCTTCGGCTGCGGCAACGGCAAGGCGCACCACGGTGTCTTCGGGAACCGCGCCCTCAATGGTGCAGCCGAACGCCGTCGAGAGCCCTACTGCGAAGTGGATGCCCGCATCCTTGGCGATTTCGGCCACTTTCGCGATCTCGGCGAGCATCGCGGGGTGGTCCTTCTTGACGTTGCGGATCGAGTGCGTCTCGCTCAGCGAGAAGGGGATCGACATGCCGTGCACGCCCGCTTTGGCTGCGTTCTCCGCGCCGCGCGCGTTGGGAACGAGAGCCACGACGTTGAGGCCCTCGATGCCCTTGGCGAATTCCACCAGTTCAGGGGTGTCGGCCATCTGCGGCAGGAGCTTGGGCGGCACGAAGCTGCCGACCTCGATCTCCATGACGCCGGCGGCGGCCTCGGCCGCGATCCAGGCCTTCTTGGCTTCGAGCGGCATCACCTGCTTGATCGACTGCAGGCCGTCGCGCGGGCCCACTTCGGAAATGAGAATTTCGGTCATGCGGTCTTCTCCAGGTAGACCCAGGGACGCGCCGTGCGGTCGGCGTCGGTCCACGCCTCGATGGCGGGCAGGGCCTTCAATGTGAGGTCGATCACGTCAAGGCCTTCGAGCAGCATCGTGCGCGGCTCGTCCTCAATCGTGAAGCTGTGTGTGGCGTCCCCGGCCGTCACCGTCTGCGCGGGCAGATCGACCGTGATCTCCTGCCAGGCCAGCGCGTCGACATCGGCGCGGGGCAGGGTGATCGGGAGAACGCCGTTGCGGATGCAGTTGGCACGGAAGATCGGCGCGAAACTCTCGGCGATGACGCAGCGGATGCCGTATTCGACGAGTGCCCAGACCGCGTGCTCGCGGCTCGAGCCACAGCCGAAGTTGGCGCCGCCCAGAATCACCTGGCCGCCCTTGGCCTCGGGCATGTTGAGCTCGAAGCTCGGATCCGGGGTGCGCGCAGCTACGTCGCTGTAGCGCCAGGGTGCGAAGAGGCCTTCGGCAAGTCCGGTGCGTCCGGTGCTCTTCATCTCGCGGCTCGGGATGATCGCGTCGGTATCGACGTTGTCGCGCAGGATCGGCACGGCAACCGAGGTGAGGGTGGTGAAGGGGGTCACTGCGCGCTCTCCTTGGCCAGCTCACGCGGGTCGGCGATGACACCGGCCACGGCGCTCGCGATCACGGTTTCGGGGCTCGCGATATGGGTGCGGATGCCCGGACCCTGGCGGCCTTCGAAGTTGCGGTTGGTCGAACTGATCGTGCGGCTCCCTTCGGGGAAGCGTTCACCGCCTGCGAAGAAGCACAGCGAGCATCCGCTGGCGCGCCATTCAAAGCCTGCCTCGGTGAAGATCGTGTCCAGGCCCTCGGCTTCGGCGGCGCGCTTGACCGAGGAACTGCCCGGTACGACCATCGCCTTCTTGATCGTGTCGGCGACCTTGTGGCCTTTGACCAGGGCCGCAGCACGGCGAAGGTCGGAAAGGCGCGCGTTGGTGCACGAGCCGACAAAGGCGACGTCGATGGGCGTGCCCAGCATCGCGGCGCCAGGTGCCAGATCAATGTATTGGTGCGCGCGCTCCGGGCCCTGCGGCACCGCGCCGTCGATGGGCATCGAATGCTGCGGGCTGGTGCCCCAGCTGACCATTGGTGCGAGCGAGCCTGCGTCGATCACGATTTCGGTGTCGAAAGTCGCGCCTTCGTCGGTCGAGAGCGTCTGCCAGTAGGGATCGTCGAAGTTCGCGGGCGCATAGCGGCGTCCGGCGAGGTATTCGAAAGTCTTGGCATCAGGCGCGATGAACCCGGCCATGGCCGAGAATTCGGTCGCCATGTTGCACAAGGTCATGCGCGCTTCGATGTCGAGCGCTTCCACGGCCTCACCCGCAAACTCGACCGCATGGCCCGCGCCGCCGCCCGCACCGTGCGCGGCGATGAGGGCGAGCGCCATGTCCTTGGCGGTCACCCCCGCAGCAAGCTGGCCGGTGAAGGTGACGCGCATCGTCTTGGGCTTTTCGATGCGCAGGGTGCCAGTCGCCATGGCATGCTCGGCTTCGCTCGAGCCGATGCCCCAGGCGAGCGCGCCCAGCGCGCCTTGTGTGCAGGTGTGGCTGTCGGGCGCGACAAGGGTGACGCCGGGAAGCACGATGCCCAGTTCCGGTGAGATGACGTGAGTGATGCCCTGGTCGGGATCGTTGACGTCGAACAGGGTGATGCCTGCGGCCTTGGCGGCAGCACGGGTCTCGGTGATGAAGGCCGAGCCTCCTTCCATCAACGTGCCGTCCCCACGCCCGATGCGGGTGTCGACGATGTGGTCCATGACCGCAAAGACACGGGCCGGATCGCGGACCGGTCGGCCCGCCGCAGCCATCGACTTCAGCGCAGCCGCACCCGTGCGCTCGTGCAGGAACACGCGGTCGATGGCGACAAGTCCGGCGCCCGAGGTGCCGGTATCGATCCGGTGTGTTTCCCAGATCTTCTCGAAAAGTGTCTTTGGTCCCGTGGATGTCATCGTTGTTTTTTCGTCAGCCCGTTCGCAGATGGTCGAGGGGCAAGCGTCATGGGCTTGCCCCAGCGACCTGCCTAGACCTCTTTAGGGCGCTTCGTGCAAGTCGACGACCACCTTACCCGATGAGCGAGCAGACAGGAGACGCTCAACACCGTCATAGATCCCCGCGATCCCGTGATTGGCCGCGCTGTCGAGGTGCACCTGCAGCTTGCCATCCTCGTAAAGACGGAAGAGGCGCTCGCGTGCTTCGTCCCAATACTGGGTGAGAAGGCCGTTCATGAAACCGCGCACCGAGGCGCTCTTGTAATAGATCGAATTGGCGATGCGCGGGGCGGTGACGATCTCGGGCTTGCCTTCAAGATCCGAGGCGGCGCCTCCAACGACAAGCCGTCCGTGGTTGGCGAGGTTCGCCAGGAAGGCGTCGTGGATCGGCCCGCTGACGGTATCGACTGCGACGTTGAGCGCGTTGTGGTATTCATGGCCCAGCACTTGCGCCACATCCTCAGCCTTGTAGTCGATGACGCGGGCGGCGCCGAGCGACTTCACAAAGGCACACTTTTGGGGACCTCCGGCAACGCCCACCACATGGCACCCGCGCAGGGCGGCGAGTTGGACGAGGAAATGGCCAAGCCCCCCCGCGGCGGCCGAAATTGCGACCGTCTCGCCGTCCTTCAGTTCTCCGATGCGCTCGAGCGCGACCATCGCCGATACGCCCGTGGAGGCAAGTGCGAGGTATTCGCGCGTGACTGCAGGGGCCTTGACGAAGCCGCTCGCGGGCGCGGTGTTCTCCTCGCGGTATCCGCCGGTGAAACGCACCGAGACGGCCGCATCCCCCACCGCGAAGTCGCTGACGCCTTCGCCGACCGCCTCGACCGTGCCGATGGCCTCGACCCCGGTGAAGGTGGGCAGGGCAATCTTGACGTAGTCGACCGCATCGCGCGCGATCTGGGTGTCGAAGATGCCGTTGATGCCGCAGAAACGGTTGCGCACGCGGATCTCACCGGGGCCGGGGTCCCGGCTCGGCAGTTCGACGATATCGCAGGCTTCGCGGAAGGAGGGCGCGATCCGTGTCAGACGGATCGCGCGGTAGGTCTTCGCCGTTTCGGTCATTATTGGGCGATCTTGCCCTGCGGGAAGCCCAGGCCGCCCGGGTTGAACAGGCCCTTGGGATCGACCGTGCTCTTCACCGCGTCGAGAACGTCGAGGAAGGCTTCATCCATGCGGTCACGATAGGCATAGGAACGGCCAATCTGGAAGTGGCCTGCGCCATACTTGCGTGCGATTTCCTTCACCTTCTCGCGCGCGGCGGTGACGATGGCAGTCGCTTCGGGGTGGGCGCCCAGCTGCTTCAGGCGCTTCATGTGGTCGGGTTCGACCATTGATTCGTGGATCGGACGGTAGCCTTCGGGCCAGAAGAAGACCGGCTCGATGATGATGGCGTTGGTCGACATCGAGGAGGTCAGGAAGCCGTTGAAGATGCCGTGCTTGTCGAATGTCTCCTGCATCTCGTCAAAGTAGGCGCGGATCTCGGCAAAGGCCCTGGGCGCAGTCGAGAGCGAGAACTGGCCATGGACCGGGATCCAGCTTTCGCCCTCAGGCCCCAGGATCGAGTTGGGCGCCGGGAAGGGCATGGCGCGGATGATCTTGGCGATCGAGTTCTCGATCTCCACGCCGTCGAACTGGGCGGCAATCTCGCGGGCCCGTGCGATGTCGTGGGCCACCGCCTCCTTGCAGCGCCCTTCGGCGGTGATGTGGAGCGGGTACTCTTCCTCGGGGATGAAGTTGCGGCCGCCCATGGCGATCTTGGCCGCGGCCAGCAGGCCCTTGCCCAGCGACTTCTCCTTGGAGATGACCTTGCCCAGTGTCTTCACGTCGCTCGCCATCGACATGCGCTTCATGCGCACCTTGGTGAGGCCCGGGTCAAAGCCACAGCTTTCCGCAGCTAGCCCCTCGCGGGCCATTTCGCCCAGCGCCTCGAGCATGGCCGGGCCGCTCTTGAAGGAGAACGAGGCGGACTGCTCGAAGGCGGGCTGGCGGATGAGGCGCAGGGTGATCTCGGCCTTGAGCCCCAGCGTGCCGGAATCGCCGCAGAAGAGGCCCGCGATGTCCGGGCCGAAGTGACGATAGAAGGGAGTGTCGCCATCCGGTCCGCGCGCGCCGGTGCGCAGGATGCGCCCGTCGGCCAGCACCATGGTCAGCGCAATGACGCTCTCGCTGGTGGTGCCGTAGTGGCCCGCACCGAACATGGCGTTGAGCATCGAGAGGCCGCCACCGATGGTGGAGTAGATCCCCGACATCGGGCCCCAGAAGGGGGTGCGCAGGCCCTTCTCCTTGAGCGCCTCGTTCAGTTCGCGCCAGGAGCATCCGGCCTGGACGGTCACGGTCATGTCCTCGGGGCTGATATCCAGCACCTTGTTCATGCGTGTGGTGTCGATGGTGACCGTGTCGTTGGTCGCCGGGATGTAGGCTTCGGTGTAGCTCATGCCTGCACCGCGCGGAGCAAGGGCGACACCGGCCTCGTTTGCAGCGGCGACCACGGCCGCGAGTTCCTCGGTCGTTGCCGGGGCGACGATCAGCATCGCAACGTGATCGGAGGCAATCCACACGTCCTCGCTGAAGAGACGCAGGCGCGCCTCATCGGAGGTCACGTGGGCCGCACCGACGATGCCTTCGAGCTTGGCACGAAGGTCACTCGGACACGGAGCAATGGAAGCAGGGGCAGCCGGGGCGGCGATATCGGACATGGTGTGTTTCCCGTGAGTGAGGCCGCGCGCGAGGCGTGCGGCCGGGGATTACGAAAGAAGCGAGATGAGGGCGCTGCACATCAGGCCGGTTCGCGGCTCAGCGCGAGTTTGGCCGCCGCCTCTCCGGCAAGGCGCCCGAAGGTCACGGCCGTCGCCAGCCCCATGGCAGGGAGGTAGCCCCAGTGCGCAGGGCCTGAAACGGACCGCGCGGCACCGCCACCTGCAAAGAGGTTGGGAAGCCTCGTCCCATCGGGACGCAGCACCTGCGCGTTGCCATCGATCTGGAGGCCACCCTGGGTGTGGAAGATGGCGCCCACTACCTTCAGCGCGCGGAAGCGCGGGGCAGGGGGGAGGTCACCGTCCCACACGCGGCCGAAGCTGTCGGCCTCGCCTGCGGCTTGCGCTGCGCGCGCATCGGCCAGTGTTGCGGCAAGCGCCTGCGCCGGAAGACCGAGCACCTGCGCCATTTCCTCTTCGCTGTCGGCAAAGCGCGGGGCGTTGAGCTTGTTGAGCTCGATGATCTCGGGGATGTAGTCGACGTCCTTCTCGATGCGGTCGTCGTAGATCACCCAGACGTAGTCGCCCGGTTGCTGCAGCACGGGGTGCACCATGCCGGCAATATCGTCGGTCTCGTTGGTGAAGCGCTTGCCCTCGATGTTGACGAGGATACCACCGGCAATCGGAACGCCCGGCGGGACCGGCATGCCCTGCGGCTCGGTCAGCATGGCGTAGCCCTGGTAGGAGGCCATGTCGCCAAGCGCTGCGCCAACCTTGCCGCCAACTGCAATGCCTGTGCCCTGGCTGCCCTCATGGCCGTTGTTGCGGGCCTCAGCCATCTCGGGCATGTTGGCCGCAACCATCGTATGGTTCGCCGCAAAGCCGCCGCAAGCAAGGATCAGGGTGTCGCAGCCAACCGCTTCGTGCGAGCCGTCGGGGCGCGCGATAGTGACGCCCGTGATACGGCCATCTGCATCGGCATGGACATCGACCAGCTTTGCCTCGGTCATGACATCGACGCCGTTGTCGTCGAGGCGGCGGTGGAGCAGGTCGACCATGTCCTGGCCGCCGTGCCCGCGCCAGCCGTGCACGCGGTAGGTGCTGTTGCCGTAGGCGGGGCGAAAGCCCGTATCGAGCTCCCAGGGCATGTCGAGTTCCTCGACCATCCAGTCGACCGTAGGCCCCGCATGATCGGCGATGGCGCGGGCCAGGACCGGGTCGGTCTGACCCTTGGTCTTGGCCATGATGTCATCGAAATAGGTGTGCGCGCTGTCCTCGATGCCGTGCGCGGCCTGGGCCTTGGTGCCCGCCGCGCAGATGAGGCCCTGCGACATGCCGGTGGAGCCCATCGGGCGCTCGTCCTGCTCGATCAGCAGGACTTCGGCCCCGGCTTTCGCGGCGGCAAGAGCGGCAATGCAGCCGCAGGCGCCGCCGCCCACCACCAGCACGGGAACGGTGAATTCGAAGGTCTCGCTCATGGTGCGATCACGCCTCTCGTGCGAGTTCTTCGCCGACATCACCCGAGGCGACATCGTCATCCAGAACAGCGGCTTCGTTCTCCTGCTGTACGATGCGCAGGATGCGGGCGATGTATTCCTGGTTCCACATCTGCCGCTGGGCCGAAGCTTCCCGGGTGGGTTCGAAAGCGTCGATCTCGCCATCCTCGAGGATGCCCTTTTCGCGCAGCAAACGCTCGAGCGTATCGTTGCGCTGGCGGGCCACCGCCAGCTCCTGCGCCACAGCCATGGTGATCGCGAGGACCTTCTCGACCTGGGGTTCGAGGAAGTAGGGACGCTTGCCGGCGGGCTTGGCGCCGGCTCCGTTCAGGGCGTCGGAAAAGCTCATGCCACGGCTCCGATCACGTGCCAGGCCGCCTTGCGGCCATAGTCTTCGGTGTCATCTTCTTCCGCATCAGGGAACAGCTCGCGGTCGACCACGCCGTAGACGCCGCCATGGATCAGGCTGTCCTTTGCAAAGCCGGCATCGACCATGGCTTCGTCGAGGTCCATCTCGTGCATGCGCGACCAGAAGGGTTCGTTGTTGTAGAAGGCATCCCAATCGCGCATCGCCTGCTCGAAGAGCGGCATTTCGGGCGCGTACTGCGGCTGCTCGACGTGCAGCACGATGCCGCCGGGCTTGAGCAGGCGGCGGGTCTCGCGGAAAATGTTGCGCAGCGCAGTGGTCGACAGTTCGTGGAGGAACATCGTCGTCTGGATCCAGTCGAAGCTGGCGTCCTCGAAGCGCGACAGGTCCTCGCCGCTCGCCTGCACGAAGGAGACGTTGTCGACGCCCAGCGACTTGGCGCGGGCCAGGCCGTAGCGCAGCACCGGCGCCCCCAGATCGACGATGGTCATCTCGGCCTCAGGATAGGCCTGCGCCAGGGGCAGGCTGGAGTGGCCGACCGTGCCGCCGATCTCCAAGATCTTCTTCGGAGCGAAGTCGGGCAGGTTCTTCTTCACCCAGTTGACCACCGCCATGCCGCCACCGTCGGAATATTTGCCGAGGAGGCCGCTGGTGGTGACGAACCCGGCGTGATCGTAGTTCGCGCCGTTGGTGACGTCGCCCTCGAAGTACTCGGTGTGGTAACTCCCGGGCATGCAGTGATGGTCGACCGCCGAGACGTAGCGCGGGATCTCCACCGTGGGATCGAGCTGCAGACGCGGATCGCCCTCGGTCAGGTCCGCCGTGATAGCGGCAAGGCGCTCGGCCTGGCGCAGCGATGTCCAGCGTCCGGCTTGCTGGCGCTGTTCCATCGTCATGCGGCGCAGCGCGGACCAAGTCTGGAAGGCCGGGTCCTTGAGTAGCGCCTTGCGTGCCTCGTGACGGTTGGCGAGTGGTCGGCCGTTCTTGGCCTCGAACTTCGGCGCCACGCGGCTGTCGAAGGCCGCCTTGACGCCCGGGACAACGCGCGCGGCGAGATGCCGGTTCATCTGCGCGAGGAAGTTCACGCGCTCGATCTCGTCGTGGTTGGTCTCTGGGAATACCGCATGGCGACCAATTACCCGGTAGTCGGGTGGGCCGTCATAGGCGGCGCTAGGATCATTTGCAGGTGGAGTTGTACGCGACGTCTTCACGGCCTACCTCATTTGTTATAGCCTTATGCTATATTGTCGTTACAAGAGACGCAAGAGCCGAAGCCGATGTGCCGAGGCGACATGCAAGACCAAGGGGAAACCGGATGATCATTTTCGCCGTATTCAACCTGAAATCGGGTGTCTCGGTGGAGGAATACGAAGCTTGGGCGCGGGAAACCGACCTTCCCACCGCCAATTCCCTCAAGTCGATCGACAGCTTTCGCGTGTACCGATCAACCTCGGTTCTGGGCTCGGATGAAAAGCCGCCCTTCGGATATATCGAAGTTCTCGACGTCAACGACATGGAGCAGTTCGCCGCCGACGCGCAGAGCGAAATCATGCAGGAGGTTGCCGCCACCTTCCAGGGCATGGTCGATGTCACCTTCGTGATGACCGAGGAGCTGGTGGCATGAGGTTTGCCGGCAAGGTCGCCGTTGTTACCGGCTCGGGCCGCGAGGGTGGTCTGGGCGAAGCGATTGCCCGTCGTCTGTCGGAAGAGGGCGCCAAGGTCGTCATCTCGGACATCGGCACCTCGCGCGATGCCTCGACGCCCGACGCCATGATCGGCAGCACGGACGAGATGAAGCGCATTGCCGACGCCATGCCGAGCGAGGCTACGACCTTCGCCTGCGACGTGCGTGATCCCGCACAGGTCGAGGCGCTGGCCGATCACGCAGTCGAGACCTTCGGCTCACTTGATATCTGGGTGAACAACGCTGGCATCGGCTACATCATGAAGCCGCTGGTCGACGTGTCCGTGGACGACTGGCGCGCGGTGATCGACGTCAATCTCAATGGCGCCTGGTTCGGCCTTCAGGCCGCGGCCAAGCGCATGATTGCAGCTGGCAAGGGCGGGCGTATCATCAACGTCGCCAGCCAGGCCGCAAAGTCGGGCTTTCCCCATGCCCAGGCGTACAGCTCGTCCAAGCACGCTCTGGTCGGCCTTGTCCGTTCGGCCTCGATCGAGCTTGGCCCGGAAGGCATCACCGTCAACAACGTGTGCCCGAACCACGTCACCACGGGCCTTGGCAAATGGCAGAATGAGCACTTTGCCGAGGTGCAGGGGATCAGCGTCGAGGAGTACCTCAAGCGCATGGCTGCGCGTATTCCGATGGGCCGTCCGGGCCTGCCGCAGGATACTGCGTCGGCCATCGCCTTCCTGTGCTCGGACGAGGCGATCTACATCACCGGCGAGAGCATGAACGTCTCGGGCGGCGAGGAGCCGCACTGAGATGACTACCGGGGCCAAGCAGACCGAAAATCCCGCGCACGTCCTTATCGATCATGCGCTGGCGCTCGAGTGGGAAACCATCCCGGCCGACGCGCAGGAGCGGGCGCGGACCTTCCTGCACGACAGTCTGGCCGTAGGCATTGCAGGCCGCAACGCAGCCCATGCCGATGGCGTCTTTGCCATGGCGCAGGGCTGGGGAGAGGGCGGCGCGGCCTCGGTGCTGGGACGCCCCGGTGTCCGATTGCCTGCAGCGTCGGCGGCCTTCGTCAATGGCTTCCAGATCCATGGGCAGGAATACGACTGCGTCCATGAACCGGCCGTGCTGCACCCAATGGCGACCGCTCTGGCCGCGCTTCTGGCCGAGGCCGAGCGCGGTGATCCGGTGCGCGCCGAGGACTTTCTCGCGGCGATTGTCGCCGCGGTCGATGTCTCGGTGACCATCGGGATCGCGGCGCCCGATGCGCTCACCTTCTTCCGCCCGGCGACCGCGGGAATCTTCGGCTGCGTGGCGGGTATCGCGCGGATGCGCCGTATGTCCCGCGACGAGGCACTCGATGCCTTCGGCCATGCACTGGCGTTGACCTCGGGCACGATGCAGGCGCATGTCGAGGGCAAGCCCGCGCTGCCGGTGCAGGTCGCCAATGCGGCACGCAATGCGCTCGTTGCGGTGGACCTCGCGCGCGCGGGAATGCCTGGCGTTGCCCATCCACTCGACGGCCCCTTTGGCTATTTCGCGCTGATGGAAAAGCGCGAGGCGCTTGCGCCCGCGCTCGCCAGGCTGGGGCAGGGGCACCGCATCACCGAGGTGAGCTGGAAGCCGTTCCCGACCGGACGGGCCGGGCATGGCGGGATCGTTGCCGTGCAGGACCTGATGGCCGGGCAGGGCCTCTCCGCCGCCAACCTGAAGAGCCTCGAATACCATGCGCCTCCGCTCATCCATCGCCTTGTCGGGCGACCGGCCAAAGCGGACATGGAGCCGGGCTACGCACGGCTGTGCATGCAGTACCTTGCGGCCGTGACCTTGCTGCGCGGCAAGGTGGCGCTGGGTGATTTCCAGCGCGCCTCGCTCGACGATCCTGAAGTTCATGCCCTTGCGGGAAAGATCACGGTGATCGCCAACGACAATCCCGACATGGCCGCCTTTGCCCCGGCGCGGGCCATTGCCCGCACCGCCGACGGCCGCACGCTGGTACAGGATGTTGAGGCCCAGTTCGGTTCGCCCCAATGGCCGCTCTCGCGCGAGCAGCACATGGAGAAGGCGCAAGGCTGCCTCGACTTTGCAGGGTTGGGTAACTTCCATGCCGCCCTTGCCGACGCCATCGACACCTTCGCCGCGGCGCCCGACGCCATGGCCACCCTTCGCGCCACGGGCGTGATGGGCTGAGCCCTCTCTTCCTCTCTATCCCAAAGCAGGACACCCGATGACCCTACTCAAGTGCGCAACCCTGGTCGTTGCCGACGTGGCCGCATCGAGCGAGCGCTACGCCCGATGGATGGATTACCGCGTCGTCGATGAAGGCGCCGTGCCCGAAGATCTTGCCGCCGCCTGGCAGGCCCCGGCCTCGGCCGGACGTCCCTATGCGCTGCTGCAACCTGCCTCCGGCGAAGAGGTGTTCCTGCGCTTCGTGGAAGGTGCTCCGGTTGCCTCCTATGCGCCGATCCGCACCTATGGCTGGGCCGCGACCGAGATCTGCGTGCGCGACGTCATGGCGGTGAACGCCCGCATGGAGGAGAGCCCCTTCGAGATCATCGGTCCGCCCAAGGACCTCGACGGCTTTGCCACGGTCAAGCCAATGCAGGTCAAGGGCGATGACCAGGAGATCGTCTATCTGACGCAGATCCTGCAACCGGGAGAGGAAAACGGCCTTCCGCAGCCGACCTCGCTGGTTGACCGTCCCTTCATCATGGTGCTGGCCAGCCACGATCTGCCCGCGAGCGTGAAGTGGGTGGAGGACGTACTGGGCCTTCCCGTGATCGATCCGGTCCCGATCCGCTATTCGATGATCAACCAGGCTTTCGACCTCGATCCCGAGACCAAGACGGCCATCGTGACCGCACGCGGCGCGGGCCAGACCTTCCTCGAGATCGACCAGTATCCGGCCGAGGCGACCGTGCGCGAAAAGCACGCGGGCGACCTTCCACCCGGCGTTGCCATCACGACCATGCTGCACCCCGACTTCGCGCGCCTTGAAGGCCACTGGGCCAGCGCGCCGGTGGTGCGTGAAGGGCCGCTCTATGCTGGCAAGCGCACGGGCATTCTGCTGACGCCCGAAGGCGCGCTTCTCGAAGTGATCGAAGGGGGCTCGATCTGAGATGGACCATACTCTTGCACTTCTCACCCTGCTGCACCTGCTGATCCCGATCTACTGGCTGGGTGGTGACCTTGGCGCGTTCTATTCCTCGCGCTTCCTTGTCGATCCCAAGCGGACCGTGCCCGAGCGCCTGCTCGCGCTGCACATCCTCAACAACATCGACATGGCCCCGCGCACCGCGCTGATCCTGGCCTTTCCCACCGGCTTCACACTGGCCGCGATGAAAGGCTGGCTTGCCGTGTCGGGCCTGGCGGTGACCGGCGTGTGGGTGGCAGGGCTGGCCTGGCTCGCGCTCGCCTGGGCGGTTCACATCCTCCATGGGCCTGCGGGCAAGACCTACAAGCAGATCGACCTTGCCATTCGCTATATCGTCCTCGCCGCGCTCGTCGCAGGCGGTGTTGCCGGGCTTGTCGGCGCCGTCACGCTGCCGCTCTTCATCGCGCTCAAGCTGCTGGTGCTGGCCTTCTGCATCTTCATTGGCCTGCTCGTGCGGCGCCAGCTGGTGCCGCTGATCCCGGCCATCGTCGATCTCGCCAAGAACGGCGCAAGCCCCGAAGGCGACAAGACCATCGCGGGTGTTCTGGCCGTGACGCAGCCCACCGTGATGACGCTCTGGGCCGCCGTCCTCATCGCCTCGTTCCTCGGCATCGCCACCCCGTTGTGAGCGTGCGCTGAGTTTCCACTGATCCAACCGATCCATCTTCCAAGAACACAGGAGCCGATTTTGCAGAAGCATCGCACCATTACCGGCAAGATCCAGTACACCTCGCGCAAGGAAGGTCGTGAAGGGGCCGACCGTGGCCGCGAAACCTTCATGTGGACCCACCACTCGGACGGCAAGAAGACCCTGCGCGCGCACTGCGAGATCGACGAGCCCAATCCCACGGTCATGCGTGACATCACCTATAGCCTCGATGAGAACGACCGTCCGATGGACTGCCTCGTGCGCCTCACGGTAGGCGACGAGTTCATGGGGGCGGGTCTCTTCATCATCGGCGAGGACACCATCGAGTGTGAAAGCTATGGGCCCTCGATCGGGCGTGTCTCGCAGTCGAAGAAGATCGGCGGCGCGTTCGACGGCTTCGGGACGCACCCCATCGTCGCGGATGCCTACATCACCCGCAAGATCGACCGCTCGAAGGGCTTTCATAGCCGTCCGTTCCGCTGCTTCCTGCCGTCGCCCGACCACCGTGGCGCCACACCGCCGCTGATCGCCGAGACGACGCTTCAGCTGGGCTATGTCGGCGACGAGACGGTGACCGTGCCCGCAGGCACTTTCGAATGCCACAAGTTCCAGTTCACCGACGATGACGGCGACATGGTCGGCGTCTCGGGCGAAGCGCACCCGCCCTATGAGATGTGGGTGACGGCCGATGAGGACGCGATCTTCGTCCAGGGCGGCGTCGGCGGCTACATGCAGACCTGGTACGAACTGGTCGAACTCGAACGCTAAGCGCGCGTCCGATCCGTTCCGGCACGCGAGGTCTCAGGGGACAGCGTGCCGGGACGGGTTGACTAAGCCCCTGACGAGCGCGAAATTTACGGTTTACGCTGCGTCGCTTCCGCACGAATTCGTGCAGGGGTGAGGGGGCCTTGCACAGGGGCAAGTCAGAACGTGCTTGATCGCGAAGGGGCAGTTCCCCTCTATCACCAGATCTACCTCTTCCTGCGCGATGAGATTCTCTCGGGCCAGCGCCCCTTCGGGAGCGCGATGCCGACCGAGCAGGAATTGGCCGAGACGTACGATGTCTCGCGCATCACCGCGCGCCGTGTCCTCAACGACCTTGCCGAGCAGAACTACGTTGAGCGCAAGCGCCGCGTCGGCACGCGCGTCATCTTCAAGTCGCCGTCCAAGCCCATCGAGGCAAATATCGACCAGGCCTACGGATCGCTCCTGGCCATGGGCGAGGGGAGCGAGATCAAGGTCCTGACCGTCGAGAAGGTCCCGGCGCCTGCGCGTGCTGCGGCCAGTCTGCAGGTCGATCCGGGCACGCCGGTCGTACGCATCGTGCGCGTGCGCGCGGTCGACGGCGTCAATATTGGCTTCATCGTGAGCTATGTGCCCGAGGATCTGGAGCCTTACGTCACCCGCGAAGGGCTGGAGAAGGCGCCGATCCTGAAACTGCTGGAGCCCGTTGGCGTCCACTTGCGCCACGCCGAGCAGATCATCAACGCCGTTCTGGCTTTCGGCGAAATGCTCGATGCGATGGGCGTCGAACTGAACTCGCCGATCCTGCGTATCACGCGTGTGTCCTACGACGCGGACGACCGGCCGTTCATGCTTACCTACGCGCACTACCGCGCGGATCGTTTCCACATCCGCATGGACCTGAACGGCCCCGGCACCCAGTAAGATGGGGCACCGGAGCCGTCGAAGGTTCCCTTCCGGGATGCGTCAGGTCAGGAGACCTTGACCATCACCTTGCCCTGATGTCCCCCGGACTTCAGGTATTCCAGAGCCTCTGCCATGTCCTCGAAGGCGAAGGTCTTGTCGACGACCGGCGCAAAGCCGTTCGCGTCCATTGCGCGCAGCAGGTTCACCAGCATCCCGCGGCTGCCCGAGGCAATGCCCTTGATGACAAGGTTCTTGCCGATGATCGCGCCGTAGTTGGGCAGCGGGCCATCGGCGCTGCCGACACCGATCAGGACGACGCGTGCGTTGCAGGCTGCCGCGTTGATCGACTGGGGTAGGGTGTGCTGGCCGCCGGTCTCGGCGATGATGTCCGCGCCGCGTCCGCCGGTCTGCTTGAGCAGTTCGGCGGCCCAATCAGCGTGGGTGCGGTAGTTCACGGTGTAGTCGGCGCCCATCTTGCGCGCCTCTTCGAGCTTCTCATCGCTCGACGAGGTAATCGCGACGAAGGCGCCGTTGGCCTTGGCGATCTGCAGCGCGGCCATCGAGACCCCGCCGGTGCCCAGCGCGAGGACAAGATCGCCCGCCTTGACCTCGCCAATCACCGACACCGCGTGCCAGGCCGTCAGCGTGGCGGCGGCAAGCGGGGCGGCGGCTTCATCGGAGAGGCCCTCAGGGACCTTGACGAGGGCGCCTGCCGGCACCTTGATGTACTCGGCGGCCCAGCCATCGGTAAAGGTACCCAGGTCCTTGCCGAAGTAGCTCATGTCGAACGGGCCGTCGTGCCAGGCGACGAAGTGCGGGCACACCGCGCGGTCGCCCACGGCAACCTGCGTGACACCGTCACCCACCGAGACGACTTCGCCGAGTCCCTCGGCGAGAGGAATGCGGTCCTCCGCCTTCTTCGCACCGTAGCGCCCTTCAAGGATCTGGATGTCACGGTTGTTGAGGCAGGCAAGGCGCACCTTGAGCACCGCCTCGCCGGGGCCTGCGACCGGATCGGGGCGCTCGGTGAGCGTCAGCGAGGAAATACCTTCCTGCGTTCCTAGGACGTAAGCTTTCACATCTGGCTCCTGAACTGGTCGAGAATGTCGCAGCCCCGTGCGAACCACGTGCCCTCACGCGCCTTGAGATCGCCCAGCAGCTTCTCGAAGGCATCCATGCGGTAGGGGAGGCCGATGATGTAGGGCGTGAGGTGCATGGGCAGCATGCGCCCGCCATGGACCTTGGCCTCGGCGCTCAGCCAGTCGTGCGCGTCGAGCATCTGCTGCGCGTAGCTGTCGGCCGACTGCTGCTGCACGTTGATGATCTGGCGGTCCGACAGTTCATGGTTGAGCGGGATGTTCACGACGCCGTTGTTGAAGACGTAGGGAAGCTCGTCGTTGACCCAGTCGCAGCAGTACTCGATGCCCGCTTCCTTGAGCAGGTCCATCGTCGCAAAGCTCTGCTGGCGGGCAATCGAATGCCACCCGCGCGGCTTGACCCCGGCCACGTCGGAAAGGATCGCGACGCTCTCGGTGATGAGCTTGCGCTCGTCCTCGACGGGCAGGGTGGAGGCGATGGTGCCGTTCATGTCGCTCGAATGGGCGATGATCTCATGCCCTGCATCGACGATATCGCGGATGACGCTGGGATAGCGCTGCGCAATCGCCGCATTGGCCGCGACCGAGACCTTCACGTCCGCCTTCGCAAAGGCGTCGAGCAGGCGGTAGAAGCCCACCCGCGTGCCGTATTCGCGCGCGGTGTAGTGGCGATAGTCGGGGTAGGCGGTCTGCATGTGGCCGGGCGCCTTGAAGGGCGTGCTTTCCGGCGTGATCGGGAACCATTCGAGGCTCACCACCATCCAGGTCGCGACGCTCTTGCCCTCGGGCCAGGCGAGGGGCTTGCGCTCCTCCATCACCGAATAGGGGAAGAGGTCGTGATCGTAGCCAAGGCCGCGCTTGGGGTATTCGAGGTATTCGGGATCGAGGCTCATCTTACGCCTCCTTCGTGTGAATGGCGCGCCAGGCATCGGCAATGTCGCCCGAGCGCGTGATCCACGCGCGTCCACCGTCTCCGGCATCGGCAGCGATGTGCTTCAGGACGTCCTCAAAGGGACCGATGCGGTGAGGCTGGCCGATGAGATAGGAGTGAAGCGGAATGCACATGACCGTGCCTGAAGGCTCGGCGGCAAGGCGCTCGTACTGGCGGATCAGCGTGTCGGCGTATTCGCGCGGGCTCATGTTGTAGACGAAGAAGCCGTAGTGGTCGTTGACCTCGAGGCTGTAGGGCATCGAGATCAGGTCGCCGGTCTTCGTCTTCACGCGCTGCGGCTGATCGTCGTGATACAGGTCACAGGTATAGTCGAGACCATACTCGGCGATGAGGTCCAGCGTACGCGGAGTATGGGTGAGAGCGGGCGCCAGCCATCCGCGGATCGTCTGGCCGGTCGCATCGCGCACGGTCTTGATCGAATCCTCGATGATCGCGCGTTCCTGCGCCTCGTCCATCCCGTAGGAATAGCGGGTGTTGTAGATGCCGTGGCTGAAGAACTCCCAGCCCCGCTGGTTGGCATCCTCGACCACGTTGGGATGGTGCTGGCACAACGCAACCGAGAGGCTGACCGAGCCGGGGAAGCCGTGCTTGGACATGACTTCGGCCATGCGCCAGTGGCTGACGCGGTTGGCGTGGTCGCGGTGCGACTGGCGCACGACGTCGGGGTGGGGCATCGCCCAGGACTTGCGGTGCGGGTTGGTCGGCGGGTCGATCTCGTAGAACTCGAGGTTCGGCGAGATCCAGACCGCGACCTTCTTGTCGCCCGGCCAGGCAAACGGCTTGCGCCCGCGATAGGGCGCGAAGTCGTAGAGGCCAGGGTCCTTTTCGCCCTCGTTCATTACTTCGCCTCCAGCCAGTCGATCACGGTCTGCACCGGCTCTACGTCGGCGTACTTGAGGTGCAGGTCGGTGAGATTGGCGAAGTGGTAGCTCTCGTGCTTGTCCGCGCAGGTCTCGATCGGGACGATGGTGCGGTAGCCGCGGCTGAGGCTGTCGACGGCCGTCGCGCGGATGCAGCCCGAGGTCGAACCGCCGGTGACGATGACCGTGTCGACCTTGTGCCAGACAAGCAGGCTCTGCAACGGCGTCTCGAAGAAGGCGGACGGCATGCGCTTGGTGTAGATCATGTCGGCCGGATCGATCTCGCAGCGATCATCGAACGCATGACGGCGCGAATCGTACTTGATGTTCTGGAGCGAGTCCGGAGTGTCGGTGCGCGTGCCCCAGACGCCGGCATCGCTCGCGTCCTCGGCGTAGGCGACGTGGGTCCAGATCACGGGCATGCCCTTTTCGCGGGCAAGGCGCGAGATCGTGTTGGTGTACTCGATCTGGCGCGGATCGGTCTCGTACGCCGTCTTGAACTCGTCGATACGGGTATAGGCGTTCTGGAAGTCCACGTTCACGATCGCCAGCTTCTCGCCGAAGCCGAACTTCGCGCGGGTGGGGTTGGCGATGACTTCCTCGAAGATCTGGCGGGCGGTCTTGCCGTCGCTGACCATCTTGGTGCCGACGATGCTCATCTGGATCTTACCTCTTTTCGCAACTTGTGGGGGCTCCCGCTTCGCAAGGAAGCGCAGCGCGCGGCGGCGACAATGCACCGATGGGGGAGACCTATCCGACTAAAAGATATAGTTCTAGGTCATATTCGCGCTACCGTCGCGCAATGTCGATGGTTTGCCGGGCGATGGGGAAAGCCGGAGCAATTCATCCGCCCTGCGGATAGCGCCACAAGCACCCTGTTTCCAAAACCCGAAGTGAAGGGGATCACTGCGGCTAAGCGAAACCGAAAAAAGGGAGTATATCCACATGGCCGCATGGCTCATCGTCACCGCCCGCGTCCCCGACCGCGATGCTTTCATGGCCTCGGGCTATCCGCAGGCGGCCGCCAAGATCCAGGCGCAGTACGGCGGCGAATACATCATCCGTGGCCCCGGCGGCACCGTGCTCGAAGGTCCGGGCGAAGACGGCGCTTCGGTCGTGGTCACCCAGTGGAAGGACCGCGAGGCCGCGCTCGCCTTCTGGAACTCGCCCGAATACGCCGAAGCCAAGAAGCTGCGCGAAGGGCTGGCCGAGGTGTCGGTCACGCTCGTCGGCGCCTGATCGGGACGAAATGTGGGGCAGAGGCCGCAGATAGGTGCGGCCCTGTCCGGGAGGGGGAGTTTTATCGCATGAGGGCAGGTCGTGTGCAGCAGGGGGCTGCAGCGCTCCTTATCCTGGGGACCGTGATGGGTGGTGGTGGAATGGCCAAGGCTACACCTGCGCAGCCGCGCCAGGCGGGCGAGGTTTTCACCGACTGCGCGCAAGGGTGCCCGCAGATGGTTGCGATTGCTCCGGGACGTTTCCGGATGGGTGCCGATGCCGGCGAGGAAGGACGCCCCGAAGGCCCGGTCCGTGAGATCGCGCTTGCGCGTCCCTACGCGCTCGGCCGGTTCGAGGTCTCCAACCAGGAGTATGCTCTCTTCGTAGAGGAGACCGGACATATCCCTTCCGCCGATTGCCGCTCGCTCAATGCCGAGCGCGGGACCGTGGCCAAGACGCCCACGGCCGATTTTCGTCACCCGGGCCTTGGCGCCGGTGACGGAGCCCCGCAAATGCCGGTCGTGTGCATTTCCTGGAACGATGCGCAGGCCTATCTCTCCTGGCTGAGCGCGCGCACCGGCGCACATTACCGTCTGCCGAGCGAGGCCGAGTGGGAATATGCGGCCCGCGCCGGCTCGCAGGAAGACTACCCTTGGGGCCAGAGCCCTGACGAGGGATGCCGCCAGGCCAACATGCTCGACGAGGACGGCGCCGCCAGTGGTATGATCCCGGTCTTTGGCGGCCAAGCGGATGGCGACAGCACAGCCTTGCCCCGTGCCGCCTGCCACGATGGGCACGGCGGGGCCGCCCCTGTGGGCAGCTACGCGCCCAACGCCTTCGGGCTCCACGATATGATCGGCAATGTCTGGGAGTGGACCCAGGACTGCTACGCGGCGCCTTATCCCAGCGCTGCGGCGCGCGATGGTCGGCCTTACGTCGATGCCGAGGAATGTCCCTTGCGGGCGGTGCGCGGCGGCAGCTGGATCAGCACACCGTTCCGCAACCGCGTGTCCTGGCGTGGGCGCGATCCGGTGGATCAGGTTACCTGGATCTTTGGCTTGCGCGTGGCGCGCGATATCGAGGGAGACATCCAGTGACGGCCATGCCCGCCATTCTCAATCTGTCGCGCCGTGGCTTTGCAGGCGCGCTTGGCCTTGCTGCGGCGAGCTTCGTGCTGGGCATCCCGCGGGAAGGGCGCGCCGCCGAGGCGGCGCACGCCCCCGACAAGGCCCGCTTTGGCGCCATGCTCAGCATTGATGCGGCGGGCCTCGTCCGTCTGATCGTGCCGTCCTCCGAACTGGGGCAGGGCACGCAGGAAGCGCTTGCCCGCATGGTCGCCGAGGAACTGGAATGCGACTGGGCGGCTCTCGAAGTGGACCTGCCCTGGGCCGATCCGGCCTTCGCCAATCCTTTCTCGCGCAAACAAATGACGGCCAACAGCACCTCGGTCATGGGCTATTACACCGCGATGCGAACGCTGGGCGCAGCGACCCGGATCATGCTCACGCGCGCTGCTGCGCAGCGCCTGGGCGCTGACGAAGGCGAACTCGTTGTATCGGGCGGTACCATCTCCCATTCCGCAAGCGGCCGCACACTCGGCTTTGGCGATGTTGCGCGCGCAGCCTCGGCGCTGCCTGTCCCCGCCGAAGTTCCTCTCAAGCCGGTTTCCGAGTTCCGGATCATCGGTGGTACGAGCGTACGCAAGGATCTTCTCCCCAAGGTCAACGGAAACGCGGAATTCGGCATCGACGTGCGCGAGGAGGGCATGTTTGTCGGTGTGCCCGTGCTTGCCCCGCACCCGGAAGCGACTTTCGATTTTGCCGGCGTGGACGATGCCGAGTCTCGTCCGGGCGTGCGCGCCGTGGTGCCGGTGACCGGAGGCGTCGTGGTCGTGGCCGACCGTTTCTGGAGGGCAAAGACCGCGGCCGAGGCCATTACTCTGACGGTCACGTCATCCCCCATTGCCGGGCTCGACGATGACACCATCCGCTCGCGTCTGCGCGAGGCATTTACCACGATAGAGCCCCGGGTCTTTCCCGAGTTCGAGAAAGGCAGCGGCTTCCCCGGCCGTCCGATCATGCCGGACAAGCCCGCGGTCGAGGCGGCGTTCGCACAGGCCGACCGCGTGCTCGAAGCCGAGTACGAGGTGCCGTTCCTGGCGCACGCGACGCTCGAGCCGATCTGCTGTGCCGCGCGCATGGATGATACCAGCCTCTTCGTGCGCGGCCCGCTGCAGGACCCGGAAAGCGCCCGCACGCTGGGCGCCAAGCTCTCGGGCTTGCCGCTTGAAGACGTACGGGTCGAACTGACTTATGTGGGCGGCGGTTTTGGCCGCAAGTGGGGGACCGACTTCGTTGGCGTTGCCATCGAGGCCGCCAAGGGCGTGCCAGGCCAGCTGGTCAAGACGATCTGGCCGCGCGAGCAGGACATGACGTTCGACCAGTATCGCCCGGCCTTCATCGCCCGCTCACGGGCTGCCCTGGCGAAGGACGGGCGCGTTGCCGCTCTGAAGTCCGCGGTCGCCGGACAGTCGATCATGGCCTACCACGGTCGCGGCGATATCCTGGGCGACATGGCCGACCCGATGAGCGCGGGCAAGCTGGTCTACGAGGCCTATGCAGAGCCCCTGCGCTATGCGGAAAGCCACCGCGTCGACATGGGCGTACCGGTTGGCTTCTGGCGTTCGGTCTCGCTCTCGCAGAACAGCTTCTTCATGGAGAGCTTCATCGACGAGATCGCACAGGAAACCGGCCAGGACCCGTTGCAGCTGCGCCTGCGTCTTCTGGATGGGCATCCGCGAATTACGCCTGTCCTCACCCGTGCGGCTCAGATGATCGGCCTCGATGCGCCAAGGCCCAAGGGCACCGGACGCGGCATCGCGCTGGCCTATACCGAAGCCAATTTCTGCGCGGTCGGCATCGAGGTTGCGCTTTCGGGGGACAACCTCAGCCTCACGCGAATTGCCTGCGCGTGCGACTGCGGGCTCATGATCGATCCGGTCAGCGTGGAGGGACAGGTCAGCGGCGGCATTGTCTTTGGCCTCCAGGCCGCCCTGTGGGGCGAGGTCCACTTTGCCGACGGCGCGCCCACGGCGCGGAACTTCTCCGACTATCGCCTGCCGATGATGATGGACGTGCCCCCAATCGAGGTCGCGCTCATGCCCGGCAGTGACCAGCCCGGGAATGTCGGTGAGGCTTCAACGCCTGCCGTCGCGCCCGCGCTTGCCAACGCCATTGTCGATGCTGGAGGGCCCCGCATCCGCGCGCTCCCCATCTCCCGCACACTCACGATCTGAAGGACGCTATCACGATGAAAAGCCTGCTCGTAAACGGCGCTCGGCGAACGGTCGAGGTGGAAGAGGACACACCACTGCTCTGGGTTCTGCGCGAGGATCTCGATCTTCCCGGCACCAAGTACGGCTGCGGCATCGGCATGTGCGGGGCCTGCACGGTCCATATCGACGGCATGGCCGTGCGCAGCTGCCAGATGCCGCTTGCCGCCGTGGAGGAAGGTCAGGCCATCTCCACCATCGAGTCCCTGTCAGGCCCGGACGAAGAGGATGCCTTGCACCCGCTCCAGCAGGCCTGGCTCGAGGAGCAGGTGCCCCAGTGCGGCTATTGCCAGAGCGGCATGATCATGGCCGCCGCCGCTTTCCTTGCCGAAACGCCCGAGCCTGACGCAGAGACGGTCCGGGCCAGCATCACCAATCTGTGCCGCTGCGGCACCTATCCGCGCATCGAGCGGGCCATTCTCAAGGCGGCAGAGGTCATGCGCGCACCTTGATCTGGGACATGGCGTAAGCCGTGGGCCTATGCCATCATTCGAGCATGGATACTTCCAACGCCGACAAGTCGCGTGATCCGCAGGCCCGCGTGCTGGCCTTCCTCGCCGATCCAGCGACGCATGGCGAGCCGGTCGAGCGCGTGGACACGCACGGTGCCAGCGTGTTCCTCGCTTCGGACAGGGCCTACAAGCTCAAACGTGCCGTGCGTTTCTCCTACCTCGACTTCTCGACCCTGGAGAAGCGCCACGCGGTGTGCCTGCGTGAGTTGGAGTTGAACCGCCGTACCGCGCCAGCCCTCTACCTCGACGTTCTGCCGATCGTGGAGCGCGCCGACGCAAGCCTGGCATTCGGGACAGCCTTGCAAAGTGGTCCCGAAGTTCTCGATTGGGTCGTCGTCATGCGTCGTTTCCAGGATCGCGATTTGCTGGCAACTATGGCGAGGGAAGGGCGGCTCGCACCTCTGATGGTTCGCGACCTTGCCGACACCATCGCCCGTTTTCATCAACATGACGCCCATCCGGTAGAGGATGACGGCGTCAGCCGTGTGCGCCGGGTGATCGAGGGCAATCGGCAGAGCATGGCGGCCACAGGCACGGAAGTTCTCGATCCTGAGGCTTGCGCAAGCTGGCTGGACGAGAGCCTTGCGGAGCTCGAGCGGGTAAGCCCGATCCTGCGCGCCCGCGCCGCCAAAGGTTGGGTACGGCATGGCCACGGTGACCTCCATCTTGGCAACATCTGCGTGTGGGAAGGGCGCCCGACACCGTTTGACTGCCTTGAATTCAATGACGAATTCGCGATCAGTGACGTGCTGTACGACCTTGCCTTCGCGGTCATGGACCTCTGGCATCGGGGCCGTCACGAGCTCGCCTCGCTTCTGACCAATCGCTATCTTGATCGGGTGGAGATGGACGCGGAGGCGCCGGCCTTGTTCCCCTTGTTTCTTTCAATGCGCGCGGCCGTACGTGCGCACGTGCTGGCAACACAATCAACGCAGGCGCGTGACCAGGAGAGGGGGCTCGCGCTTCAACAGGAGGCCAGGAGCTATCTGGCGGCAGCCCGGGATTTCCTGAAACCGTCACTGGCTCGTCTCGTTGCGGTGGGTGGTTTCTCCGGCACGGGAAAATCGACGCTTGCAGCGCACCTTGCTTCGGAATTGGGAGCCGTACCCGGTGCGCGCTGGCTGCGTACCGATGTCCTGCGCAAGAAATTGGCCGGTGTCGCGCCCGAGACCCGTCTGCCAGAATCGGCTTACAGCCGGGCAAATTCCGACGCCGTCTATGCCGGGCTCCTGAGCCTGGCCGAACAGACCTTGCGCGCCGGAAGCAGCGTCATCGTCGACGGTGTCTTCGCTCGCGCAAGTGAACGCCAGACGCTGGTCGAACTCGCGGACAAGGTCGGTGTGCCATTTGATGGCCTGTGGCTTGAGGCATCACGCGAAGTCCTTCGCACTCGTGTCGAACAGCGCATCAACGATGCCTCGGACGCGAATGTCGAGGTGCTAGAACGCCAGCTTGACACGGATCCGGGCGATCTGAGGGAATGGCGTAGCGTTTGCGCGGAAGGCTCACCGCTGGATGTGGCAGAAGCGGCGCGAAGGGCTCTTTGATCCGGCGACACGCCAAGATAGATAATATATATTATGTTAAATTATATTGAGAGCAAAGGCTGAACTGCTGGGCTCATCCCGGCGCTCATGCCCCGCTATTAAGTACCTGAATCACGAGAACCAGACCAACGATCAGGACGGCCCAGATCAGCGCCAGACGGATGAAACGCGCAGGCCCCAACTCCCGCAACCCCGAGTGCTGACTGACAAGCAGCAGACAGCACCCGATGGCCACGATGGACGCCAGGGTCGCCATCAGGTTCACGGCGCGATCACCATGCCGTCGTAGGCGACTTCGACACCTTCGGGCACTTCGCCCGAAAGCGTGGCGTAGTCCATGCTCTTGTCGAGATGCGTCAGCACGGTGCGACCGACCCCGGCCCGATCAGCGAGCTCCAGCGACATGCCCAGATGCGCGTGCGTGGGATGCGGATCACGCCGCAGGCAGTCCACGACAAGGAGATCGGCGTCTTCACAAAGGTCCACCATGTCCCTCGTAATTTCACTGAAGTCCGTCATGTAACAAACTGATTTTCCGTCACAATCGAAACGGAATCCCGTCGACTGTGCCGGGCCATGCGGCATCTGTGTATGCTCCACGCGATAGCCTTCGCACAGCCTCAGGTTGTCGAGGTTCTCCAGCGAGACGAGCGTTGGATACCCGTACTGGCCTGCAAAGACGTACCCGAAGCGCTGGCGCAGGCGGCGCACGGTTTCGGAGGCGGCAAAGCCGGAAATCGGACCGGCCCGGCCATAGCGCAGCGGACGAAGGTCATCGATGCCGTGGCAATGATCGGCGTGATCGTGGGTCCAGAAAACGGCATCAAGGCGATGGACGTCATTGGCCAGAAGCTGGGCGCGCAGATCGGTGGGCGTATCTACGAGGATGCGCTTGCCCGCATCGCTCTCGAGCAGGATCGCAACGCGGGTGCGGCGGTTTTTCGGATCCTTGGGGTCACAATGCCCCCAGTCGGCGCCGAATTCACCGCCCAGACGCGGAACCCCCGTGGAGGTGCCGCAGCCAAGGATGGTGACCTTCATGCCCCCTGCTCCACCGGGCTCGCCTTGGTGAACAGGGCAAAGAAGTTGCGCGTGGTATTCGCGCCCAGTTCCTCGAGGCTCTCGCCGCGAAGATCCGCCACGAAACGCGCGGTGTCCGCCGTGAAGGCCGGTTCGCACTTGCGGCCGCGGTGCGGGATCGGCGCCAGGAACGGGGAATCCGTTTCCACCAGCAGGCGGTCCGACGGCACGTCCTTCGCAAACGCCTGAAGATCCTTCGCGTTCTTGAAAGTGACGATCCCCGAAAGGCTGATCGTGAGGCCCAGATCAAGAACGGTTCGGCCGAATCCGGCGCTGGCCGTGAAGCAGTGGATGAGCGCGGGGAATGCGCCCTTCTCCATCTCCTCGCGAAGGATGCGGGCGGTGTCCTCTTCAGCATCACGTGTATGGATGATGATCGGCAGACCCGTCTCGCGCGCCACGCCGATGTGCGTGCGGAACAGGTCCTGCTGCACCTCACGGTCCGACTTGTCGTAATAATAGTCGAGCCCGGTTTCACCGATCGCGATCACCCGCGGATGGGCGGCCGCTTCCAGAAGCGCTGAAGCGCCGAGGTCGGCGTGAGCGTCGGCTTCATGCGGGTGGATGCCGACCGAGGCCCAGACATCGGGCTCGCGCTCGGCCGTTCCGACCACCCTCTCCCACTCACTGCGGCGGGTGGAAATGTTGAGGAAGCCCTTGATACCGGCCGCACGGGCGCGGTCGAGAACACCGGTCTGGTCCTCGACCACGCCCTCGTATTCGAGATGGCAGTGGGAATCGATGAGCATCAGGCCGCGTCACCTTCAGCCTGATCGTCGGGCAGTTCGAGGCGCGGGAACACGCCCTGCGGCTTTTCAACGGCATAGTCCGAGGCCGCCAGAACCGCGAACCAGTCGGTCTTCTCGAGCGCCTCGTAGCCGCGCGCATCGGGCGCGACACCCATCTGGTCGAGCAGCGCGTCGATGGCGCTGGGAACCACGGGTCGGACCGCAATGGCGAGATCGCGCACGACCTGGAAGAGCGTCATCAGAACGGCTTCCATGCGTGCCGGATCGGTCTTGCGCAGGGCCCAGGGTGCCTGTTCGTCGACATACTGGTTGCAGGCAAAGACCGCCTTCATCCAGGCATCAAGACCATCACTGAACGCAAGGTCCATGAAGGCCTTGCGCATGCTGGCGATGCCCGATGCCACCGCTTCGAAAAGCGCCGCGTCCGCTTCGGATTGCTCCAAATCGGACTTAATTTCGCCGCCCATGTTTTTGAAAATCATGGACAAACTTCGCTGAGCCAGGTTGCCGAAGCTGTTGGCAAGCTCGGCGTTGCAGCGCGTGACAATGGCCTCGGGCGACCACGAGCCGTCTTGGCCGAAGGCCACTTCGCGCAGGAAGAAATAGCGCAGCGTATCGACACCGAAGGTCTCGGCGAGCGCGATCGGATCGGTCACGTTGCCGACCGACTTCGATTCCTTCTGGCCGCGGTTCAAGAGGAAGCCGTGGCCGAAGACCTGCTGCGGCACGGGTACGTCCGCGCTCATCAGGAAGGCGGGCCAGTAGACCGTGTGGAACCGCACGATATCCTTGCCGATAAGGTGCAGGCTCGCTGGCCAGTAGCGCGCGTAGTCGCCTTCCTCGTTCGGGAAACCCAGGCCCGTCAGGTAGTTGGTCAGGGCATCGACCCAGACATACATGACGTGGTTGTCGGAGCCGGGTACCTTCACGCCCCAATCGAAGCTGGTGCGGGAGATCGAGAGATCGCGAAGGCCACCTTCGACGAAGCGGGCGATCTCGTTGCGGCGGCTTTCCGGGCGGATGAAGTCGCCGCTGTTGTAGAGCTCGAGCAGCTTGTCCTGATACTTGGACAGGCGGAAGAACCACGATTCCTCGACGGTCCATTCCACCGGCGTGCCCTGCGGAGAGAGCTTGGCGCCCCCGTCCCCTTCGACGAGTTCACTCTCGTCGTAATAGGCCTCGTCGCGCACCGAGTACCAGCCCTCGTAGCGGTCGAGGTAGAGGTCACCCTTGGCCTCCATCCGGCGCCACAGCTCCTGCGTTGCCTCGTGATGGCGCGGCTCTGTGGTACGGATAAATACGTCATAATCGACGTTGAGAGCATCGCACATCTCACGGAAATATCCGGACATTTCCGTAGCAAGTTCTGCGGGGGTCGTCCCGAGATCGCGGGCCTTCTGCATCATCTTGAGGCCGTGCTCGTCGGTGCCCGTCTGGAGACGGACATCAAAGCCTTCAGCCTTGCGATGACGGGCAATCACGTCGGCGGCGATCGCCTCGTAGGCGTGGCCGATGTGGGGCTTGCCGTTGGGGTAGGAAATGGCGGTGGTGATGTAATAAGGCTCGCCCATGGCGGCGTCACACTTTCTGTGTCCGGAGTGAATGAAGGCCGTGCGTTCGTCGGGCCCGAGGTGTCCTAGGCCCGACGTTCTCTAGGCATTGCCGAGGATGCCAGCAACCCGCCAATCTCCATTATGAGGACACCGGCGTCGAAATTGTAGGTCGGCGCGCGCACCAGAAGCTGGCCGAGGCTCTGGTAGGCCTCGATGATCGCGAGTTGCTGGCGCCCGGCGGTTTCGCCCAGTTTGGCCAGAAGTACGGCGCGCGCGAGCTCAATAGCCGCCAGTTGGCGATCACGCGCCGGCCGCATCCCCATTTCACGAGCGAGGCCGCCACGTAGCGCATAGTCACGGTCGCCGTTCTGGAGAATCCGCACCATCAGATCGTGGATGGCGCCAAGGTCCTGCGCCACGAATGTCCGGGCAAGTCCTGGCGAGCCCTGGGCCGCGCGAATGGCCGCCTGGCGGGCTGCATCGTCCGCTTCGGGCGCCTCGCGCGCGAGCATGGCGCCGAGCGCGTCTTCACTCAGCGGTGCAAAGCGCAGAACGCGGCAGCGTGAGCGAACGGTGGGCAGAAGACGTCCAGGCTGGTGGGCAAGCAGCAGGAAGTAGGTCCCTGCAGGCGGCTCTTCCAGCACCTTGAGAAGCGCGTTGACGGCGCCCTTTTCCAGATCGTCAGCCGGATCAACAATGATCGCGCGGCGATCGCCCAGCGTCGGACGGGTCGCGAGCTTGCGGATCATCTCGCGCACCTGGTCGACCGAGATGTTGCGCTTGGTCTGGTAGGGTTTGCCGTCCGCCTTCTTCTTGGCGTCGTCGTCACTTGCCGGAAGCGGGGTCAGGACATGGATATCCGGGTGCGCTTCTGCGTCCATCTCACTTCTGGGCAGATGGCCGACAAGTTCGCTGGCCGCCGCGCGGGCAAAAGCCTTCTTGCCAAGGCCACGTGCCCCGGCAAGAAGCCAGGCGTGGTGCATGCGCTGCGAGCCAAGGGCGCGCATCCATTCTTGCCAGGCGGCATCCTGGCCCCAGAATTCACCTGTCGTCATTTTCCCGCTCCTTCGCACAAGGGGGCGATGGCTTCGAGAATGCGCGCGTGGATCTGCTCGGGCGTACCGTTGCCGTCGATGCGGGCGAAACGCTCTTCATCAGCGTCGGCCAGCGCGCGGAACGTGGCCGCGACACGGTCGTGGTAAGCCTGTTCGCGCCCGCCGATCCGGTCCGAGCCTTCGGTGTCGCGCAAGGCCAGGCGCCGCACCACTTCCTCGGCGGCCACCTCGACCAGCAAGGTGACATCGGGAAGCAGCCCTTCGCTTCCGAAGGCGTGAAGCGTCAGGAGATCGGTGTCGGAGACGCCCCCTCCTCCGCCTTGATAGGCACGACTGGAATCGAGATAGCGGTCGCAGACGACCCAGGCTCCCCGTTCCAGCGCCGGACGGATCAGGCGCGCGACGTGATCGGCCCGGGCTGCGGCAAAGAGCAGTGCCTCGGCGCGTGCCCCCCAGCCCGCCGTATCCCCTTCAACGCCATTGAGAAGAAGGCCGCGAATGGCTTCGGCTCCCGGAGTCCCGCCCGGTTCGCGGGTCGTGATCACCTCGAGCCCGCGTGCGCGCAGGGCTTCGGCCAGGAGGCGGGCCTGGGTCGACTTGCCGGCCCCTTCCCCGCCTTCGAGCGCTATGAATCGTCCTGTGGTCATCGGAAAATGTTGATAAGCCCGTTGCGCAGCCTGTCCAGCGTACCGGCCTTGGCGACGTCGGCTCCGGCGAACAGAGGCACATGGCCCGGGGCAAGTCCCTCGACCGCGATTTCCAGATCGCCCACCCGGTCTCCCTTGGTCACCGGCGCCTTAAGTGGCCCCTGGTAGTGGACCGTCAGCGTCACCTTGCGTCCTGGCGCATTGGCGGGAAGCGTCGCATGAACCTCGCGGTCGGTAACCAGCGGAACTGACAGTTCGGCACCGTCCTGAACCTTGGCGTCGGTCACGCTCTGTCCCATGTCGAAGAGATGGCGCGCGCTCCAGTCGGAGAAGCCCCATTCCAGAAGGTTGCGCGCCGCTGCGTCCCGGATGCGGTAAGTCGGCGATCCGGCGAGCACCATGACGAGGCGGCGCCCTTCACGCTCGGCCGTGCCGACGAAGTTGTAGCCCGCCTCCAGCGTGTAGCCGGTCTTGATGCCGTCCGCGCCGGGTACGATGCCCACCGTGGGGTCGTGGCTGCGCATGACGACATCGCGCCACTTGTATTGCTTTACGCCCGAGAATTCGCGGTAGAGCTTGGGATGGCGCATGATCATGGCATCGGCCAGTTTCACCATGTCGCTGGCGGTGACGTAGGTCTGCCCCTCGTCCATCCAGCCATTGGGCGTGTTGTAATGGCTGCGGCTCATGCCGATGCGCTTTGCGGCCGCGTTCATCATCTCGACCCAGGCCGACACGCTGCCGGCATAGCCCTTGGCCAGCACAATGCAGGCATCGTTGCCCGAGGCCGTCATCACGCCGTGAAGCAGTTCTTCGGTGGTGGGCCGGTCGTTGCGGGTGATGTACATGGTCGAGCCCTTGGCCCACCATTCCTTCTCCGTTTCCGGATCCATCTGGAAGCGCCGGTCCAGCGGCAGGCGCCCGGCGTCGATCTCCTCGAAGGCGACGAACGCAGTCATCACCTTAGTCACCGAGGCGGGCAGGAAGGGAATGTCCGGCCGGCGCTGTTCCAGAACCTGCCCTGATCCCAGATCGACGAGCATGCTGACGGGGATCTGGGCCAGTTCCTCGGGTGGTTTCGGGTTGCTGGGGGCGGCATGGACCTGCGTGGCAGCCGCCAGCGCGACACCCATGGCAAGCACGGCACGTTGCGCGCGTGCAAACGAACGATAGGACTTCAAGATCCGCTTCTCCGGCGCGCCCTGTCCCGGCGCGATGCTAGGCCTTTTGCAAAGGGAGAACGGCGAAGATTGCCGCCGGGCGAGCGACCCTGACTTCTCGCGTCAGTCCCGATGCAGGATTCGGGCGTCGTTATAGCCAGCCTTGCGCGCCGTCTCCAGCGCCGCTCCCGCTTTTGCACGGTTGTCAAAGGGGCCCATGCGCACGAGCCAGAAACGCCCGGGTTTCTCGACGAAGCCGTCGAGTGTCTGCGCGAGCTTGCGGGCATTGGGTTCGACCGAAAAGGCCCCCACCTGCACCACGAAACCGGAGGCTGCGGGCGCAATCGGGGCTTTCGCAGGAGATGGTGCCGGGGAGACTGGAGTTGCAGGCTTCGCCGATGCCGTCGGCGATGGAGCCGTAGCGCTTGTCTGTGGGCTCGGGCCGGGCTGCGGCGCGAGCCTGGGCTCTGCTGCGGGCGCGGGAAACGCAGTCGCGAACGCGGTGGCACTGCCCTGCCCCATCATCTCGGGCGACAGCTTGGGCGGCGTGGGTGGGGTCGAGGGAGGAGGCAGCAGTGGCGACTGACCCGCCAGCTTCTTGCGCAGTACCTCCAGCAAGCCTTGGGGCGTATCCATCCGGCGCGGAGCTTCTCCACCCTGGCGCAGCGCGGCACGTTCGGGTTCGGGAGGATTGACGCGGCGCACCCGGACGGGGGTATCGGAACCGGGCGAAATACCCAGCTGCCGCGCTGCCCCACGAGAGAGTTCGATCAGGTGCGAATTGGCCAGCGGCCCCCGCTCTTCCAGGCGTACGAGGATGGTGCGCCCGCTTTGCAGGTCGGTGACTTCGACATAGCTGGGCAGTGGCAGCGTCTTGTGCGCGGCTGTGACACCGGAGGTTTGCGCATCCGCCACCGACGCCATGCCGACCGCATCGTAGTTGAGCTGGTCCCGGGGCGTCCAGACGGTCCCGCCGATGGTGAACGGCTCCCCGATCACGACCGGGTAGTCGGCGGCAGGGCCGGTGCGCGCGGAATTGGTGTCCTGCGCCAGAACATGAGGCGCAAGAACGCTCCCCGCAAGTCCTCCAAACAGCGCCAGCGTGCGCTTAACGGGCAATCTCATCTGCAAGCAATCCGACCGAGAGGGCGTAATAGTTCGAGCAGTTGTACTGCAGGATCACCCGATAATTCCCGGTTAACAGGTAGGCTGGCGTGCCCGGGCCGTCCGGTTGGAACAGCGAGGCGAGCACCTCGTCACCCAGTGCGGACTGCGGCTGAACGCCAAGCGCCTTCCACTGCGAGACCGGCATCCACTGCGAGTGGCGCGCGTGGACCCGGTCACAGGTGGGTGCCTCAAGCTTCGTGTCATAGCGGTCGAGCGAAAAGCCGGAGGGCACCGAGGCACGCACACCCCAAGGGCGGCCCGGGCGCCAGCCCGCGTCCTGGAAATAACGCGCGATCGAGGCCAGCGTATCGGCCGAGCTGTTGAAGATGTCGATGGTGCCGTTGCCGTCGCCATCAGTGGCGAGGCGCAGGTAGACGCTGGGCAGGAACTGCGGATTGCCGATGGCCCCGGCCCAACTTCCCTTCAGAGTGGACGCTGGCACGCCCCTGTCGATCATCTTCATGAGCGCGATGAGTTCGCCCTCGAAAAGCTCGCGGCGGCGCCCTTCCCAGGCCAGCGTCGCCAGCGAACGGGCGGTATCGAAATTGCCGGTATAGCCGCCGTAATTGGTCTCGTGGCCCCAGATTGCGAAGAGCACGGAGGCCGGAACGCCGTAGCGCCTCTCGATGCCGGGAAGGATCGAGGCCAGCCCCTGATACTTGGCGCGGCCACGCGAAATGATCGAGGAGCTCAAATGCCGTGACAGATAGCCGGACATGGGCGGCGGCGTGTTCGAACGCCCGGGCTGTGCGGTGTCGAGTTCGATCACGCGCTGGTTCGGGGTCAGTCCGCTCAAGGTCCGGGAAATCGTCGCCTCGCTGACACCCTCGCTTCGGGCATGCCGTGCCACGGTCTCCATATAGGCCGGGAAACTCTCCGCCTGCGCACAGGCCGTGACACTGGGAAGCGAAACAAGCGTCGCCGTCGCCACAAGTGCGAGGGGGACAGAGCGAAGGGAGCGGAATCGGAATTTCATTACCCTTGGTTTTCGCACAAGGCTGTGCGTTTGCAAACCGGCCCACTGCGCCTTCCCACGCAAATTGCCGCAAGCCACCAGGCTTTGGTCGTGCAACTTGGCCCTCACCAGGCTGCAACGCCAATCTCGCACAATTCCACCTTGCACTCCGCGCACGTTTCTCTATGCGCAAGGCCAGTGCGGACAGGTGGCCGAGTGGTTTAAGGCAGCGGTCTTGAAAACCGCCGTGGGTGCAAGCTCACCGTGGGTTCGAATCCCACCCTGTCCGCCAGTTCTTCAATAAAAACAATGCCTTCGGTCGCACTTATCTGAATTGGCCAACATAACGGCCAACAATGGAGTGCAATCCATGACGCGCATCACCGCATCGCCTGAAACACTGATGAACCAAGCTGGAATGACGGTTGAGGTCTACCTCAACCAAGCACTTCGCTTGACGGCTCGGAATTTTGGCGACGAATTTGCTGAGAACAATCCGGAATTTGTCAGCCAACTCGTAATGGCAATGGCCTCTGACTACGGCCATTCCATTGTCGCCGCAGCGATCAGTGATTTGGCCGAAGTTATCGAGAATAAGCGCCTGCAAGATTAAGCGCTGCGCGAGAATTCCACGAACATTGAACCGGAGTGCTGAATATGCAGATTTCAGACGGCGAACGCCTTATCGCTTACATGCTCGCTGAGTTGATGGAAAAATCTGGGGAACAATTCGATATTGACCCCGCATTCATCAAAAGCGCTCTTGCAAATCAGGATGAGTGGGCAATCGAATGGAAGTGCCCTGGCATTTTCGGCGGCGATCCAACTGAGCAAGAGGTCATCGATGAAACTTGCAAAATTCTGACGATGTGGAGGGTAATAGATAATTCTATTGATCAAATTCCCGAAGAGCAATTGCCCGAACTCCCTGATGAGTATTTGAGGCAGTTCGAGGGATTCGATCTTAACAATGACCCGCACTATTCAGTGGCGGAGGTACTAATAGAGCAGCTGGACAGATTTCAAGAGCGAGCAGGCATGGGCCTAAATAGTCATAGTTCGGGGTCGCTCCCGCGTTATCGGGCCTTGCTCGAACGATTTGATGCGATCCGCGAAGGGCAAATGGGGCCTCTTTCGATCGAACAGCTGAACTACATTTTCAACAACTGAAAGAGCGAGAAAAACCAACCCCCGATCCCGGCGGAAGGATCGGGGGTTAGCGTTTACCGCGCGGACCAAAGGAAGAAAGCGGCGCGGCAAATTCAGCAGGCAGCGGCACCTCGGACACTGAGGATTGCCGCAAGCAGCTTCGCGGACCCTTCTTGCATATCCCGGCGCCGACGCCTCATCTCGCCATCCGTGATACGATAAGCACCGATGATCGAAAACACGCGGTCCTCGGGCATATTCAGGTCGCTCGAAATCCGCTCGACGGTAGCCCCGGCGTCCCACCGATCCATGATCGCCCGTTCCTTGATGTTGAGCGTACTCACGGCAGCACCGGCAGCTTGTGGGCAAGTTCGGCCCGTTCGGCTTCGCTGAGTGCCCACAGAGGGGCGCAGAGCAGAGGATAGGCGTCAAGGTCCACAGCATCGGCCCCGAGGCGCTGCACAGCGTCCGCAATCGGTTCGTCGGCGTCGTCCAGGCCAACGACGGCCAGCGGCGGCAATTCGACGCCTGCCTTCTTGGTGATGTGAATGAGCCGGTTCGGCATGTGAACCTGGGATGCGGGCGCGACCATTTCGATTGGGCCAGTGCTGACGCCTTCGGCCTGCGCGGACGACACGAACAGCGGCAAGGCTTCCGCGTCGAAGTCCGTGCGCGGCGGCAGGCTGAAATCGTAAGGGACAATCGACGCATAGCGCCCGGTGAGGATCGTTCCCCACACGGGCGCCTTGCGCGAGCGCGAAGACAGCGACAGCCAAGTTGCGAGTTCGCCAAGCCGGGTCTGCGCGAGCGTCATGGTCAAATCTCGACGCGAGTACGAACGTACTTGTCGGCCAGAACGCCGCGATATAGCGAGCGATGCATACGCTGGATAACGTCGCCGTACTTCGCTGCAACCCCGTCGAGTTCGATGGACTTTTGCAGGTTCGCATACGCATTGGGAAGATAACGCTTCACCGCATCTTCCCGAAGGTTCCAATGAACCTTTTCGTTAAGGCCAAGCAAAATGCGCGGAGAATGCACGACGACCGAAGCGACCTCCTGGCTTTCGTTCATCAGATCGCGGATTGTAGCCGTCTCGCCCTTCTTGGCGAGATCGCGGACATATGCGCGAAGTTCGCCGTGAATGGCCTGCCGCTCCAGCTTCGTTTCGAACGTTGCGTCAATGTCAGCGGAGGCGCTTTCGGTCAGAGCGCTTGCTCGACGCTCAATGAAGCCCTTCGTGGCGACAAGCACCTTTTCCGTCTTCTGCGCGATCTGACGGGCGACATGATGCTTTTCGGCTTCGGTGCGCGAAGCGTCGTCAGGCAAACGCGACACCTTTTCGATGCCGTCAACGACAATTCCATGTGCGCGGCGAATGGACGCAGCCGTCTCAATGTCGTGCTTGGAAGGGTCGCCAAGCGAGATATTGAGTTGGTGCGGCAGCACCATCATGCTCATGAACTTTTCAGCTTCTTCGGATTGGACAAGACCGGGCATTTTCAACTTCCTTTGTGAGAATGGTTCGCAGCAATTGCGCGGAGTTCGATTTGCTGCGTTCGAAACCTTGCCCGGAATTCGTCCGCCGTCCGGTAAGCCCGGATGACGAGAAATTTATGCTCTTTGGGGATTGGCCCCCAGCGCCTGCGGAACTGCTCAAGAGCCGTTTCGCGCGTTTCATCATGGTAGCAATTGAGAACGTTGGGGACGCGGCGCCCCTTGTTTTTGCGCGCTTCAAGCTTGGCTATGCGGCGAAGCAAATCCTTGATCATCGCTCGCCTGCCTCCAGCGCAGCCAGCCGCTTTTCGAGATCGCCGCCTTCCATGAGCCGCGCCAGGATCGAGAACGCATTGGCATAGCGGCTGAGGTCCTCGGTCTTGTACTTCCCCGCCAGCGTTCCCCGAATGAGCCGCGCCAAGGCCCGCTGCACGTCATTGACGTTTTCCAGGCGCAAACGAACCACCTTGGGCGTTTTGCCGGGGGTCGCGACCTCAGCGGCGGAATTCGGCTGCTCTGAAGTATCGGTCGGGCGGAACATAATACACCTAAGAACTACTTATGGGGCGACGACAGGCCCGATACTGCCGCAACCCGCCATACCCGTCAACAATAAAGTTTCAATAATTAACTATACGATGAACTAAAGCGTCAATTGTTCAGCATTAATGTTCACAATTAAGTTCGGTGATTGCGAGAAGTGGACTTTTGCAACTTCGATTTGGGATTGCGGCATCATAAGTCTGTCGGAAGTGGCACCTCTGCGGCGACGTTCACGATTAATCTCTGCGCGAACATCATTCGCAGCGAAATATCGAACGGCCAGTTTGATTATCCCGCTATCGTCGATTTGCTGTAAAGTTTCTGAACTATGAAGAACTCTGATGTATGCTTGCTGCAATGCTGCATCAAAATTGCGAAAATAGCTTTGGGTATGCCAATGCAATTGCATCGCGCAAATATGTTCGTTTCTTCGGTAATCCATAACGACTTTCGAAGGTGCGCATTTCGAAAGCTGATAAAGGAATATATCGGCGGCAATCCTACCTTCACTTTCGAGAAAGCATTGGCTGCGAGCCAACACGCTATCACTGCATAAGAGATACTGGCAGGTGAGCCACTCTTCAGCGTTATGCGCTTCGCACTCACCATTGCGGATTGCCCACACTTCAGCAGCGTCGATCAACTTCAGGACAATGGGATGCGCTTTGGGGTTGAACGGCAACGGTTGCGACGCTGGCACCAACTTTCTCTTCGCCATTTTCAACGTTCCTTCGTTATGATGTTGGCCGAAATGAGGGCCGCAACGTCGATTGCGGCAAATTCTGTATTAATTTCTGTCATATTGTGCGGAATGTTACTCCGCCAATATGCCCACAGCAGGCATTCAGGCTGGCCCGCCCCGCTCCTGTGGGCGGGCGCCAGCCCTAGGGGGTATGGGGGACACTGCGCGCACAAGTTGCACGGGAGTTGCGCGGGGAGTTGCACGGAAGCTGTGCGGGGTGCTGCGCGGAGTTGCACGCTAGCTGCACGGGAGTTGTGCATAGCTGTGCAGGTCATTTCGGCACCGCGCATAGGGTCAACGTCTCACGCCGGTTGATCCTCACCGATGCCTCCCGGATGCGGCCCGCTGCCATCAGCCGAACCATTGCAAGCTTGAACCCGCCTTCGTTCGTGCCCCCTGCCTGTGGGTGCTTCGCCATCAGGCGCGGCGCATACCGGGTTGGCGATTGGTACTGCGGTGACAGCGCCGTGCCCTTCGCTTCAAAGTCCGCCAACAGTTGCAGGAACAGTTCGTCGGTTGCGTTCTCGGCTAGCTTCTTGTGCTGAGGGTCGGCGGAGATATGACCGGAAGCGACGAACGCGCCCGTCTTCCACTCAAGAACCACTTGCCCGCCTGTGGTGCCGTAATTCGCCTTCATCGTTTCGAGAATGCGACCATTCGCGTTGGCTTCGTGCTTCTTCAGGTAGAGGCGCGACCGCACGCTGTTATTCCAGGCCGTGGAGCCTGAGAGGCCCGAGCCGTTGTTCATGCCGGTCAGCGACGGGTGCGCCAGCAACAACACGGCAGCGTCGAATTCGAGGGCGAGGCCGCGCAACATGCCCACAAACTGGCGAACCTGCGCGCGGTTGTTCTCTTCGCCGCCGAACAGGTCGGCCAAGGTGTCGAGGACGATCAAGGCAGGGCGCCGCGCTTCAATTTCTCCCTTGAGCGCGGCGAACCTCGCTGTGGGCTTGAGTGCCCCGTTTCGACCGTCCGTTGCCGTAAGCAGCGCGTCACCGCCAGCGAGCGGCCAGATGGCCAGCCGCTGCAACTGCTCCGGTTCGATGCCCTCACTGCGGCCAATGTCGATTAGGCGGCGATGGACTTCTTCCGTATCGTCTTCGGCAGTGAGGAAGAAGCAGCCCCCTTCCCTCACGCTCGCACCAAGCCACGTTCGCCCCGCAGCGGTCGCGACAGCAAGCTGAAGCGCCAAGAGGCTCTTGCCGGTGCCGCCGTCGCCACTCAGCAGTGTTACGGTGCGACCTGGGATCATATCCGGCACATGCCAAGGGCGCGGCATTGGCGCCTTGCCCGCAAAATCACTGGCGAGGATCACCGGAAAAGCTTCCATCGTGGCAGCGAGTTGCGCGGCTTCGGCTTTCTCGTCCTGCTTCTTCTTCATAGCCAGGAAGTCGAATTCGACCTTTGGCAACTCCCTGTCGAATGCACGGTTTATCGTCGACTGCCGGTAATCGTCGCGGGTCAGCGTCTTTTCCCGTTGCCCCTGTGGGCTTGCCAGCCAAAGCCGCTCAATCTGTTCCGGGTCCTTGGTGTAGAACGCGAGCATATTCACCAAGGCTTGATCGATGGCCGAACCGGATTGATCACCGCTCAGGTCGGAACCGTCGCCGTTCCACAGGCGCAGGAACTTCTCGCCGTTGGCTGCATTTGCGGCGCGCTCATAAATCGCCGCGTCTTCTTCGCTTGCTGCGGCGAAATGCTCGCTAGCGTCCACGTCAGCCGATGACGGGCGGAGCAATCCCCACAGTTCGTGAAGCTGCGGGCCGCAATCCGTAATCGGCGCCTCGCGATGCACGTTGCCGGTCATCGTGAAGTATCGTTCGCGGGAATAGATTTCGATGGTCCCGCGCCGCCGTCCGCTCGTCACGTCGCCGCGCACGATGATGTGCAGGCCACGGCCAGACGGGCTTATTTCCTGATAGGTCGGGAATTCGACAGCAATCCGCTTTTCAGTTTCGCCGTCGCCGTCGAGGTCAATGCCGGTGAACGGGTCCACATCGGTGAAGACGAAGCCAATGCCGTCGATGCCGTCACGTTTGGCGAATTCGCAGGCATCCTCGAAAGATACCCAATCAGCCGAATTCGTGACGCTTGCCAACCTGCCGGTCGCAGGGTTGACCGGGACCTTCGTAGGCTTGCTGCCGCGCTGTTCGTACTTCCAGCAAACCCACTGTGGGAATTCCCGCATTTCCTGCGGAATTCGTTCGTATGTCATGAAGATTAATCCGCCGAGAGTTGGGCTTAGGACGCGGCAAGCGCCTTCGAATTTGCCCGGTTCCTCTCTAGTTCCGCGACCAATGCGCGGATTTCATCGTCGGTCTTGCCCGCGATCCTGGCGGCAATGACAGCCTGCACCGCATCACAGGGCCATGCAGAGGCGCGGCCCAACTTGACCGGCTTGGGGAACGTGCCCCGCTTAATGTCGCGATAGAGGGTGGGACGTGCCAGCGCGGTTGCTGCCATCACGTCAGGCATTCGGAGTAGGGTTTGCATTGTTCGCTCCTGAACATCAGTAGATGCAGGAAGACGTAAACCCGCCCCGAAAATCAGTCGTGGGGAATAACCTTTACGATGATTTCAATTTCAGCACTCGCAATTTAATGCGGCTAGTTATGTCTCTAAGCCTGTTGTTTCGAGTTTCACTATCGAAGTGATGAATGCAGCCAGCGTATTCGGCAAGGTAATGCTTTGCCGCTTCGCGTTCACTTGCGAAGGCTCCACCAATTACGGCGTTTGCGGCAATAGTGTCGAGTTCGGCAAGGCGCTCATCCTTTGGGCGCCCGCCCTTATCCTTTGGTCCCGGCAGAAAGCCGGACGCGAGCAGCGGGAATTGGTCCATCAGGCAGCCCCCTTCAGCGACACGACGTTACCGCCAACGGCATCGGCGCTGGAGCAACGCTTTGCCCATTCTTCCATAAGCTTTACCCGCTTCGGAAACAGTGTGCCGCGCTGGTAAGCGGCTTCGGCTTTGTCTGCGATCTGGTGTGCAAGAGCGTGTTCGATGACTTCGCGAGGAAATGCGGTGGTTTCGCCCGCCCAATCGCGGAAGGTGCTGCGGAAGCCGTGTTGCGTAAGGTCGGCATAGTCCATTCGCTTGAGGACTGCGGTTAGGGACATGTCCGACAGCTTGCCGCCACGCGGCGCCGGGAACACATAGTCGTTGCCTTTGATCTTCACGGCTTTCTGCGCCGCCACGATGGCAACCGCCGCTTCCGATAGCGGCACATGGTGTTCCTTGCCTGCCTTCATGCGCTCTGCGGGGATTACCCACAGCTGGGCTTCAAGGTCGAATTCGTCGAACTTGGCAAGGCGCACCTCTTGCGACCGCGACGCGCAGAGGATCGCGAAGTGCAGCGCCTTGGCTGCAACGCCTTCGCGCTGCGTCAACTCAGCCATGAATGTCCCGATTTTCGCGTGGGGAAGTGCCGCATGGTGCCCGCGCGTCAGCTTCTGGCGCTTCGACAGCGAGTGTTCCAAGTTGCCCTTCCACGCGGCGGGATTGTCGCCATCGCGATAGCCGTTGACCTTCGCCCAATTCAGGATCGTTTCAATACGACCGCGCAGGCGGCTGGCTGTTTCGTTCTTGGTGTTCCAGATGGGCCGCAGCACATCGAGAACCAAGCCGCGATCAATGGTGCCCACAGGGAGAGGCCCCAGCTTTGGGAAAGCGTAAGTCTTTAGCGTTGCCATCCATTGCAGTTCGTGCTTTGCACTCTTCCACTCGCCACGCTTATCGGCAACGCAAAGGTCCGCGCATTCTTTGAACGTCTTGGCCTTGGCGGCGTCTATGAAGGCGGCTTGGGCCTCAGCGCGGACGGCCTCTCGCACCGCCGCTGTGGGCGAAACGACCGCGCCTGTCTCTCGGGCCATCCTGCGCAGTTCGCGCGCTTTGGTGCGAGCCTCAGCGAGCGACAGGCCATCTGCCCTGCCCGCTTCCTCATCGGTCATGCCGACCTTGCCGTTGTATGGCCCCAAACCAATGTCGCGGCGCTTGTCGCCTACCTTGATGCGCAGCGCCCACGACTTCGTGCCGCCCTCCAGGCGCAAATGTAGGCCCGCGCAGTCGCTCGGGCCGACCATGACCCTCCGGTTCTTTTCACCATCCGCCTTGAGCCTCTCAACGGCTGTGGCGGTCAATTCTTTCGCGCGCTTCGGCATACCTGCTTCCTTGGCCAACGTACCGGCCAACATAAAAGCGGATATTGGGGGAGCCGTCAAGAGTCGCCGGTAGACGTGAAATCCACCAAAAGTGGCTTAAATCCTGAACTATCCTAGACTTTCATAACCGTCCGTAGACGTAGTTATGGCAGACACCCTGTCCGCCAAACTTTTCCCGCCCCTTATGCAAACCCATGCTGCCAGAAATATGTGCTCAGGCCGACTTTGCGTGTTCCTCGCAAGCGGTTTCCCTGCGCACCTTGCGCAAGAGCCACATCGCCCAGATGAAATTCGGGAGCACCATCAGCAGCGGGAATACAAATGCGCCCGCCCCCAGAGGCGCGACTTCCGGGGGCGAAGATGCCGACGGATCTCCCCTCGTCGCGCCAGCCACCCCCATCAGGAAGATCACCCCGTCCCAGAGCCAATGGTAGATGATCGCCGGCCAGATCGAGCCTGTACGCAAGACGATGGCGATAAAGATCATTCCGCTCATCGCCGCGGTGACCGATTGCAGAAGAGCCCCGCCCCAATCGCCGGTATTGACCCCATTCAGCGAGTGAACGGCTCCGAACAGAAGGCTGGTGACGATGATGGCGGGCCAGATCCTGAGGCTTTCCAGCAAGGCCCGGAAGAGGATACCGCGAAACATCACTTCTTCCGAAAAACCCACTAGGAAGGTGTTGAACAGAACGTAGAGCGTGACCGTTCTCGAGGGGAAGCCCGTCAGCGCGATCAACGAACTGATCGCGAGCAGGAGCACAACGGGAAGCCACATCACCGCGAACACGGCGTGTGGCGCTGTGAATTTCAGGTCGTTCCATCTGAAAAAGGCAATGGCTGCAAGCAGCAGGGCCGACGCACCAACGAACTGCCACCCGATGCCGTTCTTCACCAGTTCTTCAAGGCCAGCTTCCTCTCCGCCGAGCAGCCACTTGGCGCCGAGCAAAGTGACAAGCACCCAAAGAGCATAGACCCCCAGGCTCTGCACGAGACGCATTTTCATGCCAGATCCCTCCTGTTCACGGCAACGGACAGCAGGCGAGACCGATTCAACCGGCTGAGCATGCCTTCAGCCTGAAACGGATTTGCAGATCAACTTTCGCTCTGACCCGTGCAGTCAATGCCATGAAAATAGCATGTAATGCGGCAACAGTGAAATTTTCCATCAGCGCTTTATTCTTCTGCCTTGGGGCCCAATACGCATTCCTGGCAGGGGTCAACTTTCCGCACCTTCCCCGCGTAGGTCACGAAGCCAAGGCTTGCGCGGGGCGAGCGCATCGCGCACACCAAGGGCATGAGCACCCAAACCAGCTGTCCTACGCCCGAAGCGCCCGCCTCCGCCGCGACGACCGACCTGACCTCCGGCATGGTGCGCATCGAAGGAGGCACCTTCACCATGGGCTCTGAGGATTTCTACCCAGAGGAAGCCCCCAGGCGGCAGGTCCGGGTGGACAGCTTCTGGATCGACGAAGTTCCGGTCACGAACCGTGAGTTTGCGCGCTTCGTGGAGGCGACCGGTCACGTGACGTTTGCCGAGATCGCACCTGACCCCAAGGACTATCCGGATATGCTTCCGGGCATGGACAAGCCCGGATCACTGGTCTTTCGCAAGACCAGCGGGCCTGTCGACATGGGCAATCCCGGCAACTGGTGGCATTTCGAGTTCGGTGCGGACTGGCGCCATCCCCTTGGTCCCGGCGCCGACATCGATGAGCTCGGGCTCTGGGATCATCCGGTCGTCCAGGTCGCCTACAGCGATGCCGAAGCCTATGCGAAGTGGGCTGGCAAGGAATTGCCGACTGAAGCCGAGTTCGAATACGCCGCACGCGGGGGGCTGGACGATGCCGCTTATGCCTGGGGTGATGAGCTCGCGCCAGATGGACAGATGATGGCCAATTACTGGCAGGGCCTGTTCCCCTTCGCCAACACCATGGCCGATGGCTGGGAGCGGACCTCGCCTGTGCGCAGCTTTGCGCCTAACGGCTACGGGCTCTACGACATGATTGCCAACACCTGGGAGTGGACCTGTGACTGGTGGTCGCAGAACCCGGGCGCGGCGGCGCTGGCAAAGAAGAGCAAGGGCAGCTGCTGCACCATTGCCAATCCGCGCGGCGGCAAGCTCAAGGAAAGCTTCGACCCGGCGCAACCCAAGATCAGGATCGGACGCAAGGTGCTGAAGGGCGGCTCGCACCTGTGTGCAGCGAACTACTGCCAGCGCTACCGCCCGGCCGCGCGCCATCCCGAGGCGATCGACAGCTCGACCACGCACATCGGCTTTCGCTGCGTCGTGCGCGGGGTCTGAACCCGGCGAAGCCGACCGGGCTGGCAGGAGCGACCTGCCAGCCCGGCTCACATGATTAATCCGCTCAGGGCTTCAGGTGAGTCTCGAAGAAGTCGAGCGTGCGCTCCTGCACGTCGATCTGGTGCGCGCGCTGCTGGATGGAGTGCCCCTCGCCCGGATAGTAGACGAGCTCCACCGGCTTGTTCAGCCGCGTGAGGCCAGTGTAATACTGCAGCGACATGTCGGGCGGCACGCGGGTGTCCGCCTTGCCATGCAGCAGCAGAACCGGCGTTTCCACCTTGTCGAGCAGACGCACGGAGGACACCGCATCGAGATCGGCAAGATGCTCCTGCGCCTCTCCGAAGTAGGCGGCCGAGAAATCGGGAATGTCGGTCGTGCGGGCGAGAACCGCCATGTCGACCGGGGCTGCGCCGATCACCGCCGCCTTGAAGCGATCCGTCTGCGTCACGCTCCAGGCCGACATGAAACCGCCATAGCTCCAGCCGCCAATGCCCAGGCGCTCCGGATCGGACGTGCCATCGGCCACCAGCTTGTCGATGCCGTCCATCATGTCCTGATAGTCCGCGCCGCCCCAGTCGCTGCCGACCGCGCGGGCAAACTCGGTGCCTTGGCCGTCCGAGCCGCGGATGTTGGGAAGCAGTACGGCGTAACCGTGGGTTGCGAGCATCTGCGCCCATTCATGCCAGCTTCCCAGCCAGCCCGACCACCAGGCCCATTCCGGGCCGCCGTGGATCTGCACGACCGTGGGAAGCGCTGCCTTGCCGTCGTATCCCGGCGGGGTGACGAGAACACCGTAGATGGTGCGGCCATCGACCGTGCTGGTCCAGGAGACCTCGCGCACGTCGCCAATGGTCCAGTCGGCAACCTGCGGGTTGATCCGGGTAATGGCCGTGGCCTCTCCGCTGGGCGTCAGCGTCCAGATGTCGGACGGGCGCTCCGGGCTGCTCAACGCAACGGCAATGCGCTGGCTGCCGGCGTCGAAGGCCAGATCGTGCGCTTCCCCGTCGAGCTGGGCCAGCGTGTTGATATGGCCGTCCAGCTTGATCTGGACGACCTTGGAGCGGGTCGCCTCGAAGGTCGTCGCGAGGATCGAGCGGCTGTCCGGCGCCCAGCTGAAGTGGGTGAAGAGACCGGGATACGGATCGCCCAGCTTCAGCGTCTCGCCACGGGTGAGGTCATGCACGCGCACGGCCGATCCGATGGGGTTGTCGCCGTGAACGACCGAGGAGAGCAGCTTGCTTCCGTCAGGCGACCAGCTGATCGGACCGCGAGAATGGGCAATCAGGGTTTCGCCAAGCTTGCCGCTTTGCGGATCAAGCAGCGCGACACCGGTGCCGTAGAAGAAGGTGTTGATGTCGGTGTTGTCCGCCGTGCTCACCGCGATGTGCGAACCATCGGGCGACCAGGCCAGTTCCGAGATGTTGAGGCCCTCGGGCGAGACCCGGCGCGCATCGCCTGTCTCCAGATCGAGGATCCACAGACGCGTGAAGTGGCCCGGCTCGCCGTAGACGACTTCGTCGCGGCCCGCCTCGGCGTCGGCCTGCTCTTCGGGTGTTTCGGGATCGGCCGCGAGGAAGGCAAGACGGCGGCCATCGGGCGCGAACGCCAGCTTGGTGACCGAGCTGCGCAGGGCCGTGAGCGGGATGGCTTCACCGCCATCGACCGACATCATCCAGGCCTGCGTCGTCCCCTTTGCCTCGCCCTTCCCGGCCCGGGCGCCTTCGACCTCGGTGGTGAAACGGAATTCGGTGTTCTCGTCCTCGATCAGCGGATTGGCGCGGTCGGAGAGGAAGGCGACGCGCTGGCCATGCGGGGCCCACTGCGGCGCCGTGCTGACGCCCTTGGCTCCGGCGAGGAGCCTGGCAGGCCTGCGGCCATCGGTCGGGACGAGCCAGATGGACTGGCGCTGTGAGCCTGCCGTCGCGATCTGGTCGGTCACGGTGTAGAGGATGCTCTGGCCGTCGGGCGACATGGTGATTTCACGCATGTCCTTGAGGCCCACGATATCCTTGGGCGAGATCGGGCCGCCCTGTTCGGCCTTCGAGGTCTGTTCGGATGGCTCGGAAGGAGCGGCAAAGGCGACGGCCGGCCCCATCGCCAGCACGGCGGCGAGGACGGAACGGATCATGTAGTGCATTGGCGTACCCTTGTGGCGCCCCGGCTTCGTTGCGCAGCCTTGGCTGCGACGGGGCGCCCCGCGCATAAGACCGAACCTTACGCGATGGGAAGGGTAAGTTGGCGTTTTCAAACAGATCGGGCGTCTTGTTCACAAGCTTGCGCCGATCCTTCCCCGGATGAAATCGAAACGCTCATGCGCAATTGCGCACATGACACGTCGCACTGTGTGCACTAGGAATTTACGCAAGAGGGGGAGAGTGCAGAAGGTGGACAACTCAAGCCAAGTCGCGCCAGGCGTCGGCCCAGCACCCGATCGCCTCCAGGCGCTACGGACACCGCGATGAGCCTGTCCAGCGCCATATTCGCCTCCCTGGGGCTGGTCCTGATCCTCTTTGCCGTCGCAGCAACGGTGGAGCGCATGGCGCGGCGCGGACGCCTGCAGCGCCGTGCCCGGCGCGGGGCCTATACCCTTGCGCTCGGCGTCTACTGCACCAGTTGGACCTTCTACGGATCGACCGGCACCGCGGTGCAATCGGGCTGGGCCTTCCTTCCGATCTATGCCGGACCGATCCTGCTGCTGCTGCTCGCACCGGGCTTCCTGCATCGTCTGGGTCGCGCGGTACTGCAGGAGCGCGCGACGACCGTCTCGGACTTTATTGCCGCGCGCTTTGGCCACGACATCGTGGTTGCCCGGCTCGTTACGCTGATCGCGCTTCTGGGGAGCATTCCCTACCTTGCCTTGCAACTCCGCTCCATCGGCAATGCCCTCTCTCTCGTATCGGGTTCCGCGATTGCCGTCCCGGTCATGATCGCGGCCAGTGTCCTGCTGACCTTGTTCGCGCTTCTGTTCGGCGCGCGGCGCTTCGAACTGGCGGGCCGCAGCGAAGGCCTGCTCTTTGCAATCGGGCTCGATTCCGCGTTCAAGATCGTCGCGCTTGGAGTGGTGGCCGTTCTGGCGGTCATCTTGCTCGCAGATGCGGAGCCGGCGCGCATTGCGACCGGGGCCGCACAGATGCGCGCCAATTTCGCTCCCGGGAACATCAGCCTTGATGTGATGACAGTCCTCCTCGTCTCCATCTTTGCCATCGTGGCGCTGCCTCGTCAGTTCTACATGAGCTTTGTCGAGGCGCGCGCGGAGGATGACATGCTGCGCGCGCGCCATGGCCTGGCGGCCTATCTGGCCGCCATGGCACTGATGATCGTCCCCATCGCTCTTGCCGGTCACGCCCTGCTTCCGGAAGGGACCTCGCCCGATCTCTACGTGCTGCGCCTGCCCGATTGGGTCGGATCCGAACTGGCCCTGGCCGCCGCACTCCTTGGCGGCGTGGGAGCGGCCGCCTCGATGGCTATCGTGGATACCACAGCGCTTGCGACCATGGTGTCGAACGACCTGCTCGCACGAGCCGTCTTTGCCGCCCCGGGAGCTGACGCAAGGCGTCAATCGGCCGGAGGGATTGGGCGGCGTATGCTGGCGCTCCGGCGCCTCTCCATCGCGGCCATCATGGCGCTTGCGCTGGCCTTCGCCCTTCTCGTGAACCGTGACCAGTCACTGGCCTCGATGGGTCTTGTCGCCTTTGCCGCCATGGCCCAGTTCACGCCGCACCTGATCCTTGCCACCAACGGCCGGGACCGCGATCCCGTAGCCGCGCGGGCAAGTCTGGCCGTCGGCCTGGTCGTCTGGGCCTACACGCTGGCCCTGCCCCCGATCCTTCCGGCAAGCTGGACCCTGTTCTTGGAGAGCGGCCCGTTGGCGCCGGAACATCTTTTCGGCATCGCGGCGACGAGCGCCTTTGTCCACGGCGTGCTCTGGAGCCTGGGGCTGAATCTGGCCGTCTATGCCCTCATCGCCGCACGCAAGATGCCGGCGCCTGCCCTGCCCAGCCTCTTTGCCCCCTCGCACCGGGTCACGAACCTGGGCGAACTGGAGCAGTTCGTCGCCAGCTTCATCGGCGAGGAACGGGCCCTTCGCGAATTTCCCTCCGGCGAACATGGCCAACCTGTCGATCGCCGCACGGCCCACCGCGCCCAGGCCCTGATCGGCGAGGTCGTAGGCGCGGCCTCGGCCCGAACCCTTGTCGCCTCGGCCCTTGCCAGCGGACAGATGTCGATTGCCGATGTCACCCGCCTGCTCGACGAGGGTGGGCAGTCGCTGCGCTTCTCGCGCCAGCTTCTAGCCGCAACCTTCGAGAACATCGATGCCGGGATCAGCGTGGTCGATGCCGAACTCAATCTCATCGCGTGGAATTCACGCTACGAGGAAATTCTGAAGTATCCGGCCGGGCTGGTGCGTGCGGGCATGCCCATCGAGATCCTCATCCGTCACAACGCCGAGCGCGGCGATTTCGGTTCGGACGATGTGGAAGCGGCCATCGCGCGGCGGCTCGATCATCTGCGTGCGCGGCAGAGCCACAGCTTCGAGCGACGCCGCGACGATGGCCGCGTGGTCAAGACCGTGGGCGGCCCGATGCCGGGCGGCGGCTACGTCATGTCCTTCACCGACGTGACCGAGGAAGTGCGCGTGCGCGATGAATTGGAACGCACGCTGGCCGAGCTTGAACAACGGGTTGAGGAGCGCACCCACGAAGTACGCGAGGCCAACCGCCTGCTCGCCCGCGCGACACAGGACAAGACGCGGTTCCTCGCCGCGGCCAGCCACGATCTTCTCCAGCCGCTCCATGCCGCCCGCCTGTTCACCGCCGCGTTGGGGCGCAAGGCACAGGCCGACGTGGAACCCCTCGTCGGGCGGGTCGACAGCGCCATCGTCGCGGCCGAGGAACTCCTGCGCGCACTGCTCGACATCTCGCGCATCGATGCAGGCGGCGTCATCCCGGACCCCGAACCCGTCGCCCTCGCGCCCTTTCTCGCCGATCTTGCCGAGAGCTTCCGGCCAAGTGCAGAGGCGAAGGGGCTGCGCCTCAAGATCGGCTCTCTCTACGGGCAGGTCGAGACTGATCCCGGCCTGCTGCGCTCGGTCATGCAGAACTTTCTCTCCAACGCCATCCGCTACACGCAGCGTGGCGGGGTCGTCCTGGGCGTGCGGACACGGGGCGACTGGCTGCGTATCGACGTCGTCGATACCGGGGTTGGCTTTCCGCAAGAGGCCGCCGAGACGATCTTTGGCGAGTTCACGCGGCTCGGCACGGTCGAAGCCGAGGGTCTGGGGCTGGGCCTTGCCCTGGTCGAGCGGATCGTGCGCCTTCTGGGCGGCCGTATGGAGGTCTCGTCCAACGAGGGGCGCGGAAGCCGCTTCAGCCTGCTGCTCCCGATGGCGGAAACCGTGGGCTCTCCCATGCATGAAACGTCCTTGCCACGCGCGATCACGGGCCCTGTTGCACGCCTGGCCGTGCTGGTCGTCGACAACGATTCCCGGATTGTTGAAGCGACGGTCGCCCTGGTCGAGGAACTGGGCCACCGTGCCGTTGGCGTCACAGGCGTAAACCAGGCCCTGCCCTATGCGGGTGAGATTGACGCGGTCCTTGCCGACTACCGTCTGGACGGAGACGAAACCGGTATTGCCCTGATCGAAGCGCTGCGGGCCATTCGCCCTACCCTGCCCGCCGCCATCCTGACAGCCGAGCCGCAAGGTCCGGTTCGGCCTGCTGCCGAAGCGCTGGGCGTACGGGTTCTCGCCAAGCCGGTGGAACCCAGCCTTATCGAGGCTTTTCTGGCCAGTGTTTCAATGGCTGAGGTGCAGCCCCAGTGAGCGCGCAACCAGTGCAGCCTGGGTGCGGTTGCTGACATCGAGCTTGCGCATGATTGCGGTCATGTGTGCTTTCACGGTCGCCTCGCTGACGCCCAGGCTATGCGCGATCTGCTTGTTGAGCTGACCGTCGAGAACGGCCAGAAGCACCTTGAGCTGGGTCGGTGTGAGCCCTGCAACGCGTTCGCGGATCGGATCGAGATCGCTCGGCTCGTCCTGTTTGCGCGGCGCCGGGGCCGCTCCTGAGAGCGCCGCCGCAATCGCCGCTTCGATCTCGGAAAGGTCAGCATCCTTGTGAAGGAAGCCCTTGGCCCCGAAGGCGCGTGCCTCTTCGGCGGCGCTCGCGCCTTCCGCGCTGGACACGACAAGGATCGGGACATCCGGCCGCTCGGCATGGAGCAGCGCGATCCCTGAGAAGCCGACCGCTCCCGGCATCTTGAGGTCCAGCAGGATCAGGGCAAGATCGGGGTGAGCCGCAACAGCACTCGAGGCGGCCACCAGGGTGCCCGCCTCGACGATCTGCGCATCGGGAGCGACCTGCCCTACCGCCAGGGCAAGGGCCTGGCGGAAAAGCGGGTGATCATCGGCAATAAGGACGCTGCGAGTCATCCTCCGTGCCTAGCACCGGCCTTTGCGCCCTGCATCCCTCTTGTGGCCCTCTCGTGGCCAGCTCGATCAGGCGGTGGCTGGCTGGGGTCGGTTCTCGATCAGGTTGTCGACCACCGAAGGGTCCGCCAGCGTCGAGGTATCGCCCAGGCTCGAGACGTCGTTCTCGCCGATCTTGCGCAGGATGCGGCGCATGATCTTGCCCGAACGGGTCTTGGGAAGGCCGGGGGCGAACTGGATGACATCGGGCGTTGCGATGGGGCCGATCTCATGGCGCACCCACTTGATGAGCTCGCGGCGCAGGTCTTCATCCGCCTCGACCCCGCTATTGGTGGTCACGAAGGCATAGATGCCCTGTCCCTTGATCTCGTGCGGCATACCGACGACGGCGGCTTCGGCGACCTTGTGATGGGCGACAAGCGCGGACTCGATCTCGGCCGTGCCCATACGGTGCCCCGAGACGTTGATGACGTCATCGATGCGCCCTGTGATCCAGTAGTAGCCGTCCTCGTCACGGCGACAGCCGTCGCCGGTGAAATAGAAGCCCTTGAACGTGCTGAAATAGGTCTGGAAGAACCGCTCATGATCGCCCCACACGGTGCGCATCTGACCAGGCCAGCTGTCGGCGACGACAAGGCAGCCTTCACCCGCACCGGTCATCTCCTTGCCGTCGTTGTCGAGCAGCATGGGGCGCACGCCGAACATCGGCTTGGAGGCCGAGCCCGGCTTGAGGTCGGTCGCGCCGGGAAGCGGGGTGATCATCACGCCGCCCGTCTCGGTCTGCCACCAGGTGTCGACGATGGGACAACGTCCTTCACCCACCACGTTATAATACCAGGACCAAGCCTCGGGGTTGATCGGTTCACCCACCGAACCCAGCACCTTGAGGCTCTTGCGGCTGGTCGCCTTCACGTAGTCGTCACCCTCGCGCATCAGCGCGCGCAGAGCGGTCGGGGCTCCGTAGAAGATCTCGACCTCGTACTTGTCGACGATCTGCCAGAAGCGGCTCGCGTCCGGGAAGCTGGGCACGCCTTCGAACATCACCGTGGTCGCGCCGTTCATCAGCGGACCGTAGACGACGTAGGAGTGGCCCGTAACCCACCCGATGTCGGCCGCGCACCAGTAGATCTGCCCCGGACGATAATCGAAGACGTACTCGTGCGTCATCGAGGCCCAGACTGAATAGCCGCCAGTGGTGTGGAGCACGCCCTTGGGCTTGCCCGTCGATCCCGAGGTGTAGAGGATGAACAACGGATCTTCCGCGTTCATTTCCTCCGGTGTGCAGTCGACCGACTGCTCGGCAACGCTCGTTGCCCAATCGATGTCGCGGCCTTCGACCATGGGCACGTCCGCACCGGTATGGGCAAGCACGATGACAGTCTCGACGCCGGGGCAGTCCTCCAGCGCCTCGTCGACATTGGCCTTGAGCGCCACGCGCTTGCCGCCGCGTAGGCCCTGATCGGCGGTGAGCACGATGGAGCTGTCGCAGTCGGTGATGCGCCCGGCCAGCGCGTCGGGCGAGAAGCCGGCAAAGACGATGGAGTGGATCGCACCGATGCGCGCGCAAGCCAGCATCGCGACAGCCGCTTCGGGCACCATCGGCAGATAGATCGTGACGCGGTCGCCCTTCGAGACGCCGCGCGCCTTCAGAAGGTTGGCAAAGCGGCACACGTCCTCGTGCAGCTGGCGGTAGGTGATGCGGCGTTCCGGGTCCTTGGGATCGTCCGGTTCCCACAGGATCGCGATCTGGTCACCGCGTTCGGCAAGATGCCGGTCGAGCGCGTTGGCCGAAAGGTTGAGCGTGCCGTCGGGAAACCAGGAAATGCCAAAATCGGCCTCGTGGAAGCTCGTCTGCTTGACCACGCTAAAGGGCTTGATCCAGTCGATCCGCTGCGCCTCGTCGCGCCAGAAACCTTCCGGATCGTCGAGAGAGCGCTGGTACTTATCCATGTAGGTGTCTTGGTTGATGAGCGCATTCTTTGCCCAGTCCTCAGGGACGGGATAAAGGGCCTCGACCATGGGTATCTCCTCTCCGGTATGTTGCGCGCCGGTTAATCCGGGTTTGAGTGTCCTCTAGCACATTCCACGTTCTCCACCGACATTAGACAATGGTCGTAGTACTGCGCCAAAGGTCGGGATGGTGCCCGTCTCTCATCTTGCAGAACATATCAGGGCCCGGGCACGTTCCCAAGAGAATGGACACGGCCGGGGCACTGGAGGAGAGGAGAGATGTCCATGAACAGGCGCTGGACCTGTGCCCTGCTCGCGGCGACGAGTCTGGCGGCCCCGCATGTGGCCCAGGCCGCGATCACCGAGCGCGAAGCGGCCCTGGAAGCCCGGCTTGAGCGGCTTGAGGCCGAGATGCAGCAATTGCGGGCGGACCTCGCCGCTGCGCGCGAGGATCAGGCCGCCGCCGACACCCGCACGCAGGAAGCGCTGGCAAGCGTTACCGCCCAGAACGCCGAAGTGGCGACCCGCGTCGCGGCTGCCGAAACGGCCCGCCCCAAAACCGAAAACGGCTTCACCGTCGGCGCCACCCGCTTCACGCTAGGCGGCTATGTGCGTGTCAACGCGATTGCCTCGCGCTGGAGCGAGGGCGATGTCGGTGTCGGCGCGTTGGGTAAGGAGTTCTACCTTCCCCAGCACATTCCCGTGGGCGATGCGCCGTCGAGCACCGACATGACCATGATGGCCCGCCAGACCCGCTTCTCGCTAGGCGCCGCAACGCCCGTTGGCGACAAGGAGATCAAGGGCTACCTGGAATTCGACTTCGCGCTCGCCACCGCACCTGCGGGCGCGCAGCGTGCGACAAACCCCTACACACCGACCTTGCGCCGCGCTTTTCTGCAATACGACCATTGGCTGATCGGACAGGAGTGGTCGACGTTCCAGAACACCGCGGTCCTGCCAGAATCGACCGACTTTGCAGGGCCCATCGAGGGCACTGTATTCAACCGCCAGACGCAGATCCGCTACACCACCCGGCTCAGCCCCGCACTGGAGCTGGCGGTTGCATTGGAGAACCCGCAGACCGAGATCCTGTCCAGCGCTTCACCAGGTTATCTCGATCTCGACGAGGACCGCCTGCCCGATCTGGTCGGTCGGCTCAACTGGTCCAGTTCGCTGGGCAATTTCACCCTGGCAGGCATCGTGCGCGAGCTGCGCTCGGAATTGGGAGGCGATAAGCACACCGCCGCAGGCTGGGGCATCTCGGGCTCGGGCAAGATCCCCTTCGGTCCCGACAACCGCCACGATCTGCGCTTCATGGCAACCTATGGCCAGGGCATCGGGCGCTACCTCGGGCTCGGCTTCGTAGGCGACGTGATGCAACCCCAGGCGGGCGCCGAACTGGCCGTCATCGACAATTTCGCTGCGCTCGCCGCGCTCAAGTTGGGATGGGGCGGCACCCTGCGCTCGACCTTCATGGGCGGCTACCAGAGCGCCAGTTACCCCGGCGGCCTGCTGGTCCACGACATGGCCAACAAGCGGGCCTGGAGTGCGGCGGCCAATCTGTTCTGGACGCCGGTCGAGCATTTCGACGTCGGCGTCGAATACCGCCACGCGCTGCGGGAGACGGTGTCGGGCGCGGACGGCGCGCTCGACCGCATGGAGTTCGCCGCCAAGTACAGTTTCTAAGAGGGACAACACGCGGCTGCCCGGCCCATGCTTAAGGGGACCGGCGGCCATCACGGGAGAGTTTGCAATGGCCACGACATACGAAGAATACGATGGCTTGCCCAAGCACCACAAGGCCACGGGCAAGGAGAAGCTGGTCATCACCGCGTCCTCGCTGGGCACGGTGTTCGAATGGTACGATTTCTATCTCTACGGGCTTCTTGCCAGTTTCATTTCGCGCACGTTCTTTTCGGGCGTGAACGAGACCACCGGCTTCATCCTTGCCCTCGGCGCCTTTGCGGCCGGTTTCGCGGTCCGCCCCTTCGGTGCGCTCGTGTTCGGTCGCGTGGGCGACCTTGTCGGGCGCAAGTACACCTTCCTTGTCACGATGGGCCTGATGGGCGTTTCGACGTTCGCGGTCGGCCTCCTGCCCGGCTACGACACGCTGGGCATTGCCTCGCCGATCATCCTTGTCGCGCTGCGCGTGATCCAGGGTCTGGCGCTGGGCGGTGAATATGGCGGCGCGGCGACCTACGTGGCCGAGCACGCCCCTGCCAACAAGCGCGGCCTCTACACCAGCTTCATCCAGATCACGGCGACCTTCGGCCTCTTCGCCGCACTTCTGATCGTACTGGGCGTGCGCACCGGCATGGGCGAGGATACCTTCGCAGGCTGGGGCTGGCGCGTGCCGTTCCTGCTCTCGGCCATCCTGCTGGGCGTGTCGATGTGGATCCGCCTGCAGCTCAACGAGAGCCCCGTCTACCAGAAGATGAAAGAGGAAGGCACGACCTCGAAGGCGCCCATTACCGAGGCCTTCGGCCAGTGGGGCAATCTCAAGTTCGTGCTGATTGCCCTGTTCGGCGCGGTCGCGGGCCAGGCGGTCGTCTGGTACACCGGCCAGTTCTACGCGATGTTCTACCTCGAAAAGATCCTCAAGGTGGACGGCGCGACGACCAACTATCTGATCGCCATCGCGCTGGCGCTGGGCACCCCGCTCTTCGTCTTCTTTGGCTGGCTGTCCGACCGTATCGGGCGCAAGTACATCATCCTCGGCGGCTGCCTGCTTGGCGCGGTGAGCTACTTCCCTGCCTTCCACGCGCTGTCCGAAGCGGCCAACCCGGCCCTTGCCCGCGCGACGGCCTCGGCGCCTGTCGTCGTGACCGCCCATGAAGACGAGTGCTCGTTCCAGTTCGACCCCATCGGCAAGAACAAGTTTGACGCCAGCAGCTGCGACATTGCCAAGGCGTTCCTGGCCAAGAACGGCATCAACTACACCAATGTCGAGGCCCCTGCGGGCACCATCGCCTCGGTCTCGGTGGGAGGCACCTCGCTCGTCGCACCCGATCCCGCTCGGATCCAGGGCGAGGCGCGCGCGGCCGCCATCACCGCCTACCAGGGCCAGGTCGACACTGCGCTTGCCAACACGGGCTATCCGGCCGCGGCCAATCCGGACGAGATCGACACGGTCAAGGTCGTCGCGATCCTGTTCTACCTCGTGGTGCTCGTCACCATGGTATACGGCCCGATTGCCGCGATGCTGGTCGAACTGTTCCCGACCAAGATCCGCTACACCTCGATGTCGCTTCCCTACCACTTGGGCAACGGCTGGTTCGGCGGCTTCCTGCCGACCACGGCCTTCGCGATGGTCGCTGCAACCGGCGATATCTACTACGGCCTGTGGTACCCTGTCGTCGTCGCGATCATGACGGTCGTCATCGGTGTCATCTTCCTGCCCGAAACGTTCCGTCGCAATATCGACGACTGATTGATCACCAAGTGAGAGCGTGATCCACTTCCCGTCGCCCCCGCAACCTGATTTCAATCAAGGTGCGGGGGCGGCAGCGCGCTTACAGATATCGGTACACCCTCTCCAAACGGAGTATTCCAGATGTCCACTATTACAGCCGTCACCCTCCCCACCCGCTCAGGCCTCGATCTCGACGTGCGGCCCGCAACCGAGGCCGATGCCGGGATCCTCTCGGAATTCTTCGACCGGGTGAGTGACGAGGACCGCCGCTTCCGCTTCTTTGCAGCGGCCGAACACGTCAGCGAAGCGCAGCTTGCGCCGATGGTCCATGCCGACCACTTCCGCACCGAATCCTGGCTGGGCTTCAACACCGCAACCGGCGAACTCATCGCTTCGGGCCTCCTCGCCTGCGACGGCCCGCTCGACACGGGCGAAATCGCGATCTCGGTGGCCAACGCTTACAAGGGCCAGGGCGTGGGCTGGGCCATGCTCGATTTCCTGGCCAATCAGGCCAAGGAGCGGGGTTGCCGCCGCGCCATCGCGATCGAAAGCCGCGACAACCACGCCGCCATCGAACTCGAACGCGAGAAGGGCTTTGTTCCCGAACCCTTCGATGGAGACCCTACCATGGTCGTACTGTCCAAGTCGTTTCGATAGGGGCACAACAAGAGAGGCCGACACCCCCTAGAAGAGGAGATCGGGGTGTCGGATGAGGAGGAGAGGACAACATGAGTGATGCCTATCGGCAGACCTGGGATCTGAGCATCAAGCATCCCGAAGCGTTCTGGAGTCAGGCCGCGCGCGCAATCGACTGGATCACGCCGCCCGACACCACCTACGATCCCGACCGGGGCTGGTTCGCCGGAGGCACGCTCAACACCGCGTGGAACGCGGTCGACCGCCATGTCGCCAACGGGCGCGGCGAGGATTGCGCCCTCATCTACGACAGCCCCGTCACCGGCACCGTCGAGCGCTGGACCTATGCCGGATTGCAGGATGAGGTCGGCCGCGTCGCGGCCATGCTCGAGGCCCGGGGCGTTGGACGGGGCGACCGTGTCGTCATCTACATGCCCATGATCCCGCAGACCGTGTTTGCCATGCTGGCCTGCGCACGTCTGGGCGCGATCCACTCGGTTGTCTTCGGAGGCTTTGCCGCGCACGAACTGGCCAAGCGCATCGACGATGCGACGCCGCGTGCGCTCCTCACCGCTTCGTGCGGGATCGAGGGTAGCCGCACCATCGCCTACAAGCCGCTCGTCGACGAGGCTCTTTCCAGCGCGCGCCACGAGGTCGAGAGCGTTCTCGTGTTTCAGCGTCCGCAGGTGGTCGCCGAACTGATCGCCCCGCGCGACCACGATTGGGCCACTCTGCGTGAAGAAACCGCGCACCTTCCTGTCCCGCCCTGTGCGGAAATGGCGGCGAACGATCCGCTCTACATCCTCTACACATCCGGCACGACCGGCACCCCGAAGGGCGTCGTGCGTGAGAATGGGGGGCACGCCGTCAACCTCGCCTGGTCGATGCCCGCGATCTACGACATCGGGCCGGGGGATGTGTTCTGGGCAGCCTCGGACGTGGGCTGGGTCGTGGGCCACAGCTACATCGTCTATGCGCCGCTGCTGGCCGGCGCGACGACGGTCCTGTTTGAAGGCAAGCCGGTCGGCACACCCGATGCGGGCACCTTCTGGCGCGTTATCCAGCGCCACAAGGTCAAGACCTTCTTCACTGCCCCCACCGCGATCCGCGCCATCCGCAAGGAAGACCCGGAGGCAAGTTTCCTCCAGGAAATCGGCACCGGCGACCTCAAGGTGATTTTCCTGGCGGGAGAACGCGCCGATCCCGAGACGATCTCTTGGGCCGAGGAGCACACCCGCCTGCCGGTCATCGACCACTGGTGGCAGACCGAACTGGGCGCGCCCGCCATCGCCACATGTTTTGGCCTTGGCGACACGCGCCGCAAACGCGGCAGTGCGGGCTTTCCGGTGCCGGGCAACGCCTTTGCGATCCTGGGCGAAGATGGCCAGCCTGTTCCTGACGGGCAGAGCGGCGCCGTCGTCATGCGTGAGCCCCTGGCCCCCTGTGCCTTCCGCACGCTCTGGAACAACCCGGCAGGCTACGCGAAGAACTTCACCTCCTTCCCCGGCTTCTATGAGACGGGCGATGCGGGCCATTTCGACGAGGAGGGTTTCCTCCACATAATGGGGCGCACCGATGACATCATCAATGTCGCCGGGCACCGCCTCTCGACCGGGCAGATGGAGCAGATCGTGGCCACCGTCGATGGCGTGGCCGAATGCGCGGTGATTGGCGCGGACGATGCTCTCAAGGGTCAGATCCCGATTGCTTTCGTGATCCCGCGCGCGGGGGCAAGCGATCTGGAGAGCCTCGCGCCTCGCGTCATTGCCGAAGTGCGCCGCGAACTGGGCGCCGTGGCCGCTCTCAAGACCGCTTTTGTCGTACCCCAGCTGCCCAAGACCCGCTCGGGCAAGATCCTGCGCAATGTCCTTCGCAAGATCATGAACGGCGAAGACTTCCCCCCGCCCCCGACCATTGAGGATCCGGGCGCGCTCGACGCGATCCGTTCGGTCGTCTTCCCCAAGGCGGCGGCCTGAGAGCGCAAATGAAGCCGAAATGAGAAAGGGCGGACCGCAAGGCCCGCCCTTCTTCGTTTGCCAACCCCTTGGGGACGCGGCGATCAGATGTGGATCGCGCGGCCGAAGGCAGCGAGCACGGATTCGTGCATCGATTCCGAGATCGTGGGGTGCGGGAAGACCGTCTGCATGAGTTCGGCTTCGGTCGTCTCGAGCGTCTTGCCCACGACATAGCCCTGGATCATCTCGGTGACTTCCGCGCCCACCATGTGCGCGCCCAGCAGTTCGCCGGTCTTCGCGTCGAACACGGTCTTCACGAAGCCTTCCGGCTCGCCCAGTGCGATGGCCTTGCCGTTGCCGATGAAGGGGAACGTGCCCGCCTTCACGGTGTAGCCGGCTTCCTTGGCCTTGGCTTCGGTCATGCCGACCGAGGCCACCTGCGGGTGGCAGTAGGTGCAGCCCGGGATGTTGTTGCGGTCAAGACCGTGCGGGTGCACGTCCTTGTTGCCCAGTTCCTGCGCAATGGCTTCGGCCGCCGTCACACCCTCGTGGCTGGCCTTGTGGGCGAGCCAGGGACCGGGGGTGCAGTCGCCGATGGCCCACAGGCCCTTGACGCCGGTACGCCCGTAATCGTCGATCTGGATGAAGCCGCGGTCGAGCTTGGCACCGACTTTTTCCAGGCCCACGTTCTCGGTGTTGGGCACGATGCCCACGGCCGAGATCACGTGGCTGTAGGTTTCCTCGGTGACCTTGCCGTCCTTGGCCTTGATCTTGACCTTGACGTCCTTGGCGCCCGCCTTGACGTCCTGCACGGCGGTTTCGGTCAGGATCTTCATGCCCTGCTTGGTCAGCGCCTTGTGCATGAAGGCCGAGACGTCCTTGTCTTCCACCGGCATGATGCGGTCGACCATCTCCACGATGGTCACATCGACGCCCATGTCGTTGTAGAAGCTCGCGAACTCGACGCCAATCGCGCCCGAGCCCATGACCAGCAGCTTGGTCGGCATCTCGGTCGGGGTCATCGCGTGGCGGTAGGTCCACACCCGCTTGCCGTCGACAGGCGCATTGGGGAGTTCGCGCGCGCGCGCGCCGGTCGCCACGATGATGTGCTTGGCCGAGATGGTTTCCTTGCCCTTCTCGCCTGCAACCTCGATCTTGCCGTCGCCCACCAGCGTACCGGTGCCCATGTGGACGGTGATCTTGTTCTTCTTCATCAGGTGCGTGACGCCCTGGTTCAGCTGCTTGGCCACGCCGCGCGAGCGCTTGACCACGGCCTCGAGATCGGCGCGGATGTTGTCCGCGGCCAGGCCGTAGTTCTTGGCATGCTGCATCTGGTGGAACACCTCGGCCGAGCGCAGCAGCGCCTTGGTCGGGATGCAGCCCCAGTTGAGGCAGATGCCGCCGAGCAGCTCGCGCTCCACAATGGCGGTCTTCAGGCCAAGCTGCGCCGCGCGGATGGCCGAAACGTAGCCACCGGGGCCGGAACCGAGGACGATGACGTCGTAGGTGTCTGCCACTGTCTTATTTCTCCTGTTCGATCTCGCGGGGCCTGCCCGCCTCGTCGATCGCGACGAAGGTGAAGACCGCCTGGGTCACCTTCACGCGCTCTTCTTCATAGCGATGGCGGCGCCAGGCCTCGATGGCGATGGTCATCGAGGTGCGGCCCACCTTCTGGATGTCGCCGTAGACGGAGACTTCGTCCCCGATGCTCACCGGCTTGTGGAACTGCATCGAATCCATGGCGATGGTGACGGCACGCCCGCGCGAGAAGCGCGCGGCGATGAGGCCGGCGGCCATGTCCATCTGGCTCACCAGCCAGCCACCGAAGATGTCGCCATAGGCATTCGTGTCAGCGGGACGCGCGGAGACGCGGATCACCGCCTCGCGCTTGTCTGCGATCATATCCTGCATGTCATGCTTCCTTGCGCCTGTCGGACAGGGGCTTGGGGCGGTCGTTCGTATCGAGCCCGACGAAAGTGAAAGTACCGTTGGCCACTTCCACCTCCTCGTCACTGGCCCGGGCGCGGCCGAAACCGCGCGTGCGCACCGTCATGGAGGTGCGGCCCACGCGCAGGACATCGGCGTAGACGTTGAGCTCGTCGCCCACCTGCATCGCGCCCGGAAACGCGAAATCGGTGGCGCCCACGACGACGGCCTTGAGGCCGGTGCGCCGTGTGACGAGGGAACTCGCGCCAAGGGCCAGCTGGCACATCAGCCAGCCCCCGAAGACCCCGCCGTAGGGGTTGAGATCGGTGGGCATGGCGGTGACGCGGATGACCAGATCACCCACCTCGCCATACCCTGATCCCGTGTCCATCTCAGGCGATCATCCCGAGCGGGTTCTCGACGAAGTCCTTGAACGCGGCCATCAGGCGCGCACCGTCCGCACCGTCGATGGCGCGGTGGTCGAAGCTGCCGGTCGCGCTCATCACGGTGGCAACACCGAGCGAACCATCGTCCATGACCCAGGGCTGCTTCTGACCGGCGCCAATCGCCATGATCATGCCCTGCGGCGGGTTCACCACCGCCGAGAAGGACTTGATGCCCATCATGCCCATGTTCGAGATCGAAGCCGTGCCGCCCTGGTATTCCTCGGGCTTGAGCTTGCCTTCCTTGGCGCGGGTGCCGAGGTCCTTGGTCATCTTCGCGATCTGCGAGAACGACTTGTTGTTGGCGTCCGGCACGATCGGGGTGATCAGGCCATTGGGGATCGAGACGGCGACCGAAATGTCGGCACGCTCGTACTTGATGAGCTCGGTTCCTGCGAAGGACACGTTGCACTCGGGAACCTCGACCAGCGCCATGCCGAGCGCCTTGACCAGCATGTCGTTGACCGAGACCTTGAGGCCACGGCTGGCGAGCGTCTCGTTGACCTGCGCGCGCAGCGCCATCAGCGCGTCGAGCTTCACGTCCACCGACAGGTAGATGTGCGGCGCTTCCTGCTTGGACTGGGTGAGGCGCTTGGCGATCGTCTTGCGCATGCCCGAGAGCGTCTCGATGGTGTGCGGCACGCGATCGTCCAGGATCGAGGCTGCGCTGGAGACGGCCGGTGCGGCTGCGGGCGCGGGAGCCGCGGCTGCGGCAGGCGCTTCGGCCTTGCCGGGCTCGGCGTTCTCGACGTCGGCCTTCACGATGCGACCGTTCGGGCCCGAGCCCTTGATGGTGGCAAGGTCGAGGCCCTTGTCGGCGGCGATGCGGCGCGCGAGCGGCGAAGCCTTGATGCGGCTGTCGTCGGACTTGGCGGCGGCGGGAGCCGGGCTCGGCGAGGGAGCGGGCGCGCTGGAAGCCGGGGCCGCAGCCTCCTCTTCCTTGATGGCAGGGGACGAAGCCGGGGCTGCGGAGACGTCGGCGTCGGCCAGAGCGGAGGCATCCTCACCCTCCTCGGCCAGCAGCGCGATGACCGTGCCGACCTTCACGCCTTCGGTGCCCTCGGGCACGGCGATCTTGCCGATCACGCCTTCATCGACCGCCTCGAATTCCATCGTGGCCTTGTCGGTTTCGATCTCGGCCATGATGTCGCCCGAGCTGACGGTGTCGCCTTCCTTGACCAGCCATTTGGCCAGCTTGCCCTCTTCCATCGTGGGGGAAAGGGCGGGCATCTTGATCTCGATGGGCATGGAAGCTTTTTTGTCCCTTTATTCCGTGGGGAGGCGTTTCAGGTTGCCCCTTCATTGAACAAGTTGCAGCTTGCGCACAAGCTCCCAACAGGTGCTTTTTTCGCATATGGGATGGGTTGCGCGCAGGCTCAATACCCCTGATAAAGCGCGGTGAGAGGATGAATATGCGCGTATATCTGGTCATTGTGGACGAAAGCGACGAGGCTCTGGTTGCCCTTCACTATGCGGCGCGGAGAGCTGCAAAAACTGAAGGTGCACTTCACCTTCTTGCAATCGTACCCCCTCAGGAGTTCAACGCCTTCGCCGGTGTGCAGGCCACCATCGAGGAAGAAGCGCGCGCGCGGGCCGAGACTTTGGTGACGGCAGCGGCCGGCAACCTGCTCTCGCAAGGTGCGAAGATGCCGCTGATTTCCGTCGAGGTCGGTGAGGACATCAAGGTCGTGCGCAAGTACCTTGAAGCCCACCCCGAAGTCTCCGCGCTGGTGCTCGGCGCTGCACGCGAGGGAGGCCCGGGCCCCCTCGTCTCGCACTTCACCGGATCGGGCCTTGCGCGCATGGCCTGTCCCGTTTTCGTCGTCCCAGGCAACCTAGACGATGCGGCCATCGAGCGCCTGGCCGACAACTAGGTCTTAGGATGTCACACCCGGCATCGCGCCGACCGATTTCGTCGGGGCGATGCCAGTTCCTATCAGGGTCAGCGCTTCTTGCCGCGCCCCTGATGGCGGATGTTCGCCGGGCGACCGCGATTTCCGACAAGGTGCTTGCCGCGGTGCTTGAGCGGCGCGGGTTTGCCACGCGGTTCGATCCGGCCACCGCCCTCTTCCAGCTCGAACTTGAGTGCGCCGGTCAGTGGGTTCGCTTCGGCGAGGCGCAGCGGCAGGATCTGGCCGATGGCGTACGTCGTGCCGCTCCGCTCGCCTTCGAGGACCTGCTTCTTCTCGTCGTAATCGAAGCGCTCGTCGCCCAGCGTCGAGACCGGGACGAGCCCATCGCCGCCCAGCGAAATGATCGTTGCGAAGAAACCGAACTTCTGGACGCCGGTGATGCGGGTTTGGAAGACCTCGCCCACACGCGAGGCGAGCCAGGCCGCAACATAGCGGTCGATGGTTTCGCGCTCGGCTTCCATCGCACGGCGCTCGGCCTTGCTGATGGCATCGGTCACCCGGCCCAAGTCTTCGCGGTCGCGCTCGGAGAGGCCACTGGTTGCCGGGATGTCGCCCTTGGGAGCCGGTTGCTCAAGATGGTAGGCATCGACGAGCGCACGGTGGACCAGAAGGTCGGCATAACGGCGGATCGGCGAGGTGAAGTGCGCGTAGGAGCCCAGCGCAAGACCGAAGTGCCCGGCGTTGCGCGGCCCATAGTACGCCTGCGTCTGGCTGCGCAGAACCGCTTCCATGATGAGCGCCTTCTCGGCCTCGTCTGAAATGTCCTTGAGCATCCGGTTGAACAGCCCCGGCGTGATGACCTGCCCCATCGCCAGCTTCATGTCGAAGGTGGCAAGGTAGTCCTTCAGGGCCACCAGTTTCTCGCGGCTCGGCGCCTCGTGGACGCGGTAGACGACCGGCGCGACCTTGGCTTCCAGCGCCTTTGCCGCCGCGACGTTGGCCGAGATCATGAAGTCCTCGACCACGCGGTGCGCATCGAGACGCTCGCGCGTGGCGATCTCGGTGATGCGCCCTTCCGCGTCCAGCTGGACGCGCCGTTCGGGCAGTTCCAGTTCGAGTGGGTCGCGCGCCTTGCGGGCCGCGGCAAGCGCCTTCCAGCAGGCCCACAGGCCCTGGAGGTTGGCCCCGGCGCGGTCTTCATCGATGCGGGCCTGCGCTTCCTCGTAGGCGATCACTTCGTCGATGCGCACGATGGCGCGGGTGAAGCGCCAGTCGATGACCTTGCCCTGCGCATCGATCGTCATGTGGCAGGCCATGGCCGCGCGATCCTCGCCCGAGCGCAGCGAACAGACGTCGGCACTCAGGATCTCGGGCAGCATGGGCACGACGCGGTCGGGGAAATAGACCGAATTGCCGCGCTTGCGCGCTTCCCTGTCGATGCTGCCGCCCGGGCGCACGTAGAACGAGACGTCGGCAATCGCGACGAGCGCGTCGAAGCCCCCGTCCTCGCGCGGCTGCGCCCAGATCGCGTCGTCATGGTCGCGCGCGTCCGAGGGGTCGATGGCCACGATCGGAAGATGGCGCAGGTCCTCGCGGTCCACGTGGCTGAGCGGCAGCTTCGCAGCGGCCTCGGCCTCGCCCAGCGTCTCTTCCTCGAAATGGTTGGGAATGCCATGCTTATGGATCGCGATCAGGCTGAAGGCCTTGGGCGCGAGCGGTTCGCCAAGCACTTCGGTGACCTTGACCGCCGCGCGCACCGACTTGCCGATGGGCTCGGCCAGCACGAGCTCGCCCGCTTCGGCGCCGCCCAGATCGCTGATCTTGGAGGACTGGCGGATGCGCTTGTCCACCGGCTGCAACCAGCCCTGCCCCGACTTGTCGATCTCCACCACGCCCAGCATCTGCTCGGAGCGCAGGGCGAGCTTCTTCATCGGGTAGCCACGCCAGCCCGAACCCGTTTCCTCGGTCCGGGAAAGTACACGGTCACCTTTCTTGAGCGCCCCCATCGGGTTGCGCTTGCCCTTGGCTTCGACAAGGCGGATGCGCGGCGGAGGGCTCGCGTCCTCGGGGTGCCAGGTGTCGGGCACGGCGATCGCCTCGCCCTCGTCAATGTCGATCACCCGCAGCACAGTTACCTTGGGTAACCCGCCCATGCGGTGGTATGCGGTGCGCTTGCCGTCGATCAGGCCTTCCTCGGCCATGTCCTTGAGCAGTGCCTTGAGCTGGATCTTTTCCTGCCCTTTCAGCGCGAAGGCGCGCGCGATCTCACGCTTGCCGGCAGGGCCGTCAGCGTTCTGGATGAAGTCGAGGATCTGCTTGCGCGTCGGCAGCCCCGGTTCGGGCCGTTTCTTGAATGCCATAGCCTTGCCATGGGACACACAGGGCCCGAATGCAATGGGCAGCGACGCGTTGAGGCCGCGTCAGTCCTGCTGGAGCGGATGAAAGGCCCCGCCCGGCACCGCAGCCGCGATCGGGCTCTGGGCACCGCTCGGCGAACTGGCGCTGACGCCCAGGATCCAGTCATCGCCGCGAAGACCTTCCAGTTTGACGGCGGTCTCGGAGGTTGCCTTGATGACGGGCTCGGCCTCCCAGTCCGCCGCGTTGGTCGCACGCTTCCAGACCGAATAGCTCGCCGCGCCCACGACCGGCTCCCAGGTCACATCGGTCCAGGTCTTCACCGCCGCATCGGCATGGGGCGCGGGCGGCATCGGCGCCTTCGCCAGGGCGCCAAGCGCCGCGATGTTGAGATCGGTGACCTTGGCAAGATAGGGAAAATCCATGTACTCGACCGTGTCCCCGTAGAAGGTGCCGCCCTCGGTCCGCAGGTCCTGGTGCTGGTGATCGTAGTTCTCCACCGCCACGGTGAAGCGTACGGCCGGATAGCCCAGTTCCAGGAATGGCGTCTGGTCACCGCCACGCCCCATGCGGTCCGCGCGCCAGATCTCGCGCACGTCAAAGGCGGGGTCGAGATCGGGCGCAAGGCCAGTAATGAAACGCGAAAGATTGCGTCCCGGACTGTCATTCTCGCCGCCAAAGCGCCGTGCGGCGCTGCGCGTCTCGTCGGTCGCATCGGCGCGGGGCCCCTCGGAGAAAAGGCGCACATGGGCATCGTCGCAATAGCCGTCCGAGCCGCACGAACCGCCCACGATATCGTTGTTGAGAACCGCCTTCACCGTCCAGCCCTGCGCCTTGGCGTAGTCGGCCAGCACCTTGCCGCCCAGGAGCCCCTGTTCCTCTCCGGAGAGCGCGGCGTAGACTATCGTTGTCGGGAACTTCTGCTGGGAGAGCGCGCGCGCGGCCTCGAGGACGAGAGCTACGCCCGAGGCATCGTCGTTGGCGCCGGGCGCATCGCTGGTTGCGTCCATGACGTCGCTTACCCGGCTGTCGATGTGCCCCTGTACGATCACGACTTCATCGGGCCGCTCGGTCCCACGCTGGATCGCGACCACATCGACAATGCGCGTCGGCTCGGGGACGCGGCGTCCGGTGACCGTCTGTTCCGGCTGAACGATGTCGAGGCAGTTCCCGCACGACGTACCGATCTTCGCGAACTCGCGTGCGGCCCAGGTCCGAGCTGCGCCGATCCCGCGCGCCGGATCGCTCGCCGAGGACAAGGTGTGGCGGGTTCCGAACGAGACGAGCGTTTCGACATCGCTGCGCAGACGCGTCTGGGATGCCGGGTCCGCGTGGGCGGTCATTGGGGAAAGGACGGCGCCAAGCGCGATTGCGGTGTGGAAAATGCGAGCGTTCATGGCGCGCAATGTTCCCCGCGCCAACGCAGAAAGCAAGCCTTGCTCAGGTCAGTAGTCGTCGGGTTCCGGGCCGTAGCGGTTATCGCCATCGCTCGAGCCCATGATGCCAAAGACCACGACAAGCAGCAGGGGTACCATGCCCAGGAGGACCGCTGGCGAACTGTTCAGGCCCTGAAGGTCGGCCTGCATGGTTTCCGGATGCGCGAAGTCAAGCTTTTCGAACGCCGCCGTAACAAGCGGGATGCTGGCAATGCCGCCCCCGATGCCGACGAGCTTGAGCGCAACGGCAAGGCCTGCAATCCAGCCCGGCTTGCCGGAATCGTGGAGGCGGCGCACGAACGCGGCGGCCAGCAATCCGGTTGCGACAAGGGAGGCAATTGCGTTGACCCAGATCGTGCCAACCAGAGTGGATGCCATGCGTGTTCTAATCGCATCGGCCACGGCAGCTTCATTTGCGCTGCCCGGGTTGGACGAGATGGCGTTGATGCCGTCCAGCACCATCGCGCCGCCCACGATCAAGCCATAGATCCACGATACGGCGAAATAGAGCACCACGAGAAACGCGGTGTAGATCCAGAAGGTCGTGCGCGAATCGCGACCGGTGAACGTGACGAGGTTCGAAAGGCAATGCCGGATCGGCTCTATCACGTTCATGGATCGGTCCTTGTTTGCGCAGGCTCTAGTAAGCGCGCGCGACGTAGATGCGTTCGGCGGCGGGTTCACCTGTGAAGATGCACGCACCGCTGACCGGCTCAGCATCCATGGGCGTGTTGCGCATGGTGAGCTTGAGCGCCTTCAGGCGCTGCACGATCTCTTCCAGCTGCACACCGGTGGGTCGCGACCACTGCACTTCAGCCCAACCCGGGTACTTCTTGCTGGGAGCAAAGAAGGCCTCGAGTTCCTCGAAGGTCGAAACGCGCGAGATATTGGCGTCGCGCTTGGCCTTGGCTTCCGCGAAGAGCGAGGCCTGAAGGTCTTCCAGTTCGCCGGCAGCGATACCAAGGAAAGCCTCGCGCGCCATGGCCTTGAAGTTGACCTTGCCCGCCTCGTTCCAGAGCTGGTCGCGGCGCACGACGGTGATCTGTCCGTTCTCGGCGTCGCGCCCACCGATCTCCAGGATCAGCGGAACGCCCTTCTTGACCCAGCCCCAGCGCTTGAGCGCGGCCTTGCCCGGACGCTTGTCGAGCAGGACGCGGATCTTCTCGCCCATGGCCTGACGTGCGCCGAGTGCCTTGCGCAGGTCCTCGCAGTAGGCCAGCAGCGCGGCATCTTCCGGCTTGTCGCGCAGCATCGGGAGAATGACGATCTGGTGCGGCGCCACGGCGGGCGGCACGCGCAGGCCATCGTCGTCACCATGGGTCATGATGAGCCCGCCGACCATGCGGGTCGAGGTGCCCCACGACGTCGTGTGGCACAGCTGCTGCTGGCCTTCACGATCCTGATAGCTGATGCCCGCCGCCTTGGCGAAGCCGGTGCCCAGGTAATGCGAAGTGCCCGCCTGGAGCGCCTTGCCGTCCTGCATCATGGCCTCGATCGAGTAGGTCGCATCGGCGCCCGGGAAACGCTCGTTCTCGGGCTTCTCGCCAGCGATCACAGGCATTGCCAAAACGTCTTCTGCGAACTCGCGGTACATTTCGAGTGCGCGCAGCGTCTCTTCCATCGCACCGACGCGGTCGGCGTGGGCGGTGTGCCCTTCCTGCCAGAGGAACTCGCTCGTGCGCAGGAACATGCGGGTGCGCATTTCCCAACGCACGACGTTGGCCCACTGGTTGGTCATCAGCGGCAGGTCGCGCCAGGACTGGATCCAGCGGCCCATGGCCTGGCCGATCACGGTTTCCGAGGTCGGGCGCACGATCAGCGGCTCTTCGAGCTTGGCCTCGGGATCGGGAACCAGGCCACCCTTCCCGTCCGATACCAGACGGTGGTGAGTGACGACGGCCATTTCCTTGGCGAAGCCATCCACGTGCTCGGCTTCCTTGGAGAAGTAGGAGAGCGGGATGAACAGTGGGAAATAGCAATTGTCGACGCCAGCATCCTTGATGCGGTCGTCCATCAGGCGCTGCATGCGCTCCCAGATGCCGTAGCCCCAGGGTTTGATCACCATGCAACCACGGACACCGGATTCTTCGGCCAGCTCGGCCTCGGCGATCACTTCCTGGTACCACTGCGCGAAGTCGTTTTCACGCTTGGTGTTCAGGGCATGGCGGATAGCGGACACGGGCAATCTTTCTGTATCTGCATTAAAGGCGGCCGAATGGCCGCCCTTGGGTGAAAAATCAGTGTGCCGGAATCACCGGCACCATGCCCATGCGCAGATACTTATTTGCCGAGCGCGTCAAGCCTCTTCTGCATTTCGGCCATCTGATCGCGCAGCGCCGCGAGGTCCTTGTCCCCATCTTCCGACTTGGGAGCGGGTGTTTCGGGCTTCTCGGCTCCGGGCATGAAGGCGGCCGATGCGGCGCGGAACATGGCCATGTTCTGTTCGGCAAGCTTGGCCAGCGGGTTGTTGCCGAGGCTGTCCTCGAAGGTCTTGGCGAGCTTGGACTGGTTGGCCCGGAAATTTTCCATCGAGGCTTCGAGGTAGTGCGGGATCAGCGACTGCATCGAGTTGCCGTACATGCCGATCAGCTCACGCAGGAAGTTGACGGGCAGCATCTGCTCGCCGTTCGATTCCTCTTCCATGATGATCTGCGTCAGGATGGTGTGGGTGATGTCGGTCCCCGACTTGGCGTCGAGCACCTTGTAGTCCACACCTTCGCGCGTCATCTTCGCGAGATGGTCGAGCGTGATGTAGCTCGACGAGCGGGTGTTGTAGAGACGCCGGTTCGCGTACTTCTTGATGATGACCGTGCCGTCGTCCTTGGATGCCTTGTCAGCCATGCGCAATCCTCAGTTATCTATGGATGAACCGTACCACCCGGATATGTCGCGTTGCAACAGGATTTGCTGCGCAGCAATAGACGGTATTAACCGCTTTTAACGCCCGAAACGACGGCCCAGCGAGGTCAGCAGTTCATACTGGGTCAGGCCGGAGAGTTCGGACGCCTCAGGCAGCGAATAGTCCAGCGTCAGCCAGTCGCCCTCACGAACATCGGGTGCTGCGCCCAGATCGACGACCGTCAGGTCCATGCTGACCCGACCGAGAACCGGCAAAGCCGCGCCTTCGCCATCGCGAAACATGCCCTTGCCCGACCAGCAGCGCAGGAAGCCATCGGCGTAGCCCAGAGCCAGCGTGCCCACCCGCATGGCGCGCGGCGCGGTAAAGGTCGCGTTGTAGCCCACGCTCTCCCCGGCTTCGAGGTCCCGCACCTGCAGTACGGCCGCCTGCGGGCGCACGACCTGGCGCAAGTCCGGTGCCATTTCGACGCGTGGCAGTCCTCCGTAGAGCCCCAGCCCCGGCCGGGTCAGGTCGCCATGATATTCCTCGCCAAGGCCAATCCCGGCGCTGTTGGCAAGACTGGCACGGCGATGCGTGAGGGTGCCTCGCGCCTCCGTCCAGCGCGTGCGCTGCACTTCGTTGAGCGGGGTCTCCTCTTCCGAGGCGACAAGGTGCGAGAGCAGGACATCGACATCGAGCCGGGCCAGTGCCGGGTCGCCCAGCTCGTCCATGGCAACACCGAGACGGTTCATGCCGGTGTCGACCATGAGATCGCAGCGACCGCCACCCGCAGCCAGCCAGCGCCGCGCCTGGGCCAGGGAATTGATCACTGGCTTCACACCGCACGCCTTTGCGAAGGCGGCGTCGGCCTGCGTCAACGGGCCATGCAGGACCGACACCATGCCGGGATCAACCGCCGGAACCGCATCGGTCACTTCGCCCCAGTGCGCCACGAAGAAATCGCGGCACCCTGCCCGAAGCAATAGCGGCACGGCATGGCGCGCGCCGGTACCGTACGCGTTCGCCTTCACCGCAGCGCCCGCCCGCGCCGCGCCGGAGAGCCGGTCGAGCGCCTTCCAGTTTGCGATCAGGGCGTCGTCGTCAAAATCGAGGCGCAGGGGCGCCTGGGGCCGTTCAGGGTGCATCGTGTCCAAAGTCGCGCGGAGGCCCGCCACGCAGGCCCCAAAGGGAAATCAGCAGCGCGAACGCGACCACGATCCAGGTATACCAAAGACCCTGATACGGATTCCCGCTGCTGGCGACCATGTAGCTGGAAATGAGCGGCAGGAAACCTCCGAAATAGCCTGTCCCGATATGATAGGGGATCGACATCGAGCTGTAGCGGATCTGGGGAGGGAACATCTCGGCGAGCAGAGCCGCAACCGGCCCGTAGGTCGCGCCGGAGAGCGCCATGAGGAGAAGCAGCATGGCCCCGATGCGAATGGCGTCCCAGGCGCCGGGCCGGACCGTCTCGAAGCTGTAGCCGGCCTCTTCCAACCAGCCTTTGAGGCGCGCCGTGCGCTCGGCAGCCGACGGGAACGTATCGAGGGTGATGGCGCGCTCCCCGATGCGGAGTTTCAGTGCGTCACTGGGAACGACCGAATAGGTTACTCCCAGCCCGGTGAGATCGCCCAGGAGGCTCGCGCAGGGCGTTGCCTGCTCCTCGGCAAACGGACTGTAACGGCATCCCGCGCCCTCGACCTTTACGGGCACGGCCGCGTTGGTCCTGACGAGGTCGGGATTTGCACTCTGGCCCATGATCCAGAACGCCGGGAACAGCAGCACGAGCGTCAGCGCATACCCCCAGACAATCGGCTTCTTGCGCCCGATCCGATCGGACAGCGCGCCGAAGAGGACGAAGAAGACCATGCCAAGCGCTGCACTCGCGCCGATAATGATCTCGGCCATGGTGCTCTCGACCCGCATGGCCCCCTTGAGAAAGCCAAGCGCAGAGAACATCGCGGTGTACCAGATCACGGTCAGTCCGGCCGCGATCCCGAACAGCGCGATGAAGATGCGCTTGCGGTTGCCGGGATAGGTAAAACTCTCCTTAAAAGGATTGCCCGCGATCTCGCCTTCGGCGCGCATGGCCTGGAAGACCGGGCTCTCCGAGAGCTTGAGGCGCATCCATAAGGAAATGCCCAGCAGTACGAGCGAGAGCAGGAAGGGCACCCGCCAGCCCCACTCCAGCCACAGCGCCTCGGGCATGAGCGCCTTGCACCCCAGCACGACGATGAGGCTGAGGACGAAGCCGCCCACCACGCTCGCCTGAATGTAGCCCGTAAAGTAGCCACGTCGTTCCGGGGGCGAATGCTCCGAGACGTAGATCGCCGCCCCACCGTACTCGCCGCCAAGCGCGAGCCCCTGCATCACGCGAAGGCACAGGACGATGGCAGGCGCGGCAAGTCCGATCGAGGAGGCCGAGGGAATGAGCCCCACACCCGCCGTCGCGATGCCCATGAGGGTGACCGTAACAAGAAACGTGTACTTGCGACCGAGCCTGTCCCCCAGAAAGCCGAACAGGATCGCGCCCAGCGGCCGAAACCCGAAGCCAACCGCAAAGCCGGCCCAGACGAGCAGGGTCTCCAGCGTTTCATTGCCCGAGGGGAAGAACGTCTGGCCGATGATCGCGGCCAGCGTCCCATAGATGAAGAAATCATACCATTCGAACACCGTCCCCATCGACGATGCGGCAATCACGAGCCGAATATCGGAAGCGCTTGGCTGTGTGTCTGCTACGTGCAGATGCGTCCCTGCCATGAACCGGACCTCTCCCCCCAGAGCCTGTTCTCAGGCCTCTCTCCGGAAGGAGGGTAGCGTTACTCGGCGAGAGAGGAAAGGGCCTCTTGCGCCGCATCCCAGGCGAGCAGCACCGCGCCGTGCCGCCCCGGGTAGTCCGGAACGGCCGCGAGCGTGTCAAAGCCGGGCCATCCGGGCATCGCCCCCTCACCCGAAAGCCAGCTTCGGATCTCGCCGCGGGCCTGGGCCAGTTCGGCCGCGCTCTGCCCTTGCGCGCCCTTGGCAAAGATCGCGGCCGCAGCCTGGCCGATGGCGCAGGCCTGCGCGGATATGCCGACACGGACAATGCGTTCATCTGGGCCACTGTCGAGGCCAAGCCTGAGCTGGCTTCCGCAGGTAGGGGAACGGGCCTCAGCCACATGCGGCAGGTCGCTTGCCAGAGGATAGGCGGCCAGGTCCATGGCTAGTGCGAGCACATCGGGGGTGTAGAGGACCGTTGCCGACATCAGGCGCCCTCCCCTTCGCTCAGCATGGCCGTGCGGCGCTCCGAGATCATCTGCACCATCGCTTCGCTGCTGGCGTTGATGAAGGGGTAGGTGCGCGATTGCGTGACCCAGTCAGGACGGCCGGCAATGCCCCAGACGGTGTCATAGCCCAGCATCAGAACCGAGAACGCCAGGACGATGATGATGATGCCCTTCATCGCCCCGAAACCGAAACCGAGCACCCGGTCGATGGGACCCAGCACCGACTTGCGGCTCTGCGATCCGGCCCACTTCGCCACCATCTTGACCACGATGTAGGGCACCAGAAGCAGCAGAGCGAAGGCGAGGATGCTCACGCTCGAGCTGTCGCCAAGGTAGTTCTCGAGCTGGTAGGTGAGCGGCGTGTGCAGCATACGGATCGCAAAGATCGCGAAGATCCACGCCGAGAGGGCCAGGACTTCCTGGACAAAGCCGCGCACAAAGCCCGTCGCCGCGCCCAGGGCAACGAAAAGCAGCGCAGCCATGTCGAAACCAGTCATGGGATCAGTGTCCTAGGCATCACTCAGGATGCGGTCAACGAGATTGGGCAACATGCCAAGCCCGGTAAAGGTCAGCCCCTTGCCGCCCTCTCCGCCCGAATCCTGATCGGACGCCGAGGACGGGCCAAAGGCCTTGGCAAACCCCAGCTTTGCCGATTCGCGCTGTCGGATCGCTGAATGGGCCACGGGCCGGATTTCACCGGCGAGCGAGACCTCGCCAAACCATACCGCGTTGCTCGACAGGGGCTTGTCGCCAAGCGCGGAAACGAGCGCAGCAGCCACGGCCAGATCGGCGGCCGGATCAGAAAGCCGGTAGCCCCCCGCAACGTTGAGATAGACCTCGGCGCTGGAAAAATTGAGACCGCAGCGCGCTTCCAGTACCGCCAGTAACATCGCCATGCGTCCGTTGTCCCAGCCCACGACCGCGCGGCGCGGCGTCGCGCCGCTCTGGAGGCGCACGATCAGCGCCTGGATCTCGATCAGGACGGGCCGGGTACCCTCCATTGCGGGGAATACCGCGCTGCCCGCCATCGGCTCTTCCCGGCCGGACAGGAACAACATGGAAGGGTTGCCGACCTCGGCAAGCCCTGCGCCTTCCATCGCGAATACACCGATCTCGTCGACCGGACCAAAGCGGTTCTTGAGGCTGCGCAGGATGCGGTACTGGTGGCTGCGCTCACCCTCGAAGCTCATGACCACATCGACCATGTGCTCAAGCACGCGCGGGCCAGCGATGTTGCCGTCCTTGGTGACGTGCCCGACGAGGATCAGCGTCACGCCGTTTTCCTTGGCGTAGCGGATCAACTCGAACGCGCAGCCACGCACCTGGCTGACCGTCCCCGGCGCGCCCTCGATCTGGTCGGAATGCATGGTCTGGATCGAGTCGATGACGAGCAGCGAGGGCGTGTCCATGTTGCCCAGCGTCGTCAGGATATCGCGAACAGATGTGGCCGAGGCCATCAGGATCGGCGCCTTGGAGAGCCCCAGACGCTCGGCGCGAAGCCGCACCTGTCCGGCTGCTTCCTCGCCGCTGACATAGACCGCACTGCCGCCCGAGCTCGCGATATGGGCCGAAACCTGCAGCAGCAAGGTCGACTTGCCGATGCCCGGATCGCCGCCCATCAGGATCGCCGAGCCCGGGACGAGCCCACCGCCCAACGCACGGTCGAACTCGGCAAGACCACTGGCGCGGCGCACCGGCAGTTCGCCGGGAGCGTCGAGCGGGGTGAACACGATCGGCCGCCCGCCCGAAGACAGGTCGTGCTTGGAGGAGAAGACCGTCTGCGGCGCCTCCTCGACCAGGGTGTTCCATTCGCCGCAGTCGGCGCACTGTCCCTGCCAGCGTGTCGCGACAGCGCCACAGGCCTGGCAGGCGTATCTACGTTTGGGCTTTGCCATGGCACCGGGCGTAACCGGAACGGAGCGAGAACGCAATTGCCTTTCCCGCGCATCGGGTCCACGCTAAGTCCATGCGCCAGAAAGAACTGCGAATTGCGCTCGTTTGCTATGGAGGCGTCAGCCTCGCCGTCTACATGCACGGGGTTACCAAGGAGCTCTGGCATGCCTTGCGGGCAAGCCGTTCATTCTGGTCGGACGATCCCTCCGATCTGGGCACAGGCGCCGTCTACCGCCAGTTGCTCGAACGGATCGAGGATGCCAGCAGGCTGAAGCTGCGGGTCATGGCGGACGTGATCGCCGGGGCGAGCGCGGGCGGCATCAACAGCGTGTTCCTGGCCCAGGCAATCCATTCGGGCCAGTCGCTCGAGCCACTGACCAACCTGTGGTTGGAATGCGCGGACATCGACCGCCTGCTTCACCCCGATGCCCGCCCGCTTTCGGCCGCCACCAAGTTCTGGGCACAGCCACTTGTCGCCTTTCTCCTGAAGCGCCCGGACGGCGCCATCGCTTCCAGCGTCGCCCCGGAAACCCGCGCCGAGGTGCGCGAGAAGCTCTCGCGCCTGATCCGCTCGCGCTGGTTTGAGGCCCCGTTCTCAGGCGAAGGGCTCTCCAATACGCTCGCCTCGGCATTGGAAGCCATGGCACGCGCTCCGGGCGGCGCTCCGCTTCTGCCCAACGGGCACCCGCTCGATCTTTTCGTGACAGCAACCGACTTCAAGGGCCACCTCGAAGCGCTCAAGCTGCATTCGCCGCCGCTCGTGCTGGAGAGCGAACATCGCCTCACCATCGACTTTCACGCGCGCACGCCTGTGCATCGCGGCATGCCGCTTGCCCCCATCCCCGAACTGGTCTTCGCGGCGCGCGCGACCTCCAGCTTTCCGGGCGCCTTTCCTCCGTTGCAGCTGGCCGAGATCGATGAACTTACCCGCGAGCGCGAGATCGAGTGGGAGGGGCGCGAAACCTTCCTGGCCCGGATCATGCCCGAGCACACCCGGCGCGGCGATCTCGCCAATGTCGCGCTGATCGATGGCTCGGTGCTCGTCAACGCGCCCTTCCGCGATGCCATGAGCGTCCTGCGCACGCGCCCTGCTGCACGCGAAGTGGACCGCCGCGTTGTCTACATCGAGCCCACCCCCGATGCCTTCGGCGAAGCGGCACGGCGCGAGAACAAACCGCCCGGCTTCTTCCCCGTAATCTTCGGCTCGCTATCCTCGATCCCGCGCGAGCAGCCGATCCGCGACAACCTGGAGGCTATCCAGCTCGATTCGCGCGAGACGGCCATGCTGCGTGAAATCATCGAGGCCCTGCGCCCCGAGATCGAGGAGACGGTGGAGCGCCTGTTCGGGCACACTCTCTTCCTTGACCGGCCGACCCCGGCGCGCCTCGCGAGCTGGCGCAGCAAGGCGCACAAGGCCGCACAGGAGCAATCGGGATTTGCCTACCACAGCTACGCGCAGGTCAAGCTGACCGGCGTCCTCGAAAAGATGGCCGAGCGCATCGTCGAAAGCGCGCCCGGCGCCGAGCACGTCACGCTCCGGCGCGTGAGCAAGCACCTTGCGCGCTATCTTGCCGAGACCGGGCTCGACCGCCGTGAGGCGCTGCGCGATGGCAATTCACCGCGCTTGATCGCGTTCTTCCGCAAATTCGACCTTTCCTACCGCACCCGCCGCCTGCGTTTTCTGGCCCGGCGCGTAACGCAGGAACGCGAGCAGGACGAGGACGTGCGCGAGGTGGACCGCGATCAGGCCCGCGAGGCCATCTACACCGCACTCAATCTTTACCAGGAGGCAAGCAACTGCACCGTACGGGATCGCGACTTTGCGCAGAAAGCACCGCAGATCCTGGCCGATCCGGAAGCGGCCCTGGCCGATCTCGAACGCTGCTGGTCGCTCCACGAAATCGATGGAAAGGTCGACGCGATCCTGGCCGAGGCGCTCTCGCAAATGCCGCGTGTGCTGCGTCGGCGCATGCTTCTCGCGTATCTGGGCTTTCCCTTCTACGACGCCGCGACCCTGCCCATGCTGCGCGGCGAAGGACTGAACGAGTTCGACCCGGTCCAGGTCGATCGCATCTCCCCCGAGGACTGCACCGCGATCCGGCCCGAGGGCACGCCCTCGCCCTTGCGCGGGACCGAGTTCTACACGTTTGGCGCCTTCTTCAGCCGCGCCTATCGCGAGAACGACTATCTATGGGGAAGGCTCCACGGCGCAGAACGCATGATCGACCTCATCGCCTCAGCCGTTCCGAGAGAGCATGCGCTGGGCCGAAACGAGATCGACGCGATCCGGCGTGAGGTATTTCTGGCCATCCTCGACGAAGAAAGGGACCGGCTTCAAGCCGATCCCTCCCTTGTCGATCAGATCCGCAACGAGGTCCTCGCGCGGCTGTAACAGCTTGCGCCAACCTCAGTCAGTGAGGTCGCTCCAGGCGTCCTTTATGCGGTCGAAGAAACCCTTGGACTGGGGACATTCGTCACCCGTCTCGGTTTCCTGCAGTTCGCGCAGGATTTCCTTCTGGCGTGCGCTCAGCCGGGTCGGGGTCTCGACAGTGATCTCAATGACGAGATCGCCGCGGCCACGGCCCTGCAGCACGGGCATACCCGCACCGCGCTTGCGCAACTGCTTGCCCGACTGGATCCCGGCGGGAATGTCGAGCGCGATCATCTCGCCGTCGATGCCCGGGATTTCGATCGAGCCGCCCAGCGCCGCCGTCGTGAAGGTGATCGGAACGCGGGTGAGGAGCGTCGTGCCCTCGCGCTCGAACACCTTGTGGCGCCTGACGTGCAGGAAGATATAGAGGTCGCCCGGAGGCGCTCCGAATGGCCCGGCTTCGCCCTTGCCAGCAAGGCGGATGCGCGTGCCATTGTCGACGCCCGGCGGAATGTCCACCTCGATCGTCTGCGGCTTGTCGACGCGGCCTTCGCCGCCGCACGCCCGGCACGGTTTCTCGATGACTTCGCCGCGGCCATGGCAGGTCGGGCAGGTCCGCTCGACAATGAAGAAGCCCTGCTGCGCACGGACCTTGCCGTGCCCGTTGCACATCGAACAGCCACGCTTGCCGGTGCCCGGCTCCGCGCCCGAACCCTCGCAGGGTTCGCACGGCTGCGACACCTCGATGGTGATTTCGGTCTTGCGGCCGTTGAACGCGTCCTCGAGCGAGATCTCCATGTCGAAAGGAAGATCCGCGCCCCGACGCGCCTGCTGACGCCCGCCTCCGGCACCGCCCCCGAAGGCACTGCCGAAAATGGATTCGAAGATATCGCCGATGTCGCCGAATTCGGCGCCCATGCCGCCGCCACCGTGGCCGCCGCCACCGCCCATGCCCTGCTGGAACGCAGCGTGGCCGAAGCGATCGTAGGCCGCGCGCTTCTGCGGGTCCTTCAGGACGTCATAGGCTTCGCTGCACTGCTTGAAGCGGGCCTCGGCCTCGGCATCGCCCGGGTTCTTGTCCGGGTGAAAGCGCATCGCCATGCGGCGGTAGGCCGACTTGATCGTCTTGTCGTCGGCATCGCGCGAGACTTCGAGAAGTTCGTAATAGTCGATTTCGGTTGCTGACACTGTGGTCTCACCTCCTTCGATGCTGCAAGGCGCCACCGGTGTGGATCACACCGATGACGCCTTCACAGTTTCATCCGGACTGTCAGCCCTTGTTGTTTTCGTCGACTTCCGAGAATTCGGCATCGACTACATCATCGTCCGCCTTGGGGGCTTCGCCACCCTCGGCGCCGCCAGCGGCCTGTTCCTTCTCGTAAATCGCCTGGCCCATCTTCATGGCAACCTGGGTCAGCGCATCGGTCTTGGCCGTGATCTCGGCAGCGTCGTCGCTTTCCAGAGCGGTCTTGGCTTCGGCAATCGCGGCTTCGACCTCTTCCTTCAGACCGGCGTCGATCTTGTCGCCGTTCTCGGAGAGCTGCTGCTCGGTCGCGTGAACAAGGCTTTCGCCGTTGTTCTTAGCTTCGGCCGATTCACGACGCTTCTTGTCCTCGTCCGCGAACTTCTCGGCGTCCTTGACCATCTGGTCGATGTCGGCGTCCGAAAGACCACCCGAGGCCTGGATGCGGATCTGTTGTTCCTTGCCCGTGCCCTTGTCCTTGGCGGACACGTTCACGATGCCGTTGGCGTCGATGTCGAAGGTCACCTCGATCTGCGGGACGCCGCGACGGGCCGGGGGAATGCCGACGAGGTCGAACTGGCCGAGCAGCTTGTTGTCCTGCGCCATCTCGCGCTCGCCCTGGAACACACGGATCGTCACCGCCTGCTGGTTGTCCTCGGCGGTCGAGTAGACCTGGCTCTTCTTGGTCGGGATCGTCGTGTTGCGGTCGATCATCTTGGTCATGATGCCGCCCAGCGTCTCGATGCCCAGCGACAGCGGGGTCACGTCGAGCAGCAGCACGTCCTTGACGTCGCCCTGAAGCACGCCGGCCTGGATCGCGGCGCCCATGGCAACCACTTCGTCCGGGTTCACGCCGGTGTGAGGATCCTTGCCGAAGAAGTCCTTCACGACTTCACGGACCTTGGGCATGCGGGTCATGCCGCCCACGAGAACGACGTCATCGATTTCCGAAGCCGAAACGCCGGCATCGGCGAGAGCCTTCTTGCAGGGCTCAAGCGTGCGCTTGATGAGGTCGGCGACCATCTTTTCCAGGTCCGAACGGGTGACCGTCTCGACGAGGTGAAGCGGGGTCGTCGCGCCGCCTTCCATACGCGCGGTGATGAAGGGCAGGTTGACTTCGGTCGAGGCCGTCGAGGACAGCTCGATCTTGGCCTTCTCGGCCGCTTCCTTCAGACGCTGCAGGGCCAGCTTGTCGGTGCGGAGATCCATGTTCTCCTTGGCCTTGAACTTGTCCGCCAGCCACTCGACGAGCTTGGTGTCGAAGTCTTCACCGCCCAGGAACGTGTCGCCGTTGGTCGACTTCACCTCGAACACGCCGTCACCGATCTCAAGGATCGATACGTCGAAAGTGCCGCCGCCAAGGTCGTAGACGGCGATGGTCTTGCCGTCGTTCTTGTCGAGGCCATAGGCAAGCGCGGCCGCGGTCGGCTCGTTGATGATGCGCAGCACTTCAAGACCTGCAATCTGACCGGCGTCCTTGGTCGCCTGGCGCTGCGCGTCGTTGAAGTAGGCGGGCACGGTGATCACGGCCTGCGTCACGGTCTCGCCAAGATAGCTCTCGGCGGTTTCCTTCATCTTCTGCAGCGTGAAGGCGGAAACCTGCGAGGGGCTATAGTCTTCGCCGCCAGCCTGGACCCATGCGTCGCCGTTCTTGCCCTTGACGATGGTGTACGGGACGAGCTCGGTGTCCTTCTTGGTCACCGGGTCGTCGAAGCGGCGGCCGATGAGGCGCTTCACCGCGAAAATCGTGTTGTCGCCGTTCGTGACCGCCTGGCGCTTGGCCGGCTGTCCGATCAGGCGTTCGCCGTCCTTGGTGAAGGCGACGATGGACGGCGTCGTGCGCGCGCCCTCGGAGTTTTCAATTACCTTCGGCTTGCCACCGTCCATGACCGCAACGCAGCTGTTGGTGGTGCCAAGGTCGATACCAATTACTTTACCCATTATCCCCATTCCTCACGTCAGTGGTTGACACCGCACGGATCGCCTCCCTGGCTTGAGGCAAGGCGGCTTGTGCAGCTCGGTGACGTTCAATCGTCGAAGCGGGATATAGGTGCGGTTTTTCTTGGAACAAGACCATTGCGATGGCATTAGCGCAATCCACGCCATCAGAGCTTCCCGCAAGGACCGGTTTCGCATGTTCACCCGCAAAAACGCCGCCTTTTCCGCCCTGTCGCTGGGCCTTCTCGCACTTGCGGGATGCCAGCAATCGGCCGAGCCCGACGCGCAAGGCTCGGCCTCCGCGCCCGCCGAAGCACTTGGGCCTGACGCCAAGCCCGGCACCAGCGCCAAGGCAGGACGGATGATCCTGCCCGTCGTCGCGGATCGCCCGGCAGCGGTCTATTTCACGTTCACCAACGCAAGCGATGCGCCTGTCGAACTGGCCGCGATCCATATCGCGGGGGCCGACAGCGCCGAGATGCACAAGACCGAAGGCGGGCAGATGCGTGCAGTTGAGCGCGTGGCCGTCGACGCGGGCAAGAGCGTCGAGTTTGCGCCGGGGGGCCTGCACGTCATGGCCTTCGATCTCGACGACAGCCTGAAGAGCGGCGGCACGACCGAAATGACCATCACGTTTGAGGGCGGCGACAAGCTTTCGATGCCGCTTGCCATAGAGAAGATGGGCGCAGGCATGCACGCCGATGCGAGCATGGATCACGGCGCGATGGACCATGAGGCCATGGACGGGATGGAGCACTGAGCCCACCCTCAGCCCCGACCTGCCCTGCGGGCGGGGCGCGCGCCTTGACCCGCGGTGAAATCGCGCTTGCCCGGAGCATCTTCGGCGAGGCGATTTCCTATGACGAGGTGCGCATCAAGCGTACCAAGTGGTTTCCACTGCAGCCCCGCGCAGCGGTCATGGCGCCGTGCGGACATATCCATTTCCATCCGGCCTGCGAGATCTACCGCGATGATTTCGCTTGCGGAGATCTCAGTCTGGAAGGCCTGTTCATCCATGAGATGACCCATGTCTGGCAGGCGCAGACGCGCGGGCGCCTGTTCCTGCCGACGCGGCGTCATCCCTTCTGCCGCTATCACTATGCCCTGAAGCCAGGCTGGACGCTTGAACGCTATGGCCTCGAGCAGCAGGCCGAGATAGTGCGGCACGCCTTCCTGCTTCAACGCGGCGTGGTGCTGGCCGGAGCTCCGCCTCTCGCCTCGTACCGGGCGATCCTGCCGTTCGGGCCGGGGTGATACGAAAAAGGGCGCGGTGACCGCCTTGTCACCACGCCCTTTGCATCCCCCTGCCGGAATAGTGTCGATCAGCAATCGTCGTCCCAGTAGCGGTCGCCCGAACGGTCTCGGCGATAGCAGCCACGGTCCTTGTCCACCTGCGAACCCGCCGCGGCGCCCGCGGCCGCACCAATGGCTGCGCCCGTGCCGACATCGCCGCCCGCAAGAGCGCCAATGCCCGCGCCCACCGCGCCGCCCGCAGCAGCCCCTTCGCCGGTGTAGTTGCTGGCGCAACCCGCCATCGTGAATGCGCCCGCTGCCATCACCGGCAGAATGAGCTTGCTGTACGCCCGCATACTGAGATCTCCTTGAAATTGCCTGTTTCCATTTTCAACGAGACCTACGCGCAAGAGTTCCTGACTTTTTGTCCAGGCATCCCGGCACCCGCAAACAGCAAAGGCGCAGACGAGCCTCTGCCCGCCTGCGCCTTTGCGTGTTTCAAGCCGCAAAAGCGGCCTGCGAGAATGCCCTCGATCAGTCCGGCTTCTTGGCCACGGCCACCATGGCCGGACGCAGGAGACGATCCTTGATCATGTATCCAGCCTGGAGTTCCTGCACGACCGTACCCGGCTCGGCGTCGGCTGAGGGAACCTCGATCATCGCCTGGTGCTGGTTGGGGTCAAGCGGGAGGCCCATTGCCGCGATGCGGGTGATGCCGTGGTTGGTGAACACCTTGTCGATCTCGCGGTTGGTCGCCTCGATACCGGTGACGATGTTCTTCATCTTCTCGTCCTCGCGCTGGTCGGCCGGAATGGCCGAAAGCGCACGGGCGAGGTTGTCGGAGACCGAGAGGATCTCACGCGCGAAGCTGGTGGCGGAGTAGTTGCGGGCGTCCGCGATGTCCTTCTCCAGACGGCGACGCACGTTCTGCGTCTCGGCACGCGCGTAGAGCGCTTCCTGCTTCACCGTTTCCAGCTCTTCACGCAACCTGGCAAGTTCGTCTTCCACGCCGTCACCGTTCGCTTCGCTGTTGTCGAGCATCTCTTCGGGCACGCCGTCCAGTTCCTTGGCCACTTCCTGGTCAACCGGCGGCTGAGTCTTGTCGTCAGTCATGTCTTCTATGGTTCCAGCTATCCGATAAGCTTGCCCAGACTTCGGGCAGTGAAGTCCACCATGGGGACGACCCGCGCGTAATTCAACCGCGTCGGACCGATAACCCCCACCACGCCGACCACCTTGCCATCGCGATCACGATAGGGCGAGGCGATCACCGAGGACCCGGAAAGCGCAAAGAGGCGATTTTCCGAGCCGATGAAGATGCGGGTCGAGCGCGCTTCACGCGCACTCTCCAGCAGTTCGGCAACCGACTGCTTGTTTTCAAGGTCATCGAGGAGCGAGCGGACACGCTCCAGGTCCGAAAGCGTGCTTTCGTCGAGGAGGTTTGCCTGCCCGCGCACGATCAGAACCGGACGCTCCAGCGCGTCCTCGCTCCACACCGCGATCCCGCGCTCGACCAGTTCGCGGCTCGCCGCATCCAGTTCCGCCTTCCCCGAGGTGATCTCGGCCTGCATCAGCCGGGTCGCCTCTCCGAAGGTGCGCCCCTTCAGATGCGCACTGATGAAGTTGGAGGCCTGCTCCAGGCTTCCCTGCGTCAGGTCGTCGGGAAGGTCCACGACACGGTTCTCGACCGCGCCATCGTCTCCCACGACGACCGCCAGCGCCCGGCCCGGCGCCAGCGGCACTAGTTGCAGGTGGCTGAGGCGCGGCTCACGGCGCGGAACCATCACCAGGCCTGCACTCGACGTCAGGTTGGAGAGGAGCGAGCTCGTCGCCTCCAACGCCGCCTCGATCGGCCCGGGCGCGGAAAGCCCACGCTCGATCGCCTGGCGCTCCTCGATACTGGGCTCGGCCATCTGCATGATGCCATCGACGAACAGGCGAAGGCCCGCCTCGGTCGGCAGGCGTCCCGCGCTGGTGTGCGGGGCGGCCAGCAGCCCCAGCGACTCCAGGTCTGCAAGGACCGACCGGATCGAGGCGGGCGAGAGATTGACGCCCCCGGCCCCGGCCAAGGCCTTGGAGCCGACCGGGGTTCCGGTATCGAGATAGCCCTCCACGACAAGGCGGAAGATCTCGCGGGCGCGGGTGGTCAATTCGGTGATGGGCGGTGTGGGCATGATGCGTGACAATTTAGCCTCTGCTCTTGCAGCCTCAAGCCCAATGCGCGTAGGGGCGGCTCGAAAATAGAGAAAGGCAAATCCATGCGTCCTTCCGGCCGTGCATCCGACGAGATGCGCACCATCGACATCCAGACCGGTTTCACCAAGCACGCCGAGGGCTCCGTGCTGATTTCCTTCGGCGACACCCGCGTGCTGGTCACTGCTTCGGTCGAGGAAAAGGTCCCGCCGTTCCTGCGCGGCAAGGGTGAAGGCTGGGTCACGGGCGAATATTCGATGCTGCCGCGCGCCACGCACACCCGTGGCAGCCGCGAAGCCGCCAAGGGCAAGCAGTCGGGCCGCACGCAGGAAATCCAGCGCCTGATCGGCCGCTCCTTGCGCGCCGTCGTCGACATGAAGAAGCTGGGTGAGCGTCAGATCGTGCTCGACTGCGACGTTCTCCAGGCCGACGGCGGCACCCGCACCGCCTCGATCTCGGGCGCCTGGGTCGCGCTGCGCCTTGCCGTCGACAAGCTGATGGAAGAGGGCAAGATCAAGGAAGATCCCATCGAAGGCCGCGTCGCTGCAATCTCCTGTGGCATCTGCGAGGGCACCCCGGTGCTGGATCTGGACTACATCGAGGACAGCTCGGCCGATGCCGATGCCAACTTCGTCCTGATCGAAGGCGGCAAGATCGCCGAGGTCCAGGCCACCGCCGAAGGCGCGACCTATGACGAGGAAGGCCTCCTGCGCCTGCTGCGTCTCGCCAAGATCGGCTGCGACCAGATCTTCGCCGCGCAGGCCAAGGCTGTCGGCAAGTAAACTAGAGGCACGAGGAGGGATCCCATGACCCGCAAGCTCCAGGGCGGAAAGCTCGTCATTGCCACGCACAATGCAGGCAAGCTGAAGGAAATCGGCGCCCTCCTCGCGCCCTATGGCCTCGAATGCGTCTCGGCGGGCCAGCTTGGCCTGCCTGAGCCGGAAGAGACCGGCACGACCTTTGCCGAGAACGCGCTCATCAAGGCGCACGCGGCGGCCAAGGCCGCGCAGCTCCCGGCACTTTCGGATGACAGCGGCCTCTCGGTCGCCGCGCTCGATGGACGCCCCGGCGTCTACACCGCGGACTGGGCCGAGCGGCAGTGGTTTGAAGGCGAACCGGGGCGCGACTGGTTCATGGCGATGGGCAAGGTCGAAGGCCTGCTCGCCGAAAAGGGCCCTGATGCCGACCGCTCGTGCTGGTTCTCCTGCACGCTCGCGATTGCCTGGCCCGATGGCGAGGAAGTAGTCTACGAGGGCCGCGTCAATGGCACCTTTTCCTGGCCTCCGCGCGGCCGTGTCGGCTTCGGCTATGACCCGGTGTTCGTGCCCGAGGGCAAGACCGTGACCTTCGCCGAGATGGAACCGGCCGACAAGCAGGCGATGAGCCACCGCGCCGATGCCTTTGCCAAGCTGGTCGCGGAGCAGTTCGGCAGCTAAGCTGGGCCGATCATGGCGCGCGCACTCTACATCCACTGGCCGTTCTGCCTCGCAAAGTGCCCTTATTGCGACTTCAACAGCCATGTCCGCGACCGCGTCGACAATGGCGCGATGGAAGCCGCGATGCTGGCCGACATGCGCCACGAACATGCACTTGCCGGTCGCGAGCCGCTTCATTCCATATTCTTTGGCGGCGGCACGCCCTCGCTGATGCCCCCTGCCCTTGTCGAGCGGCTGCTGCGCGAGGCGCGGGATCTCTGGGGCTTTGCCCCGGACATCGAGATCACGCTGGAGGGCAACCCCTCCTCGATCGAGGCGGCGAACTACGCCGCGCTTGCCAGTTGCGGGATCAACCGTGTGTCGCTCGGCCTCCAGGCGCTCGACAACGAAACCTTGCGCTTCCTGGGGCGCCTCCACGATGTTTCGGAGGGCTTGAAGGCACTCGAAGTCGCGCAGGCCCGGTTCGCGCGCGTGAGCTTCGACCTGATCTATGCGCGCCCCGGCCAGTCCCTGGAGCAGTGGGACGCTGAGTTGGCACGTGCGCTTGGTTTTGGCACCGGGCACCTCTCGCTCTACCAGCTCACCATCGAGCCGGGCACGAAGTTCGAGACGATGGTCCGCAAGGGCGATTTCACGCCGCTGGACGAAGACGCCTGCGCCGACATGTTCGCCCTCACCCGTGCGCGTACCGCAGCGGCGGGCCTTCCCGCTTACGAGATCAGCAACCACGCCCGCCCGGGCGAGGAAAGCCGCCACAACCTCACCTATTGGCGCTATGAGGACTATTGCGGGATCGGCCCCGGCGCGCACGGCCGCCGAGCGAATGCCGCCACGGTCCGCCATCGCAAGCCGGAAAACTGGCTCAATGCCTTTGCCAGCTCCGACCATGGCATCGTCGAGGAACGCGCTCTTGCGGTGCCCGAGCAGGCCTCCGAAGCCATGCTCATGGGCCTGCGCCTGCGCGAAGGGATCGACCTTGCCCATCTCGCCCAGCGTTTCGGCCTTCCGGGCAGCGCCTTGTGCCATGGTGACAAGGCCGCGTTTTACGCGAGCCAAGGCCTCGTCTGGCAGGACGGGAGCCGGATGGGCGTGACAGAGGCGGGCATGCCGCTCCTCGACGGGCTCCTCGCCGAGCTCGTTCCCGAAGACCTGGTGGCGGTGTGACCCGCGCTGATGTGCTTGAGGCCTGGGGAAACCACCTCGCCCAGGCCCGTCGCCGCAGCGCCCACACGACCCGCGCCTATCTCGCGACTGCCGCGCGGCTGCTCGATTTCCTGGGCAAGGACATTACCGCAAGCGTTGCCTGGGCCGAACTTGCCCGGTGCACCAGCGAAGACCTGCGCCGTCACCTCGCCGCGCGCCGCGCCGGGGGCATCGGCAATGCCTCAGCTGCGCGCGAACTCTCCGCGCTCAAGGCCTTCCTGATCTTCGCGCGCCAGCAGGCGGGCGACGCCATGGCCGCCCCGCCCCGGGTTCGGGGGCCGCGCGTGAAGAAAGGCATCCCGCGCCCGGTCACGCCCGACGAGGCGGTGAACCTAGCCGCCATGGCCGATGAACTTGCCTCGGACGACTGGATCGGGGCGCGCGACCGCGCGGTGCTGGTCCTCCTCTATGGGTCGGGCCTGCGCATCTCCGAGGCGCTTTCGCTGACGGGTGCCGTGATGCCGCTCGGCGACCGCCTTGTCGTGCTGGGCAAAGGCAACAAGGAGCGCGTCGTTCCCATCCTTCCCATCGTGCGCGCCGCAATCGAGGATTATCTCGCCAAGTGCCCCTGGCCTCTATCAGCCCACACCGCGCTGTTTCGCGGTGCCAAGGGAGGAGCCCTTTCGCAGGGCATGGTGCAAAAGGCGATGGCGCGTGCGCGCACGGCTCTGGGACTACCGCAGACGGCTACGCCCCATGCCTTGCGCCACAGTTTCGCCACGCACCTGCTGGGGGCCGGAGCGGATTTGCGTTCGCTGCAGGAATTGCTTGGCCACGCCTCGCTCGGCTCCACACAGATCTATACGCAGGTCGATGCCGCGACCCTGCTCGACGTTTACCGCAACGCCCACCCGCGTGAGAACGAGAGCTAAGAGCGCCCTCGCCGCCAGGTCACGATCCGCCAGACGTACCACACCAGCGCCACTGCGATGAGCGCGAGCGCGCTCCCGCTCAACCAGTCCTCGGCGTGCTGGAGAGTGCGCCCAAGCCAGGCTCCCCCGATGATGAGGACCACGTTCCAGGCTCCGGTACCAATGGCGGTGAAGGCCAGAAAGCGGACATGGCCCATATGCGCAAGGCCTGCCGGGACCGAGACGACGGTGCGGAACATCGGCAGCAGCCGCAGTCCAAGTACGACCCAGTGCCCATGCCGCTTGAGGAAGCGGCTCGAGCGCTCAATATCGTTCCAGTCCAGCGTCAGCCAGCGACCCCAGCGGTCGATGAAGGGGTGGAGCCGCTCATAGCCCATGCGGTGCGCCCCCAGGAACAGGACGTAGTTGCCTAGCGTCGCCCCTGCCGTCGCCCAGCAGAGCAGCGGCAGAAAGCTCATGTCCTCGCGCGCGACCGCAAGGCCGCCAAGCCCCATGATCAGCTCGGAAGGGATGGGCGGGAAGATATTCTCCAGCGCCATCAACACGAAGACGCCGAAATAGCCACCCTCGCGGATGACGTCGTAGATGAGGTCGCTCACGAAGCGGTCTCCGTCCTGCCCCTCCCCCGAGAAGCGGGTTTACATCGCCGCGTGGCGCGCCTCGATGGCATCCCAGATCCTGGCGCCGGTGTCGGTGCCGTTGAACTTGTCGATGGCCACGATGCCCGTGGGCGATGTCACATTGATCTCGGTAAGCCACTTGCCCCCGATCACGTCGATGCCCACGAAAACGAGGCCGCGCGCCTTGAGTTCCGGCCCCATCGCCGCGCAGATCTCTTCCTCGGTCGAGCTGAGCGTACAGGCTTCGGCCGAACCGCCGACGGCCAGGTTGGAGCGGAATTCGCCCTCGCCCGGCTTGCGGTTGATCGCACCCGCGACCTCACCATCGACGAGCACAATGCGCTTGTCGCCCTCGGCGACGCCGGGAAGGAAGGGCTGGACCATGAACGGCTCGACCCAGGCGTTCTGGAACATCTCGACGAGTGCGCCAAGGTTGCTGCCGTCTTCGGGCACGCGGAAGATCGCCTTGCCGCCATTGCCGTGGAGCGGCTTGACGACGAGATCGCCGGGAAGGCCCTTGTCGACCATCTGTGCCTGGAAGCGCTTCACGTCCTCGATACGGCGGGCGATGAAGGTCGGCGGCATGAAGCGCGCATAGTCGAGCACGAAGACCTTCTCGGGCGCGTTGCGCACCGAGGCCGGGTCGTTGACGACGAGGGTCTGGCCCTCGAGCCGTTCGAGCAGGTGCGTGGCGGTAATGTAGCCCAGGTCAAAGGGCGGATCCTGGCGCATGAGAACCACGTCGATGTCCTTGACGAGGTCGATCAGGCGGTACTCACCGCGCATATAGTGGGCCCCCTCCACGGGCTGGACGGTGATCGGCGCGCCCCAGCAGGTGAGCTTTCCAGCCGCACCTTCGTTCGTGTCGTAGGCAAGCGTGCGCACGTCGTAGTGGAACAGTTCATGCCCGCGCGCCTGCGCGCTCAACATCAGTGCGAACGAGGAATCGCCCGCGATGTTGACGCTTTCGATCGGGTCCATCTGTACGGCAATGCGCAAGGTCATATTATCGAGTCCTGAGGGTTCCTACCGGGAGGCCGCTTAAAGCGAATCATGGGGCAACGCGAGTAGTTATCGCTGCGAAGCAACACACTTCTTGGGAGTTTCGGACCACATGAACAAGACCACCCTGACCCTTCTCGCCAGCCTTTTCGCGGTTTCGGGCCTCGCGCCTCTCGCTGTGGCCGCCGAGCCGGATCACCATGAGGAAGGCCACAAGGACGAGGGCCACCACGAGGACGCCGACAAGGGCGACCATCACGAGGACGGTCATCACGAAGGTGAAAAGGGCGAGCATCACGACGAGCCCAAGCCGCACGCCTGACACGAGCCCCCCGCCGGCCCGCGTGACCGGTGCCTTCAGGATCCCGGCATCCAGGCATTCTCGATCACGCGCGGCCAGCATCCCGGCGACAGCAACAGGACATCGATCCGCACGCTGTCGCCGGTTTTTTCGTAGCGACTTGCCACCAGGTTCGCCGCGTCGGCCACGCGCCGCAGCCGCCAGCCGTCAATCGCATGATCGAGATCGGCCCTGTTCCGACGCCATTTGACCTCGACGAAGCACAAGGTCCGCCCGCGCCGAACCACCAGGTCTATCTCGCCGCGGCGGGTCTTCACCCGGCGCGCGATCACGCGCCACCCTTTCAGACGCAGATACCATGCCGCCCAGGCTTCGCCGCGCCGTCCATCGCGCTCTGCCTGTTCGCGGCGCGCGCTCACCGCAGTTCCAGAGCCCGCGCGTAGAGCGTCTTGCGATCCAGTCCGGTCGCCTTGGCCACTTTGGCTGCGGCCTGCGAGGCCTTCGACACCTCGAGCTCGGAGCGCAGCAGCGCATCGACATCAAGTGCCTCGTCCGGCGCGTCCGAAGGCGGCGCGATCATCAGCACGATCTCGCCCTTGGGAGGATGAACCGCATAGTGCGCGGCGATATCTTCCGGCAGACCGGTCCGGCATTCCTCGAACTTCTTGGTCAACTCGCGCGCGACCGACACCTCGCGTCCGGGCAGGTGCGTCGCAATCGCCGTCAACGCGGCCTCGAGGCGCGGAGCCGTTTCATAGAAAATGAGTGTCGCGCGCACAGAGCGCAGTTCGGCGAGGACATCCTCGCGCGCCTTGGCCTTGTTGGGAAAGAACCCTGCGAACAGAAAACGGTCGTTCGGCAGGCCCGATAGCGTCATTCCGACCACCGCGGCACTCGGTCCCGGAAGGCTGGTGACCGCAATGCCGCGGTCACGCGCCTCGCGCACGAGGCGATAGCCGGGATCAGAAATGAGCGGAGTTCCTGCATCGCTGACAAGCGCCACGGGGTGCTCGGCCATCAGCGCGAGCAACCGTTCGCGGTCGCCCTCGCCCGCGTGATCGTCATAACGGATGAGCCGGGTCTTGAAGCCCAGGTGGTGCATCAATTTGCCCGTAACGCGCGTATCCTCGCACGCGACCGCCTCCACGCCCCGCAGCACATCGACAGCACGCATCGTGATATCGCCAAGGTTGCCAATCGGGGTTGCCACTATATAGAGGCCGGGATCTAAAGAATGTTCCATCGCGGGACTCATGCCCAAGCACTACGGGAGCGGCAAGCAATGTTCGACATGCGCCTGAAAAGTTTCACCAATCGGCGCAACTTGCTCGCCGCCGCGGCGATGACCCTGGTCGCTGGCTGCAGCGTCGTTCCCAAGACCACGGCGCCCGATCTTCCGCCCGAACCCGAGCCGACGCAGAGCACGCTTCCGACCGACACCGCGCACCACCGCGTGGCTCTGCTGGTCCCCACCAGCGGCAACAATGCCGAGGTCGGCCAGTCGATTGCGAACGCGGCCACGATGGCCCTTCTCGACACCAATGCCTCCAACCTGCGCATCACGACCTACGACACCGCGAGCGATCCCTCGGGCGCCACGCGCCGCGCGCTGTCCGACGGCAACCAGCTGATCCTGGGGCCCCTCCTCTCGGACAACATCGTCTCGGTCAACAACGTGGCACGGCCCGCGGGCGTGCCGCTCATCTCGTTCTCGAACGATGAAAAGATGGCCTCGGACAATGTCTTCGTCATGGGCAACCTGCCCGGCCAGTCAGTCACCCGCACCGTTGAGTACGCCCACTCAAAGGGCATCTCGGCCTTCGCCGCGCTGATCCCGCGCGGGGACTATGGCGAGCGCACCAGCTCGGCGCTCATGTCGGCGGTGCGTGCCAACGGCGGCGCCGTCATCGCCATGGAATCCTACGAACGCTCGCCCACCTCGATCCGGGCTGCAGCGGCGCGCATCCAGTCCAAGAAGGGCTATGGCGCCCTCCTCATTGCCGACAGCGGCAGTCTCTCGGCGCAGGCCGCCACGACCTTCAAGGCGGGCGAGGACACCGCTTCGGTCCGTCTTCTGGGTACCGAGCTGTGGGGCGGTGAAAAGCGCCTCGCCACGACCCCTGCGCTGCAGGGCGCCTGGTTCGCGACCGTTTCCGACCAGCGCTTCTCGCAGTTTGCCTCCAGCTACAAGAGCCGCTTCGGCGCACAGCCCTATCGCATCGCGACGCTTGGCTACGACGCCGTGCTCCTGACGCTGCGCGTGGCGCGCGACTGGAAGCAGGGTTCGAAGTTCCCGACCGCCAGCCTCGTTTCGGCCGACGGCTTCCTCGGCCTTGACGGCCCGTTCCGCTTCAGCAAGGGCGGTGTCGTCGAGCGTGCCCTGGAAGTGCGCGAAGTCAGTTCGGGTTCGGTCCGTGTCGTAAGCCCTGCCCCGACCCGCTTCGACAAGTAAACCGGCCGGTTTCGCCGACTTGCGCCACAATGGCGGAAAAAGCGGCGATGGCCGCTTGATTGCGGAACAAAACGGGCCCTATACACCGGGCATGTCCGATAACCTGTTCGAGAACATGCCCGGCGCGGGCAGCGGTGAAACCTACGATGGCTCGGCGATCGAGGTCCTGGAGGGGCTTGAGCCGGTCCGCCGGCGCCCCGGCATGTACATCGGCGGGACCGACGAACGTGCTTTGCATCACCTCGCGGCCGAAGTCCTCGACAACGCGATGGACGAAGCGGTGGCTGGCCACGCCAACCGCATCGAGGTCACTTTCGAAGAGGAGCCCGGCACGGCCGGACGGATCACCATCACCGACAACGGGCGCGGTATCCCGGTCGATGAACATCCCAAGTATCCCGGCAAATCCGCGCTGGAAGTAATCCTCTCGACGCTGCACTCGGGCGGCAAGTTCTCGGGCAAGGCCTACGCCACCTCGGGCGGTTTGCACGGTGTGGGCATCTCGGTCGTCAACGCCCTGTCGACGAAGACCCGGGTGGAGGTTGCACGCAACAAGGAACTCTACGCACAGGAGTTTTCCAAGGGCCAGACGCTCGGGCCCATCCAGAAGATCGGCGCGGCGCCCAACCGGCGCGGTACGGCCGTAACCTTCACGCCTGACATCGAGATCTTCGGCGAACTGAAGTTCAAGCCGGCGCGCCTGTTCAAGCTGGTGCGGTCCAAGGCCTACCTCTTCGCCGGGGTCGAGATCCGCTGGAAGTGCTCGCCCGCACTCGCCTCTGAAGAGGTCCCTGCCGAAGCCACCTTCCAGTTCCCGGGCGGCCTTGCCGATCATCTGGCCGAACAGATCAAGGGGCGCTCCTGCGTCACCGCCGAGTTCTTCTCCGGTTCACAGGACTTCCCTGAGAACGATGCGGGTCAGGAACAGGGCCGCGTGGAATGGGCAATTGCCTGGCCGCTTTATTCGGACGGCGCCTATTCCTGGTACTGCAACACCATTCCCACGCCCGATGGCGGCACCCACGAGCAGGGTCTGCGGGCCGCGCTCACCAAGGGCATCCGCGCCTTTGCCGAACTGATCGGCGAAAAGAAGAAGGCCAAGGACATCACGCCTGACGACGTGGTGACCGGATCGGAAATCATGCTCTCGGTCTTCATTCGCGATCCCCAGTTCCAGAGCCAGACCAAGGACCGCCTCACCAGCACCGAGGCGACCCGCCTCGTTGAAAACGCCGTGCGCGACCACTTCGACCTGTTCCTCTCGCACAACCTCGATCGCGGCAAGGCGCTGCTTAGCGCCATCCTGGAGCGGGTGGAAGAACGCCTGCGCCGCAAGGCCGAGCGTGAGGTCAAGCGCAAGACCGCCACCAACGCCAAGAAGGTGCGCCTTCCCGGCAAGTTGACCGATTGTTCGGGCGAAGGCGATGGCGATACGGAACTCTTCATCGTCGAAGGCGACAGCGCCGGTGGTTCGGCCAAGCAGGCGCGCGACCGCAAGACACAGGCCATCCTGCCCATCCGCGGCAAAATCCTCAACGTCGCTTCGGCAAGTGCCGACAAGATCCGCGCCAATCAGGAAATCGCTGACCTCATGCTCGCCATGGGCTGCGGCGTGCGCAAGGACTGCAACCCGGACAACCTGCGCTATGACCGCATCATCATCATGACCGATGCCGATGTCGATGGCGCGCACATCGCGACGCTTTTGATGACGTTCTTCTTCCAGGAAATGCCCGAGATCGTGCGGCGCGGCCACCTTTATCTCGCCCAGCCGCCGCTCTACCGCCTGACCCATGGTTCAAAGTCCGCCTACGCGCGCGATGATGAGCACCGCGCCGAACTCGAAGCCACCGTTTTCAAGGGCAAGAAGGTTGAAGTCGGCCGCTTCAAGGGCCTTGGCGAGATGAACCCGCAGCAGCTGCGCGAGACGACCATGGCGCCGGCCAGCCGCTCGCTGGTGCGCATCACCCTGCCCGCCGAGTACGAGGATCGTGCCGTGGTCAAGGACCTTGTGGACCGCCTCATGGGCCGCAATCCCGAGCACCGATTCCAGTTCATCCAGAACCGCGCAGGCGACGTCGACCGCGACCTGATCGACGCCTGATTTTTGCGCCTCTCAACGGTGAAAAGCGGCAAAACTTCAAGGGGCACTCGCCCCTTGCCCGCCTAGCCTGCAAATTTGCCTCTTGCGCACAAGGGAGCGTGCGCAAGATAAGCTCGACAGTGTCGGGAGCCCGAGGGCGATGGCCCTCGGAAGTTTCCTTCTCATTGCATTTCTCCCTTTGACTGATCTCGCCGGTCCTGCCTACGAAACATGAAAACGATTGTTAGGCCGGGGCCCAGCGGGTGCGGCCCGCCTGTCGACGTGTTATATTTGCCATCCGACACCCGTTGTATCGGAGGTCTCCATGGCATTCACACGACACATTCCGAGCCTTGCTCTGGTCCTCGCGCTGTCCGCTTGCAATGAAGCCGCGATGGAAGGGGCTACCCCCAGTTCGATGCCGAGTGATGTCCCCGAGGAAGCCTTGATGGCTCCCGCCGATCCGGGCGAGACGGCTTTTTGCGACGTGGCGGGGCGGCGCATGACGCTGGAAGACTGCGCCGACCTCACCAGCGCCATGGAGCAGGCACGGCAAGGCACCGCCGCCTTCAACGTGCCCGAGGAACTGATGCGGGACGAAACCGTCAACATCCGGCTTTCGATCGGGTTTCCTGCAGAAACTCCGCCGGATGAGCCCGAGGAGGGGATGTCCCTCCGCCCCCGAACGCCGCAGGAAGAGCTGGCAGGCCAACCCGGTACTATCGAGACCTATACCCCCATCGTCGGGCGGATCATGCGCGCCGAACTCACAGGCGATGGGTTTCACATAGAGCCGATGAACCCGGCCGAACAAACAGTCAGCGACCAGACTGCCACGACGTGGGAGTGGGCGGTCACGCCCCTGCGGCATGGCGCGCAGGAGCTTGCCTTGCGCACCGTCGTGATGGGTGTGACGGCGGACGGCACACGCTATGCGCTCCTGCCGACAATGCATATCGAGCAGGTCCGCATCGAACGGACCGCATGGCAAGCGACGATGGATACCTTTCGCGACCTGCCCGAGGTGTTCAAGGTCCTCACCGCCGTGTTGACGGGAGCCACCGCCCTCCTTGCCGCCTTCTGGGCTTTCCGCAAGGCGCTGCGAAAGCCCAAGGACGATCCCGGAAAGAAGCCCTGAAGCCGCCTATCAGCGCATGCGCTTGACGAAGACGCCGTTCGCGCGCTGTTCGATGGCAAATTGCGGCAGGCTCTGCACCAGTTCGGACAGGCGTGAGAAGCCGTAACTGCGCGCGTCGAAGCTGGACCGGTTGGCCGCCCGCTGGCCGACTTCAGACAGGCTCGCAAAGCCTTCATCGTCGCGCTTGCTGGCCCTCCACGCATCGCCTAGAAGTTCGACCAGCGCGTCCTCGACTTGCGGCTTTGCGACTGGAACCTCGGAGCCCGTTGTCTTGGCGCCCTGCTCGGCATTCAAGGCGCCGAGGTCGATAAAGCGGGTGCAGGCCTCCCGGAACGCCTCGGGTGTGCGGTCCGTCCCAAAGCCATAGACCGGCGTGCCGTTCTGCCGGATACGAATGGCAAGCGGCATGAAATCGCTGTCGCTGGTCATGAGCCCGAACCCGTCGACGTGCCCCCCGTAGAGCAGGTCCATCGCATCGATGGTCATCTTCATGTCCGTGGCGTTCTTGCCCTTGGTCACATCGAATTGCTGCTGAGGTTCGAGCGCATAACGATGCACCAGCTCGGACCAGCCCTTGAGGCCCGGCTTGCTCCAGTTGCCATAGATCCGCCGAATGTTCACGGTTCCAAGGTCCCCCAGGATCGTGAGAGCGCTCTCCAGAGTGGAAGGCGATGCGTTGTCGCCATCAATGAGAAGGGCGATATTACGGCTTGAGCGACGGCTATGGTCGGACACGTTTGCAATTCCTCGACTGGCTTTCGGGCATCAGGTCTTCACGTTTCACAATGCACACGCCCGCGCTCGGTTGCCCGCGACCAGATTGCCGCGAAGAACCCGGCCAGCACCAGCGGCATGATCGGTATCGAGACATGCAGGGCCAAAGGACGGGCAAAGGCTGTCGCCGCGAACACCGTAAACAGCGTCAGTTTCTCCCAGCGCCAAAATCCATGATGTAGCCCCTCGCCTGCCAGCCACAGTATCGGAAAAGCGAGCAGGACCATGTCGTAGTCGAGCACGAAAGGTGTGACCAACGGGGCCCCCGCCAGGACCAGCGCCGCAAGCCCCCGATCCCAGCGCCGGTTCCAGGCCGTCCGTAACACCAGGGCTGCGACCCCGACACTAAGCGCACCTTGCGCTGAAGAGGCGAGCGCCCCGGAGACGCCGAGCAGGCGCAATCCCGCAAACAGGCTGACCATCTTGCCAAAGCCGACCGCACCATCATGCATGGCCGCTTGCGCACGGGCCGTTGCGGCGAACCAGTCGCTCCAGACCTGCGCCCCGAATATCACGGCACTGAACGCCGCCAGCGCGATGGCCGTCACGCTCGCAACCACGACCACCTTCCACTCGCGAGAGGCCAGCAGCGCAATGGGGACGAGCACCCCGAACTGCGGCTTCACCGTGGCCAGGCCCAGGCAGATGCCCGCCAGAACTGGCCTTTTGCGCACCTGCAGCAGACCTGTCCCGAGAAGAGCTGCGACCAGCCACGACGTCTGCCCATGCGTCAGCACAATCGCCATCGCCGGATAGGCGACTAGCGCCAGCCAGAATGGTACTGCCTTGCCCGCCTCGAAACGCCATTCGCGCAACGCCACAATGAAGAGCGAACCTGTCGCCCCCAACCAGATGCCCAAGGCGGGAAAGTAGCCAAGCCCTCCAAGTGGCCAGCAAAAAGGCAGGAAGGAAGGGGGATAAAAGAAGGCGGTGAAATGCCCTGGCGATGCATAGAGCACGCGCTGGGCAGAAATATGGGCAGCCGCATCATAAGGATTCCCACCTGCATGCAGCATCTGTCCGGTCGTCCAGAAGCTGATGAAGTCGGTTCCAAGCAGGAAGCCATTGGCATCGAGCCCGCCGTGTGAGGTCGCCACGACAATTGCGATCATGGCAATATTGCCCAGGGCCAAGATGCGCAGGTAGCTTCGTACCCTGTTGGCCCCCAGCCAGTTCATATCGCGCAGGAAAGCAATACCCATGAGCGCGTGCTTGCATCGCGAGGGCGGCGAAGTCCATCGCTTCGATACCCCGCTTGCCATGCTGCGGCGCAAAACCTAGCTTGGTATCGAGAGGGGCTGCTGCAATTGCAGCCTCCTTCCAAGGCTCACGAGAGGAAGTACCTAGCCCATGCAGCGTTTCGAAGGCACCCGCGATTACGTCGCTACGGACGATCTCAAGGTTGCGGTCAACGCCGCTGTGCTCCTGCGCCGCCCCCTCCTTGTGAAAGGCGAACCCGGCACCGGCAAGACGGTCCTTGCCGAACAGATCGCGGCGGCTCTCGATGCGCCGCTCATCACGTGGAACGTCAAGTCCACCACCAAGGCACACCAGGGGCTCTACGAGTATGACGCGGTGGCACGCCTGCGCGACGGCCAACTGGGTGACGAGCGGGTGCACGATATCGCCAACTACATCCGCAAGGGCAAGCTGTGGGAAGCCTTCACCAGCGAACGCCTGCCGGTCCTCCTCATCGACGAGATCGACAAGGCCGACATCGAGTTTCCGAACGACCTCCTCGCCGAACTCGATCGCATGGCCTTCGACGTCTACGAGACGGGTGAGCACGTGGCCGCGCGTGAGCGGCCCATCGTCGTCATCACCTCGAACAACGAGAAGGACCTGCCCGACGCCTTCCTGCGCCGCTGCTTCTTCCACTACATCAAGTTTCCCGAGCGCGAGACGATGGAAGCCATCATCGACGTGCATTTCTCCGACATCCAGAAGACCCTCGTGCGCCGTGCGATGGAGATCTTCTATGAATTGCGCGAAGTCCCCGGCCTCAAGAAGAAGCCCTCGACCAGCGAGCTGCTCGACTGGCTCAAGCTCCTGATGAACGAGGACATGCCGCTGGAGGTCCTGCAATCGCAGGACAAGGGCAAGGCGATCCCGCCCCTGCACGGCGCGCTTCTCAAGAACGAACAGGACGTGATGCTGTTCGAAAGGCTCGCCTTCATGGCGCGTCGTGGCGAATGAGCGCCCCCTATCATGGCGCGTGCAACTGCGGCGCGGTCACGCTGACGATTGCAGGCGAACCACTCTGGGTACGCCAGTGCTGGTGCCGCCAGTGCCAGAAGGCCGCAGCAGGGAATGCCACCTGCAATGGACTATTCCGCACGGAAGGTATGACTGTCAGCGGTAGCGTCACCTGGCGTGGCTACACGGCCGCGAGCGGCAACACGGTCGAGCACGGTTTCTGCCCCAGCTGCGGAAACCAGCTCTTTGGCCGCAATCCCATCCGGGAAGGCGCACAAGTCGTGCGCCTCGGCGCACTGGATGACGCGCAGGACCTCAAGGTCGATGCCATTATCTGGACGAGCGAGGCACCTGCCTGGGCCTATTTCGATCCCAGGGTCGAACAGTGGCCGGCCCAACCGCCGGGACCGACAGCGAAATCGGCTTGATCGGATGGGTGCGTCCTCTTCCCACACCCGCTTCGCGGAGATCCGCGCACGACTGGAAGGCATTACTCCACCTGCGGGCCCTTGGGCCTGGATCTACGAGTTCTTGCTCTTCGGTTTCAAGCAAGCGTGGGCCTGCCTGTTCGGCGGGCTGCTCCTGGCGCTCCTCCTGACCACACACCTGTTCTATCCTGCAGAGGCAGGATTCGCGCGATACGATTTCCTGACCCTGTCCGCTCTTGCCATTCAGATTGGCCTGCTCGCGCTGCGCCTTGAAACCTGGGACGAGGCCAAGGTCATCCTCGCTTTCCACGTTGTCGGGACGGTGATGGAGCTGTTCAAGACCGCCGTAGGTTCATGGGTCTACCCCGAACCCAATGTTCTGCGCATAGCCGGTGTCCCGCTCTTTTCGGGTTTCATGTACGCGGCAGTGGGGAGCTATATCGCCCGGGTCTGGCGCATCTTCGACTTTCGTTTCACCGCCTACCCTTCACGCGCACTCAGCGCCGCGCTGGCCGTGGCGATCTACATCAATTTCTTCGCGCACCACTGGCTACCCGACCTGCGCCTTGCGCTATTCGCAGCGCTCACTCTGCTCTTCGCCCGGACCCGCATATGGTTTCGCCCCTGGCGCGCCGAACGATGGATGCCGCTTCTTCTGGGCTGGTTGCTGGTGGCGCTTTTCATCTGGTTCGCCGAGAACCTCGCAACCTTCTCGCGCGCCTGGATCTATCCCGATCAACGCGAGGGCTGGGCACTGGTCCATCCCGGCAAACTCGGCGCGTGGTATCTACTCATGTATATTTCCTTCGTCCTCGTCGCGGCGGTGCATCGTCCCCGCCCGCGCACGGTCCCTCCGGCAAAGGGGAGCCTCGCGTCATGTTCCTGAACTTCATCGACGAATTGCGCGCGGCCGGTATCCCGGCATCGCTCAAGGAGCATCTCGTTCTCCTCGAAGCGCTCGAGCGCGAGGTCATCGAGCAGACACCCGAGGCGTTCTACTATCTGAGCCGTGCGACTTTCGTGAAGGATGAAGGGCTGATCGACCGCTTCGACCAGGTCTTCCAGAAAGTCTTCAAGGGCGTTCTGACCGATACCGGCCAGCAGCCGGTCGCTATCCCGGAGGAGTGGCTCAAGCGCCTTGCCGAACGCTATTTCAGCCCTGAGGAGATGGAGCGCGTCCAATCGCTGGGCGACTGGGACGAGATCATGGACACGCTCAAGAAGCGCCTGGAGGAGCAGAAGGAGCGCCACCAGGGCGGCAGCAAGTGGATCGGGACCGGCGGGACCTCACCCTTCGGCCATTCGGGCTATAACCCCGAAGGCGTGCGCATCGGCGGCACCAGCCAGCACAAGCGCGCGATCAAGGTCTGGGAAAAGCGCGAGTTCGCCAACCTCGACAGCACCAAGGAACTGGGCACCCGCACGATGAAGGTAGCGCTGCGCCGTCTGCGCCGCTTTGCCCGCGAAGGCGCGGCCGAGGAACTCGATCTCGACGCGACGATCCGCGGCACAGCCAAGCAGGGCTGGCTCGATATACGGATGCGGCCCGAACGACACAACGCGGTGAAGGTGCTGCTCTTCCTCGACGTCGGGGGATCGATGGATCCCTTCATCGAGATGATGGAAGACCTCTTCAGCGCGGCCACCAGCGAATTCAAGAACATGGAGTTCTTCTACTTCCACAACTGCCTCTACGAAGGCGTGTGGAAGGACAACCGCCGGCGCTGGTCGCAACGCATTCCGACCTGGGATATCCTCCATAAGTACGGGCACGACTACAAGGTGATCTTCGTGGGCGATGCCGCGATGAGCCCTTACGAAGTCAGCTATCCGGGAGGCTCGGTCGAGCACATGAACGAGGAGCCCGGCTCGACCTGGATGCGCCGGGTGGTCCAGACCTATCCGGCCACCGTCTGGCTGAACCCTGTGCCCGAGCGCCAGTGGGGCTATACGCCCTCTACCCAGATGCTGCGCGAACTGGTCGGCGGCGCCATGTTCCCGCTGACGCTGGGCGGTCTCGACGAGGCCATGCGCGCCCTCACCCGCAAGAAATGAGCCTGCGCAAAAGCTCATAGGGGGTATGCAAGAGCGCTGGATTGATCGCGGCCACGCATGGGACCATCTTGGCGCCATGACACACGCACAGCCTGCCTTCTTCATCGGTCACGGTTCGCCCATGACCATGATCACCGACAACCCGGAACGTCGTTTCCTGGAAACTCTGGGCCCACTGCTGGAACGTCCCAAGGCGATCCTGACAATTACGGCGCACTGGGAGAGCCAGGGGACTACACGTATCTCTGAAGGTGAATTTCCTCGTACAATCCATGACTTCCGTGGATTTCCTCAGGAACTTTACGATATGCAGTACCCGGCCCCGCTCGCCGCAGACCTGCATGACAAAGTACTTGAACTTGCTGGCGACATCCCGGTTCGCGGCGACGCCAGCTGGGGCTTCGACCACGGCGTCTGGGGCGTCCTGCGCCCGCTCTTCCCCGAGGCCGACATTCCTGTCCTTGCGATGAGCGTGAACCATTCGCTTTCACCCGAACAGCACCTGGAACTGGCGCGCCGCCTTGCCCCCCTGCGCCGCGAAGGCGTGATGATCGTGGGCAGCGGAAATGTCGTCCACAACCTGCGCCTCTACCACGCGACGCACGGCACGAAGCCCGACTGGGCGGTGGCTTTCCAGGACCGCATAACCGCCGCCGTGATCGCGAACGACCATGGCGCGCTGACACAGTTCACCCGCGACGACCAGGCCGCAGCCAATGCGATCAACTCAGGGGAGCACTACCTTCCGCTGCTCTACGCGGTCGGTGCAAGGCTGCCCGAGGACGAAGTCGGCGTGTTCAACGACAGCATCGAAGGCGCGCTTTCAATGACCTCGTACATGCTCGGCGACCCAAGTGTCCTGAACAAGGTCGCCGCGCCCATCGCCGCCTGATCGGCCATCCCTGGCGGGGCTGGGCCGATCGCGCCCAGTCCCGCTAGAGCCTCAGTCCCGATAGAGCAGGAGGTCGGCCACTTCGGCGTGCCAGGCCTGCTCGTCGAAGGATGCAAGCGCGTCGAGATCACCCGGCACCGCCGCCGGATCATCGACCCACTCACGCAGCGCCGGACCGCCGTTGATGACGTCGATCGCGAGCCGGTCGAATTCGTACTCGTAGGGAAAATCGCGCCAGAGCGGATAGTCGGGATAGAGATTACGGATGGCCTTGAAAGCCAGCGCCTGGAGCCGCCAGGGCTTGAACGCCCCATGGTCGTAGAACGTCCCTTCGGCATGGACCATGAGCGCGCTGCACAAGGTGCCCTGGTGCTTGTGGAAGGTCGGCTCGAACCAGCATTCGCGAAGCGCGCAGCCTTCCAGCCAGTGCGGCGCGACGCGCTCCATCTCGGTCAGGATCGCCTTGGCATCAAGATCGGGCGCGCCGAACAGCACTTCGAGCGGGCGGGTGGTGCCGCGCCCTTCCGAAACCGTCGCGCCCTCGATCATCACCGTTCCGGCATAGGCGCGCGCCATGTTCACGCTCGCGGCATTGGGGCTGGGGTTGATCCAGATGCGATCCTCGGGCCAGCCGTAGCCCGGCCCTTGCGAGGGGCGCCAATCCTCCATCGCGATGACCTTGTAGTCGACATCGATGCGATAGTGCCGCTTGAACCAGAAGCCCATCTCACCCAGCGTCAGGCCATGGCGCATCGGCATGGGTCCTGCGCCCACGAAGCTCTCCTGCCCCGCGATCAGCCTTGTACCCTCGATCGGGCGTCCGGCAGGGTTGGGTCGGTCGAGCACCCAAACCGACTTGCCCTGCGCCGCGGCGGCTTCCAGTAGGTACAGCAGCGTCGTGCAGAAGGTGTAGATGCGGCAGCCCAGATCCTGGAGATCGAACAGGAAGACATCGGCCGTATCCATCATCGCCGCACTGGGGCGACGGACCTCGCCGTAGAGGCTGAAGACCGGGATGCCGTAGACGGGATCGCGCTCGTCCGCGCTCTCCACCATGTTGTCCTGCTTGTCGCCCTTCAGGCCGTGCTGGGGCCCGAAGGCCGAGGTAACATTGATCCCGGCCGCGATCAGCGCGTCAAGCGAATGGACGAGATCGGCCGTGAGCGAGGCGGGATGCGCGACGAGGGCCACGCGCTTGCCCTCGAGGGGCTCGCGCAGTTCGGGGTCTGCCAGGAGACGATCGATACCGAATTTCATGCCGCTTGCGGTGCCGCAACTGCCAGCGTGAAGCAAGTCGGATCATGGAAATCGGGCGCTTCGCCCGCGTGCGTCAGCGCCCAGTAGCTCTTGTGCCCCCCCTCCTCCTCGATCACGGCACTTATGCCGCAACGCCAGGGCATCGCCGGCAGTGCGGCGCGGGGAATAGCCGCATCGAAGATCGCCATCGTCTCGCCCACGCGCATCGTGCACACCGGCTCGCGCGGCGCGGCCCGTTCGGTCATACCCTCGCGGCGCGCGGTGAAATCATAAGCTGCCCAGCGCTCGGAAGGGGAGAGGTTGAACTCGGCATAACCCTCTCCTGCCGGATTGGCGACGAAGAGTTCAAAGCAGGTCCTCTGCCACAGGTTGTCCGCCCGGCCCTTGCCCGCAAACGGCGGGACAACCAGGCCCTGCGCACCATCGATACGCCAGCGCAGCCGCACCCAATCGGCTTCGGGCGTCAGCCGTCCGGTCACGGCCTCGATTCCTTGCGCGGGCGTGGCGGGATGGCAGGCCAGCGAAAATGTCTGGGGTCGCATGGGTTTGGCGCTCCTTTTTGGACGAACAGTCCTAGACGGGGCCGGGGGCCAGGTCGAGACGGCATGGATGCGGCGGCGTCCGCCCGCCACGCTCTTGCCTCGCGCGAAAGCTGTGGCTAAGCGCTCTCCCATCATGACCCAGTACACATCGGACCTCCTTCGCCTGCTCGACGAGCGCGGCTACATCCACCAGATGACCGACGCCGAGAGCCTCGATGCCCTCGCCGCCAAGGAGGTCGTACCGGGTTATGTGGGCTTCGATGCTACCGCCTCCTCGCTCCACGTCGGCAACCTCGTCTCGATCATGCTGCTGCGCCGTCTGCAGCAGGCCGGGCACAAGCCGATTGTCCTGATGGGCGGCGGCACCACCCGCATCGGCGATCCGACGGGCAAGGACGAAGTGCGCAAGATGCTCTCGGACGACAAGATCGAGAGCAACATCGCCTCGATCCGCACAGCCTTCGAGCGCTTCCTCACGTTCGGCGATGGCCCGACCGATGCCATCATGGTCAACAACCACGACTGGCTCGGCCAGCTCGGCTACATCGAAATGCTGCAGAAGGTCGGCACCCACTTCACCGTCAACCGCATGCTGAGCTTCGATTCGGTCAAGCTGCGCCTCGAGCGCGAGCAGCCGATGACCTTCCTCGAATTCAACTACATGATCCTGCAGGGCTATGACTTCCGCCACCTGTCACAGGACATGGGCGTGCGCCTGCAGATGGGCGGCTCGGATCAGTGGGGCAACATCGTCAACGGCGTCGAGCTATCCCGCCGGATGGACGGCACCGACGTGTTCGGTCTCACCACCCCCCTCATCACCAAGGCTGACGGCACCAAGATGGGCAAGTCGGTCTCGGGCGCGGTGTGGCTCAACGAGGACATGCTCCCCGCCTACGATTACTGGCAGTTCTGGCGCAATTGCGATGACCGTGACGTGGGCAAGTTCCTGCGCCTGTTCACCGACCTTCCGCTGGACGAGATTGCCCGCCTCGAAGCGCTCGAGGGCGGCGCGATCAACGATGCCAAGGTGATCCTCGCCAACGAAGCGACCAAGCTGTGCCGCGGCGAAGACGCGGCCAAGGCCGCCGAGGCAACGGCCGCCCAGACCTTTGCGGGCGGTGGCCTGGGCGATGATCTGCCGACCCTGGAAGTCGGCGCGGATGGCATCCGCCTCAACGCGGCGTGCACCGCGCTCGGCTTCACCGGTTCCAACGGCGAGGCCAAGCGCAAGGTCGCCGAAGGTGCGGTGCGCCTTGATGATGCGGTTATGGATGATCCGGGCTTTCTTATCGAGGTCCCCGCCGGAACGTCGATCAAGCTCAGCGTGGGCAAGAAGAAGCACGGCATCCTGAAGGCTATCTAACGCGACTAACGGCAAATTTCCGCCGCGGCGCCTGCCAGTCTTAACGCATTATTTGCCATTTGGAGCCAATAGTGCGCCACTGGTCCCCACAAGCAAAGGCAGGCAGCCATGAGTGCAGGAGCACAGCTCACTGTAACCGACAAGAGGCGCGCAGCGCGCCACCCGGTCGACTACAAGGTGATTGCCGAGCATCGCCAGCAAGGTGACGTGCACCTGCACATCGTCAATATCTCTGCACAGGGGTTCATGGCCCAGGGGGACCTGGGTCTTGAGCGCGGTGAACGACTGGTCATGCGCCTGCCCGTCATCGGACGGATCGAGGCGCACCAGATCTGGGCCCACGAAGGGCGCGCCGGCTTCCAGTTCGAGCGTATCATTCGCATCGATGACTTCCTGAAGCTCGTGGACGAACTCCAGCCCAACCCACGTCTGCGCCCGCGCCGCTGAGAAGGCGAAGAAGCGCACCCATTCTCAAACGCTTAAGCTTGGACATATAGCGATTGTAACAAATTGTTTCTGCGCACCGCATGCACTTGTTACAGTATAACATCACCAGTAGCGGAGCGACATGAGCACGCACCCGTTCCGAATCGCATTCGCGCCCCGCGCGATGTCCGCCTCCCTTCTCGCCCTCGCTTGCGCCCTCCCCCAGGTTGCCCATGCCGAAACGCCGGACGAACCGGCGCAGGCAGGTACTGGCACGGGTGCCACCCCGGCCCACGGCAAGGTCCACGAGGAGACCCCGAAGGAAATTCTCGTCGTCGGCCATCCCCCGACGGATTTCGGCCTGCTCGCCGCAACGGCCAGCATCGGCGGAGATGAGCTCGTCGCGGCTGACCGTGCACAGATCGGTGACATTCTCGATGGTCTCCCGGGTGTTGCCTCGACCAGCTTCGCGCCCGGCGCCTCACGCCCGATCCTGCGCGGCTTCAGCGGGGACCGCATCCGCGTGATGACCGACGGTCTGGGCTCGCTCGACGCTTCGAACGTCTCGGTCGACCACGCCGTCGTGTTCGACGCGCTCACCGTCGATCACATCGACGTCTTCCACGGCCCCTCGGTCCTGCTCTACGGCGGCAACGCCATCGGCGGCGCGGTCAACGCCACCGACACCCGCATTCCGCGCCAGGTGCCCGAGCGCATCACCGCGACCGGCATGGGCAGCTACGGCACCGCGGCTGACGAGCGCATGCTGAGCGGCAAGATCGACATGCCACTCGGCGACCGCTTCGTGGCCCATGTCGACGGCTCCTGGCGCAAGAGCGATGACCTGCGCATCGGCGGCAATCTCTATTCGCCAGCCCTGCGCCACGAGATGGAGCACGCGGCCGAGCACCTCGCCGAGGAAGGCGAGACCGACGAAGCGAATGAACTTCTCGCCGATGCAGGCCGCCGAGGCCGTGCCCCCAACACCGCCGCGCGCACGTACACCATCGGCGCGGGTCTCGCCTTCATTGATGCCGGCGGCAGCCTTGGCATTTCCTACCAGCGCTACGATTCGCGCTACGGCATTCCGGGCCGCCCCTTCTTCGAGGACCCGCATGGCCACGACGATCATGATGACCATGACGATCACGATGATCATGATGATCACGACGACCATGGCGAAGAAGGCCACCACCACGGCGAGGAACCGGTCACCATCGACCTCGTCCAGAACCGCTTCGACCTGCGCGGCGAACTGATCCTGGGCGGTCTGTTCCAGAGCCTCCAGCTGCGTGGCGGCTACTCCGACTACACCCACACCGAGTACGAAGGCACCGAGACCGGGACGATCTTCGACAGCCAGGCAATCGAGGCCCGCGCCGACCTCGTCCAGACCGACCGCGGTGGCTGGCGCGGCCGCAGCGGCGCGCAGTACTTCTGGCGCAAGATGAACGTGAACGGCCCCGAGGCGGTGGTGCCGGACTACCAGATCGAGCGTTTCGGCCTCTTCACGCTGCAGTCGCTCGCGCTGGGCTCGGGCTTCACTATCGACGGGTCGGGCCGCTACGAGAGTTCGCACGTCTCCTCGCGCTCGATGGACTTCGACAAGCAGTTCCACCTGTGGTCGGGCGCTGCGGGCATGAGCTGGAAGTCGGGCACGGGCCTGACCCTGGGCGCGAACTTCATCCACGGCGAACGCGCGCCCTCGCCCGAGGAACTTCTGAGCGATGGCATCCACGTCGCAACGCAGGCGTACGAGCTGGGTGACCGCACGCTCGGCACCGAACGCAGCAACGGCGGCGAAGCCTTCATCCGTTATTCCAGCCCGCGCTTCGAGCTGTCGCTGACCGGCTACATCACCGACTTCGACAACTACATCGCCTCGGTCGCGACCGGCGGCGAGGAAGACGGGCAGCCGATCTACCAGTACGCCGAGGCCGGGGCCCTGTTCAAAGGCTTCGAGGCCCAGGCCAGCTTCCAGGCCGCGCAGTGGAGCGGTGGCCAGTGGAGCATCGATGCCACCTCGGACTACACACACGCCAGCCTCGACGACATCGGCCCGGCCCCGCGCATTCCCCCGCTGCGCCTGCGCGGTGGCAGCGACCTGACCTTCGGCGACCTGCACCTGCGCGGCGAAGTGGAATGGAACGCCAAGCAGGACCGCGTCGGGACGTACGAGAACGCGACCGACGACTTCACCCTCGTCAACCTGCGCGCTGACTGGCACCCCATGGGCGAGCAGGGCCCGGTCACGCTGATGCTGGCGGCCAACAACCTGTTCGACGTCATCGGACGCCGTTCGGCCTCCTACACCAGCGACTTCATGCCCATCTCCGGGCGTGACGTGCGCATCACGGCAAAGATCACCTATTGATGATAAAACGCTGCATGGCTTGGCAATTCCCGGCCTCACTGCCATGCAGCGTCCCGTGACTACGAAAAGCCCCTCCGCCGCGCCGACATCACCGCTGCAGATCGCAGACTACCGCCGGTTCTGGCTGGCCCGCTTCTGCGCGGTGCTCGCCTCGACCGGCATGGTCGTCATCATCGGCTACCAGCTCTATGACGTGGCTCGCGCCGACTATGGCATGTCGATTGCGCAAGCGTCCTTCCAGCTGGGCCTTCTGGGGCTGGCTCAGTTCATTCCGATCTTCCTGCTGACGCCGGTCGCTGGCGTCCTGGCCGACCGCATGGACCGCCGCAAGCTCGCCGGATCGGCCGCCTTCCTCGACTGTCTGGTGGCCATCGGGCTTGCCGTCACCACCGCGATGGAGCTGCGCAACCTGCCCGTGCTCTATGCCTTTGGCGTCCTGCACGGCACCGTGCGCGTCTTCGTGCGGCCCGCCATGGGAGCGATTGCTCCCAACATCGTGCCTGCGGACATGATCCCCAAGGCCATTGCTCTCAATTCGATGGCGATGCAGATCGGCGTCATCTTCGGGCCGGCCGTGGCGGGCTATCTCTTCGCCTGGGACAGACCCCTCCCCTATTCCGTCTCGGCCGTCGCCGAGGTCGTGGCCGCGATCGCGATCCTCTCGATCCGCAACATGCCCCCGCTCCACGCCGACGCACGCAAGGCCCATCCGGTGCGCCAGATCATCGACGGCTTTCACTTCATCTGGAAGGAACGCTTCCTCTTCGGCTGCATCTCGCTTGACCTCTTCGCCGTGCTCCTGGGCGGAGCCACCGCACTCCTCCCCGTCTTTGCGCGCGACATTCTCCAGGTCGGGCCTCAGGGCCTTGGCGAGATGCGCGCGGCAACCGCAGCGGGCGCCGCCATTGTCGGCGTGATCCTCTCCTTCCGTCCTCTCTCGAAGGAGGTGGGCTCGAAGATGCTCTGGTCGGTCGCCGCCTATGGCGCCGCAACACTTGCCTTCGGGCTTTCGCGCAACTTCATGCTTTCGCTCGTGTTCCTAGCTCTTCTGGGCGCGGCCGACATGGTTTCGGTGTTCATCCGCGGCTCCTTGGTCCAGTTGCGCACGCCCGATGACAAGCGCGGGCGCGTCTCGGCGATCTCGGGCCTTGCCATTTCGGCCTCCAACGAACTGGGCGAAATGCAGTCGGGTGTGGCTGCGGCCCTCCTGGGTGCAACAGGAGCCGTTGTTTTCGGCGGCGCCGGGGCCATATTCGTTACTGCCGTCTGGGCCGTGCTGTTTCCCGAGATCCGGCGCGCGCGGACATTTGAACAACACTACTAAGAGGGACCCGGAGCCATGAAGGCCAACAGCGTTCTCGAGACAATCGGCAAGACCCCGCACATCCGCCTGGCGCGGCTGTTCCCCGACCACGAGGTCTGGGTGAAGTCGGAGCGCACCAATCCGGGCGGTTCGATCAAGGACCGCATTGCGCTCGCGATGATCGAGGCCGCCGAGGCCGAGGGCAGCCTGAAGCCGGGCGGCACCATCGTCGAGCCGACCTCGGGCAACACCGGGATCGGGCTTGCCATGGTGGCGGCCGTCAAGGGCTACAAGCTGGTCCTCGTCATGCCCGAATCGATGTCGATCGAACGCCGCCGCCTGATGCTCGCCTACGGCGCCAGCTTCGACCTGACCCCGCGCGAAAAGGGCATGAAGGGCGCCATCGAGCGCGCCAGCGCCATCGTTGCCGAGACGCCCGGCGCCTGGATGCCCCAGCAGTTCGACAACGCCGCGAACCCCGCGATCCACGCGCGCACGACGGCGCAGGAGATCCTGGCCGACTTCGCCGACAGCCCGATTGATGCACTCATCACGGGCGTGGGCACCGGCGGGCACCTCACCGGCTGTGCCGAAGCGCTGAAGGCAACCTGGCCCGAGATGAAGGCTTACGCAGTGGAACCCGAACTCTCCCCCGTGATCTCGGGCGGCCAGCCCGGCCCGCATCCGATCCAGGGCATCGGCGCAGGCTTCATCCCCTCCAACCTGCACACCAAGGCCATCGACGGTGCCATCAAGATCGACGGCGCCGAGGCCAAGGCCATGGCCCGCGAATGCGCGACCAAGGAAGGCATGCTGGTGGGTATCAGCTCGGGCGCGACGCTTGCCGCAATCAAGCACAAGCTGGCCGACCTGCCCGCTGGCAGCCGCGTGATGGGCTTCAACTACGACACCGGCGAGCGCTATCTCTCGGTGCCCGACTTCCTGCCCGAATGAGCGACCTCAGCCCGCACAGCTACCACCACGCGGGCACAGAGCTGACCGGATGGATTGCCCGTCCGGTCGGCGCTGCGCGCGCAGCCCTGGTGCTGTACCCGACGATCATGAACATCAACCCGGCCATCGAACGCCGCGCGGCGATGTTCGCAGAACTGGGCTTTCTGGTTCTGGTAGCGGATTTTTACGGCGAGCCGGTCGCCGATTTTGAGGCTTCACGCGGTCTGGCCGAGGCCTTGCGCACGAACGTGAAGCATTATCGGGGACGGATTGCTGCGGCCATTGCCGCGCTGCGAGACCTGCCCGAAGCGGAAGATCTGCCACTTCTGGCCGCTGGCTACTGCATGGGCGGACAGGCGGTTCTCGAAGCGGCGCGTGATCGCCAACCCTTGCGCGCCGGTGTGAGCTTCCACGGCCTGCTCTCGACCGACAGTCCGGCTCATCACGACAGCATCGCAACTCGTCTGCTCATCTGCCACGGCGATGCCGACCCGATGGTGCCGCGCGACCAGGTTCTCTCGTTCTGGGAGGAAATGGACCACGGCGGTGCGGACTGGCATTTCCATGCCTACAGCGGTGTGCGCCACGGTTTTACGGATCCCGGAAGCGATGCGCGCGGCAGTGAGGCCATTGGCTATGACGCCAGCGCGGATCGCCAATCCTGGGCGGCCATGCGCAGCTTCTTCAAGGACGTTCTGGAAACGCCCTCACCTGCGTGAGGGCGCTCCTATTTCTTCCAGCTGAGCTCAGTCGGCGAAGTGAACCAGTTCGTCGCCCTCAAGGCGGCGGTAGAAGCAGCGGCGCGCGCCGGTGTGACAAGCCGGGCCTTCGGGCGTGACCACAAGGGTCAGCGCATCCTGGTCGCAGTCAACCTGAATGTCCTGAACGCGCAGGAAGTGCCCCGAAGTTTCGCCCTTCAGCCAGAGCTTGCCGCGTGAGCGGGAATGGAAATGGGCAAGGCCGGTCTCACGCGTCTTGGCGAGCGCTTCCTCATCCATGTAGGCGACCATCAGAATGTCCTTGGTCTGCGCGTCGACTGCGATTGCGATCAAGAGACCTTGTGCGTCGAACTTGGGAAGGAACGCGGTGCCCTGTTCCCGATCGGCGTTGCAAGCGTCTGCCATTTTCCAAAAGTTCCTCTAACACGCGGCCGCGGGTTTCGATTGTTGCAGGATAACAACAGCTGCGGCCCAAAATCGTCCCTATTCCCGGAAACCGCTTTCCAATTGCCGCTCAGTGACGGAAAAAGGTCTCGCAGCTGGGGGGCTGCTTCTGACCCATAGGGTGCTGAATGACAAGCGCCACGGTTCAGGGAGAATTCGCGGTGGGTTCCATCAAGATAGGGCCGACCGCCTTGAGGGACGGACCAAGCGACTTAGGGGAAGTTGCTTCGATTCGCAGGGTCCGAACAGTTTCGTCACGAGGACGCCCGGAATGCCAGTCATTCCGGGCGTTTTCGATTCTGTCCCAAAAACTTCCGACCATTGGTCCGGCAGCGTGAAGCTCCCTGACAGGTGCCTAGTGCACCACCTGGATGACATTCATGTGGCACTGAGCGCTTCGTCGAGCACGCGCGCAAAGCACGCGATGACCACCCTCTTCGCACCCGCCTTCTTGAGCGCCGACACGCACGCGTCCGTCGTGGCACCACTCGTCATCACATCATCGACCAGGAGCACCTGCGCGCCCTTGAATTTCGCCTTCATTCGAGGATTTACGCAGATTGCGCCGGAAAGCGTACGCTTGCGGGCAACCGCCCCGAGCCCGCCCAGCGAAGGCGTCGACTTCGTGCGCACAAGCCCTTCGGGCAGGAGCCGTGCGCCGCGTGGCCGGGCGAGCCCCTTGGCAAGCTCGGCAGACTGGTTGTAGCCCCTTTGCCACAGGCGCCAGCGGTGCAGTGGCACCGGAACCACAAGCCAATGCTCATCAAGAAAGGGAAGCCGTGCCAGCATCAACTGCGCAAGCAACGGCGCGAGCCCGATGCGGTTGCCATGCTTGAGTGCCAGAACCAGCTTGCGCGAGGCGGCGTTGTAGAGCGTTGCCGAAGCGATCCCGTCGTGCCGCGGAGGATCTTTCAGACACGGCGCGCAGCAACTTCCTTCCGCGACCTGGTGCGCGAACGGGCGCCCACAGCTTGCGCAGGCCGGCGTTCCCGGGAGCGCCAGTTCGCTCCAGCAATTCGCGCAGAGGCCCGTCTGCGCCGCGATCATGTCCCCGCACAAGGGGCATCGCGGCGGAAACACGAGGTCTATGAGCGGAGAGAAGGCCTCGCGGATGCGCATGGATGCAGCCTAGGCGCGCGGCCTTGCCGCACAAGCGGTTGCAACCTTTTAACCAACGCGGCAGGGAGCGATCATGGCCAGCACACCTCCCCGCACCCCGCCCCGCATCTTCTCACGCAGCCGCCGCACAGCCCTGCGCCAGCGCCTGCGGCACCTGCAGCAGCGCCGGAACGCGGCGCGCTACCTCATCGAGGACATGATCGAGGACGTCCACGAACGCCTCGGCTTCCTGCGCTTCGAGCCCAGGACTGTGCTCATCGTGGGCGACTACACCGGAGAACTGGGCCGCGCGATGCGCGCGGCAGGCCGCGAGGTCACCGAAATCGACCCCGCCGACGGCTTTGACGAGGAGCAGCCCTACCCCTTCAGCGAATTCGACCTGATCGTGAGCCTGGGCACGCTCGACACCGTCAACGACCTTCCCGGCGCCCTCATCCACATCCGCCGCGCACTTGCGCAAGGCGGCATGATGATCGCCAGCTTCCTGTCGCTTGGCAGCCTGCAGAACCTGCGCGAAGCGATGCTGGAAGCCGACGGCGAGCGGCCCGCACCGCGCCTCCACCCCATGGTCGATGTACGCGCGGGCGGAGAATTGCTCCAGCGCACGCTCTTTGCCGATCCGGTGATCGACCAACGCCCGCTCAAGGTCGCCTTCCGAAGCCTGGACAGCCTCGTGGCTGACCTGCGGGCCCAAGGCGCCTCCAATGTGCTGAGCGATGCAGGTCCGATCCTGGGTAAGGAAGCCCGCAAACGCGCTTCGGCCGCCTTCGCCGCGCGGGGCGAAGACGGCCGAACCGTGGAAACTTTCGAGATCCTCACCCTTTCGGGCTGGCGAAAGTAATTCTGGAGCGGCGTCGAGAGCGTCTCGACGCCGCCCTGTTTCTGATCAGGCCAGCGCCGCCTGCGCCGCGGCCAGACGCGCGATCGGCACGCGGTAGGGCGAGGCGCTGACGTAGTCGAGGCCGACCTTCTCGCAGAACGCGATCGAGGCCGGATCGCCGCCGTGTTCGCCGCAGATGCCCAGCTTCAGGTCCGGGCGGGTCGTGCGGCCACGTTCGGCACCCAGCTCGACCAGCTGGCCCACGCCCTCGACATCGAGGCTCACAAACGGATCGCGCGGGTAGATACCCTTCTCGACATAGGGGCTGAGGAAGCGGCCCGCATCGTCGCGGCTGACGCCCAGCGTCGTCTGCGTGAGATCGTTGGTGCCGAACGAGAAGAAGCGTGCTTCCTGCGCGATATCGCCCGCCATCAGGGCCGCGCGCGGCAGCTCGATCATGGTGCCCACGATGTATTCGAGCGTGCGCCCCTTCTCGGCGAACACCGCCGTGGCGGTCTCGTCGACGACCTTCTTGAGGATCGCCAGTTCCTTCCGGGTAGCAACCAGCGGGATCATCACTTCGGGCACAGGTGCATCACCCGAGGCCTCGGCCACGTCGCAGGCTGCCTCGAAGATCGCACGCGCCTGCATCTCGTAGATTTCCGGGAACGTGATACCCAGACGGCAGCCACGGTGACCCAGCATCGGGTTCAGCTCGTGCAGTTCGCCCGCACGGCGCTGCAGCGTGTCGACACCGATGCCGATGGCTTCGGACAGCTCGACGAACTCGGCCTCGCCCTGCGGCAGGAACTCGTGCAGCGGCGGATCGAGCAGGCGGATGGTGACCGGAAGGCCCGCCATAACATCGAAGATCGCGTGGAAGTCCGCGCGCTGTTCGGGGAGCAGCTTCTCCAGCGCGGCGCGGCGACCGGCTTCGTCTTCGGCCAGGATCATCTGGCGCACGGCCGAGATGCGGCCCGCATCGAAGAACATGTGCTCGGTGCGGCACAGGCCCACGCCTTCGGCGCCGAACTGGCGGGCCATCTTGCAGTCGGTCGGCGTCTCCGCGTTCGCGCGCACCTTCATGCGGCGGTGCTTGTCGGCCCACTCCATGAGCGTGCCGAAATCGCCCGCGAGTTCCGGCTCGATGGTGGGCACTTCACCCGCCATGATCTCGCCCGTCGCGCCGTCCAGCGTGATGACATCGCCTTCCTTGAGCTCGCGATAGCCGATGCGCAGGGTGCGGGTCTTCATGTCGATGGAGACACCCGAGGCGCCCGAGACGCAAGGGCGGCCCATGCCGCGTGCGACCACGGCCGCGTGGCTGGTCATACCGCCGCGCGCGGTCAGGATGCCCTTGGCCGCGTGCATGCCGTGGATGTCCTCAGGCGAGGTCTCCACGCGCACCAGGATCACCGCTTCGCCCAGTTCGTTGCGCTTTTCGGCCGTATCGGCGTCGAGCACGATCTGGCCCGAGGCCGCGCCCGGCGAAGCGGGCAGGCCCTTGGCGAGAATGTCGCGCGGGGCTTCGGGATCGAGCGTGGGGTGCAGAAGCTGGTCGAGCGCCATCGGGTCGACGCGCTTGATTGCGGTCGCCTCGTCGATGAGCCCCTCGCCCACCATCTCGACCGCCATCTTGAGCGCGGCCTTGGCCGTGCGCTTGCCCGAACGGGTCTGCAGCATCCAAAGCTTGCCCTGCTGCACGGTGAACTCGATGTCCTGCATGTCCGCGTAGTGCTTCTCGAGCAGCTCGAAGACGGCGGCGAGTTCGCCATAGGCCTTGGGCATCGCCTCTTCCATCGAAGGCGCGGTGGCGCCAGAGGCTTCGCGGGCGGCCTTGGTCAGGTACTGCGGAGTGCGGATGCCGGCGACGACGTCCTCGCCCTGCGCGTTGACGAGGTATTCGCCGTAGTAGGCCTTGTCGCCGGTCGCGGGATCGCGGGTGAAGGCAACGCCGGTGGCCGAGGTCTCGCCCATGTTGCCAAAGACCATGGCCTGCACGTTGACGGCCGTGCCCCAGTCACCCGGGATGTCGTTAAGGCGGCGGTAGACCTTGGCGCGGTCGGAATCCCAGCTGTCGAAGACGGCGCGGATCGCGCCCCAAAGCTGCTCGTGCACGTCCTGCGGGAACGGCTTGCCCAGTTCCTCCGAGACGATGGCCTTGTATTGCGTGACGATGCCGCGCCAGTCGTCGGCCGACAGCTCAACATCGTTCATGAAGCCGTTGTCTTCCTTGACGATCTCGAGAGCTTCCTCGAAGCGGCCGTGGTCGAGGCCAAGGACGACGTCGGAATACATCTGGATGAAGCGGCGGTAGGAATCCCAGGCGAAGCGGTCATCACCCGAGACCTTCGCAAGTCCTTCGACCGTCTCGTCGTTGAGGCCCAGGTTCAGGACCGTGTCCATCATGCCCGGCATCGAGACGCGCGCACCCGAACGGACCGAGACGAGCAGCGGATCGGCGGCATCGCCAAAGCTCTTGCCCACGGTCTTTTCGATGTGGGTCAGCGCCTCGACGACGTCGGCGCGCAGCGCGTCCGAAAAGTCACCACCCTCGGCAAGATACTTTACGCACTCCTCAGTCGTGATCGTAAAGCCGGGAGGAACAGGAAGACCAATCCCCGCCATTTCGGCAAGATTGGAACCCTTACCCCCCGTAATCACCTTGTCTTTTGCACGGGGATCGTCATGCTTGACGCCACCGCCGAAGGTGTAGACCTGCCTCGTCATTGTATTGGCTTTCCTAATTACGTCCGACCCTCCTCCAGGCCGGGCAAAAATACTAGCCTTCGATCCGGGAGAAGTCAGCCACTTTGTGCACTGCAGCGCGGAAACGGTCGAGGAGGCCCAACCGTTCCGTGCGCTTCGCCGGATCGCTGTCGTTCACGGTTACATCGTTGAAAAATGCGTCAATCGGAGCGCGCAGCGAGGCGAGCGCCGCCATCGCGCCCGCAAAGTCCTCGGCCTCCACGCAGGCCACAGCCTTCGGCGCTGCAGCGGCGAGCGCATCCATCAGCGCCTGCTCGGCCGGTTCGGGCGTGTAGGACAAGCGCCCGCGCTGGGCGTAGACCTCGGTCATGTCGGGATCGTCGACGTTTTCCATCGGATCCTCGTCGCCCGTGCGCGCCACTTCGTTGGCCACAAACCCTTCCTTCTTGAGGATGTTGTTGGCGCGCTTGTAGCCCGCCAGCAGGTTTGCGCCATCGTCCGTTTGGACAAAGGCCTGGAGCGCGTGGACGCGCGCGAGCAGGCGGACCAGATCGTCCTCCCCGCCGAGCGCGAAAACCGCGTCGATCAGGTCGTGGCGAACGCCCGCTTCCTTCTGCTGGACCTTGAGACGGTCGGCGAAGAAGTCGAGGAGGTCACCTTCAGCAACGCCGAAGCGCAGCTTGTTGTCCGTGATAAGGCGGATCACACCCAAGGCTGCGCGGCGCAGAGCAAAGGGGTCCTTCGAGCCAGTCGGCTTCTCGTCGATAGCGAAGAAGCTGCGGAGCGTATCCAGCTTGTCAGCCAGTGCCACGGCCACCGAAACCGGTGCGGTCGGGACGTCATCACCTGCGCCGACCGGCTTGTAGTGGTCGCGGATGGCGTCGGCGATTTCATCGCCCAGACCTTCGGCGCGGGCGTAGTAGCCGCCCATCAGGCCCTGCAGTTCGGGAAATTCGCCGACCATTTCGGTGACGAGGTCCGCCTTGCACAGCTCGGCCGCCTTGCGGGCAAGCGCGGGATCGCAGTCAGGCACGATGCCCTCGGCGGCCAGCCATTCGGCGAGCTTCGCAACGCGCTCGACCTTGTCGGCGACGGTGCCCAGCTTCTCGTGGAAGGTGATGCGACCCAGCTTTTCGGCCTGCTTCGAAAGCGGCGTCTTGCGGTCCTGCTCCCAGAAGAAGCGCGCGTCGGAGAGGCGCGCGGCGAGCACCTTGCGGTTGCCCGCAACGATGCCCTCGCCGCCGTCGACAGCCGCGATGTTCGCGGTGCACACGAAGGCGTCGGCCAGCTTACCGTCCTTCTCGCACACAAAGTACTTCTGGTTGACACGCGCGGTGAGCTGGATGGTTTCGGGCGGGACTTCGAGGAAGTCCTCGTCGAAGCGGCCGAGCAGCGGCACGGGCCATTCGGTCAGACCCGCGTTCTCGATCACGAGGCCCTCGTCCTCGACCAGCGTGAGGCCAGCGGCGCTTGCGGCCTCGGCGGCCTTGCTGCGGATGAGGTCCTGACGCTCGGCATGGTCGACCAGCACGTAAGCGGCGCGCAGCGTCTCGACGTAGGTGTCCGCGCCCGAAAGCGTGATCTCGCCCGACGCGTGGAAGCGGTGGCCCTTGGTAACGCGGCCCGAGGTAATGCCTTCGACCGCACATTCGACCAGGTCATCACCCAGGATCGAGACGATGCCCGAAAGCGGACGCACCCAGCGAAGGCTCTCCGGGCTAAGCGATGCGGCGCCCCAGCGCTGCGACTTGGGCCAGGGGAAGGCGCGGATGATCGCGGGGATGGCCTCGGCCAGTACGTCCTTGACGGCGCGGCCCGGCTTCTCGACGACCGCGAAGTACGTGTCCTTGCCCTTGATGTCGCGCACTTCCAGCTGGTCCTTGGACAAGCCGGTCTTGCGCAGGAAGCCTTCCAGCGCCTGTTCGGGCGCGCTGGTGGCAGGCCCCTTGGTTTCCTCGCGCACGGCCTCGGTCTGAACCGGCAGGTCCTTCGCGATCAGCGCGAGGCGGCGCGGCGTTGAGTAGACGGTGATACCGCCCACCGAAACGCCCGCGTCCTTCATTTCCTTGCGGAAGAGCTTTTCCAGGTCCGCGCGGGCCCCGGCCTGCATACGGGCGGGAATTTCCTCGGAGCGCAGTTCAAGCAGAAAATCGGTCATCTTACGCACTCCACCCCGGGAAATCCTTTTCCCAGCGCTCTGCATTCACTTCGATGTGCGAGGCGCAGGCCCCCTTGGCGAGATCGCGCACGCGGCCGATGTAGCTGGCACGCTCCTGCACCGAGATCACGCCGCGCGCCTGCAGCAGGTTGAACAGGTGGCTGGCCTCGATCGCCTGGTCGTAGGCGGCGAGCGGAATCTTCGCCTCGATGCAGCGCTGGCTTTCCGCCTCGGCGGCCTTGAAGCCTGCGAACAGCGCGTCGGTGTCGGCGATCTCGAAGTTGTACTTCGACTGCTGCTTCTCGTTCTGGAGGAAGACGTCGCCGTAGGTCACGCCTTCGTTGTTGAACTTGAGGTCATAGACCCAGTCGACACCCTGGATGTACATCGCAAGGCGTTCCAGGCCGTAGGTCAGCTCGCCCGTCACCGGCTTGCAGTCAAACCCGCCGACCTGCTGGAAGTAGGTGAACTGGGTGACTTCCATGCCATCGCACCAGACTTCCCAGCCCAGCCCCCAGGCGCCCAGCGTCGGGCTTTCCCAGTCGTCTTCCACAAAGCGGATGTCGTGCGCGAGCGGGTCGATCCCGATCTCGGCAAGGCTTGCAAGGTAGAGTTCCTGGAGGTTCTCCGGGTTCGGCTTCAGGACCACCTGGTACTGGTAGTAGTGCTGGAGACGGTTCGGGTTCTCACCATAGCGGCCATCGGTCGGACGGCGCGAGGGCTGCACGTAGGCGGCCTTCCAGGGCTCAGGGCCCAGCGAGCGCAGCGTCGTTGCCGGGTGGAACGTACCCGCGCCCACGCGCATGTCGTAAGGCTGAAGGATCAGGCAGCCCTGCTTGCTCCAGTAATTGTGGAGCGTGAGGATCATGTCCTGAAAGCTGAGCGGCTCTTTCGCAGGCGTCGGCATGGGTAATCCGTCTTGTTCTTTTCGTGTCGAATGTGACGGCCCGCCTTTGGCGGATGGAGCCCGGCAAATCAACTGCGCTGCGCCCATTTCCCACCCAAGTGCGGGATTTGGGGAACAACCTGCCGCAGTATCCTCACTACATCCTCCGCCGCGCCGACACGATCGGACGGACCTGCTCCTAGAAAGCGATCGCACCGAATGCGGCCTTCTTTCGCAAGATTATCCGATTTTCACCCTACCCGCGCGCGCTGCGGCTCCCTATTCAGGATGCAACATGCGTACACGCCTTCTTTCGCTCACCGCGAGCCTTGCCCTTTGCACCCTCGCCCTGCCCTGCTCGGCCCGCGCCAAAGAGCCTGCCCCCCTGCCCGCCGAGACGGAGGCGCGCCCGGTGCGCCCCGCGCTCTGGAAGGTCGCGGACGAGGACACGACGATCTGGCTGTTCGGCACGATCCATGTCCTGCCCGAAGCGGTGGACTGGAATAGCGGCGCGGTTGCGCAAGCCCTTACCGCGTCCGATACGCTCGTCACCGAGGTCCCCATGGACGCACAGGCAAAGACGCAGGCCATAATGATGCGCCTCAGCCAGCGCGAGGACGGGAAGAGCCTGCGCGACACGCTCTCACCCGAGCACCGCGCGAGCTACGAAGCGGCCCTTCGCAAGCTTGGCCTCCCGCTTAATGCCTTTGACCGCACCGACAGCTGGTTTGCCGCCCTCATGCTCTCGCTGCTCCCGCTCCAGGCCGCAGGCTATGACCTTGCGCACGGCGTCGACACGCAGGTTTCCGAGCTCGCCAAGGCGCGCGGCATGGACCACCAGGCGCTCGAAACGCCGGAATTTCAGCTTGGCCAGTTCGAGAACCTCTCGCCCGAGACCCAGGAAACCTATCTTGCCGAAGTCATCGAGGGCCTGCCCACGATGGAAGCCGACATCACCGAGATGGTCGGCGCCTGGAAGGCGGGAGAGGCGCAGAAGCTCGCCCAGATCCTGAACGAACAGGAAAGCGACCCGGCGATCCGCGAGGCCTTGCTCACCACACGCAACCGTAACTGGACCACTTGGCTGGAAGAGCGCCTCGAAACGCCGGGCGAAGTCTTCCTCGCGGTGGGCGCCGGACACCTGGCGGGCAAGGACAGCGTGCAGGAACTGCTCGCGCGCGAGGGCATCACCGCCGAGCGCATTCAGTAAGGCCGCTGCCAATGCGCATGCTTCGCGGACTTCTTGCCTCCTGGCTGCTGGGGCTGGCGCTTGCCGCCTGCGGACCCGCCCCCCTCCCCGCGACCCCGGCCTTGTGGGCCGTGCGCGACGAGGCGGGCCATGAAGGCTGGCTGTTCGGCACGATCCACAGCGCACCCGCACCACTTGATTGGCGCAACGACACAATCGACGGAGCGCTCACCAAGGCCGGTGCGATCATGGTCGAAGTCGGCAACCTGCAGGACGATGCGGCCGTTGCAGCCACCTTCGCACGCCTTGCCCGGGGCGAGAACGAGCCTCCCCTGAGCACCCGCGTCGCCCCTGATGACCGAGCGGCACTGAAGGCGCTCATGGACAAGGCGGGCTATGCCGACGGGCAGTTTCGCGAGGTCGAGACCTGGGCGGCCGCGCTGACACTGGCGCGCAACTCCGAAGACGGCAGCGATGCCGCAAATGGCGTCGACCGCGCAGTGCTGAAGGCTGCAGGCGCGCGTCCGGTGTTTGAACTGGAGGGTGCCGAGGCGCAGCTCGGGATCTTTGATGCACTCCCCGAACGCGAGCAGCGTGACCTTCTGGGCGCCGTTGCCCAGGAAGCCACATCCCCGGACGGCGCGGATCTGCTCAAAGGCTGGCGCTCAGGCGACATCACGGCGCTCGAAGCCGAGACGCGCCGGGGGCTGCTGGCCGATCCGGAGCTGCGCGAGGCACTCTTTACCGCGCGCAACGCGGCGTGGACCGTCAAGATCGCCGATGCCGTGCGCGAAGGCCGACGCCCGTTCGTCGCCGTGGGCGCGGCGCACATGGTCGGCCCGGACGGGCTGGTTGCCTTGCTCGAGCACGCGGGGCTCACCGTCGAGCGCCTGCAATAGCGCTTGCCTTTACCCGCCTTTGCGCATAAGGGCCCTGCCTTCTGTCATGGTCATCCCTGGAGGCGTGGCAGAAGGTGCGGGGCCGATGGTCGGTCCCGAACCGATCTTTTATCCAGTTTTCGAAAGGCACGTACCATGAGCGATACGCTTACCCTGCCGGCCGAGACGCGCGAACGGGCAGGCAAGGGAGCCTCCCGCGCCCTGCGTCGCGAAGGCCGTACTCCCGCCGTGATCTATGGCAACAACGAAGAACCGATTGCCATCCACGTCGAGGAAAAGGAGCTGATCCGTCAGCTCGGCACCGGTCACTTCTTCAACTCGATCGTCGAGGTCGAGATCAATGGCAAGAAGGTGCGTACGCTCCCCAAGGACGTTGCGCTTCACCCCGTCACGGACTTCCCGCTTCACGCGGACTTCCTGCGCCTCTCGAAGAACGCCACCGTGCACGTCAACGTGCCCGTCGCGTTCGCCAACGAAGAGCTGTCGCCGGGCCTGAAGCGTGGCGGCGTGCTCAACATCGTTCGTCACGAGCTTGAGCTGGTCTGCCCCGCGGACAAGATCCCCGACGAGATCTCGATCGACGTCACCGGCTTCGACGTCGGCGAATCGATCCACGCCAGCCACGTGACGCTGCCCGCCGGCGTCGAGCAGGCGATCACGGACCGCGACTTCACCATCGCGACGATCGCGGCGCCCTCGGCTCTCAAGAGCGAAGAAGGCGACACGACCAAGAGCGAAGGCGAAGGCGAAACCGCCGAGTAATCGCCTCGCGACAAGTTCAGGCCCTTTCCGCCCCGGCTACCGGTGCGCGGAAAGGGCCTTTTCTTTTGGGCGCTTGCACGCCACTAAGCGCGCGCTCAGGACAGACCGAAAGGACAGGCAATGGCCACGCAACTGTGGGTGGGACTTGGCAACCCGGGACCGCAATATGCCATGCAGCGGCACAACGTGGGCTTCATGGCCCTCGACACGATTGCCGACGTGCACCGCTTCGGCCCTGTCCAGAAGAAATTCCAGGGTTGGCTTCAGGAAGGTCGGCTCGGGAGCGACAAGATCCTGTTGCTCAAGCCTGCCACCTTCATGAACGAGAGCGGCCGCTCGGTGGGTGAGGCCATGCGCTTCTACAAGCTGGAGCCCGACGCCCTCACGGTCTTCCACGACGAACTCGACCTTGCCCCGTTCAAGGTCAAGGTGAAGCAGGGCGGCGGCCATGCCGGGCACAATGGCCTGCGCTCCATCGGCCAGCATCTGGGGCCCGACTACCGCCGCGTGCGCCTCGGCATCGGACATCCCGGCCACAAGGACCGGGTCACCGGCTATGTGCTGGGCAACTATGCCAAGGCCGAGATCGACCCACTCGCCGACATGCTCGGGGCAATCGCCGCGGAGGCCAACTGGCTCGCCGAAGGCAACGATCCGCGCTTCATGAGCGAGATCGCCCTGCGTCAGCAGGCCTGACTTCTGTCGAGTTAGTTTACAGTTGGGTAATGCGATTAGTTACATTAACCACTAACTATGGCTGAAAACTGCGATTGGCACAGCCATTGCGAAGATGGACGTACATCTCAAGTTTACAGGGGTTACGTCAGGATGCTTCGCAAGACTTTCAATACTCTCGCTATTTCCACGGCACTTTCGGTCGCCTTCGCCACCCCTGCGCACGCCACCTTCTTCTGGTGGCCGACGTCTTCGGGCGGCACCCACTCGCACTATTGTGACTGCGGCCACTCGGGCGGCTCCACCATGTGCGGCGGAAGCACCTCGACAACCTCGGGCGGTACGACCACCACCTCAGGTGGGACCACGACAACTTCGGGCGGCACCACGACGACGACTTCGGGTGGCACGACCACCACGTCGGGTGGTACGTCTGGTGGCTCGTCGGGCGGCACCGACGTTCCTGAACCCGGCATGCTGGGCATGATGGGCCTTGGCGTCATCGGCCTTGCCTATGCGCGCCGCCGCAAGCGCCGGGTCGCCTGAGCCAGCGCACCATACACCTGCCGCGCGCCCACGCCCATCACGGGCGCGCACGCAGGAACATCGGGTAAGTGCGCCGCCGTTCCCGTTGGTGGATGCACGCAGCCCCGAAAGGCCGTCGAAGGTTCAGCTTTCGGCGGCCTTTGCCTTTGCGAGCGAACGCGCGATAGCCGCGTTGGCAGGATCGGCTTTCGCGGCCGTGCGCAGGAGTTGCCGCGCCTTTTCCAACTCGGTGCCGCTTTCCAGGCGCACGAGCCCGGCCGCGTAGATGCAATCGGGGTTGTCAGGAGCCTGCGCCATCGCCCGGTCAGCATAGCCAACCGCGCTCGCAACCTCGCCCAGGTGCATGTAGGCCAGAGCAAGGCGGCGCAGCACCTCGGCATCTCCTGCACCTGACAGCATGGGCTGGTAGATCGCCACCGCCTTCGCCCACTCCTGCCGCGCCATGGCACGTGCGCCGTCCTCGATACGCGCCTGCGCGGCCTCCAAACGCGCCGGTTCGAGCCGTGCAGCCAGCGCGGCTGCTTCGGGTGCGCCCACCGCTTCGGCCGCCTGGCGTGCGGCGTTGATGGCTTGAGGCCCCGCCAGCGGGCTCGTGGCGAGCGGCCGCAAGGTCTCCCAAGCATCACCGGGATTGTCGGTCTCGATCTGCGCAATCCCTAGCATGAGCCTGGAATAGGGATTGCCCGGAAGTGCCAGCGAAGCTCTCTGGAAGATAACACGCGCCTGTTCGGCATGGCCGAGGCGCAGCAGCGCTTCCCCGTAGCTCAGGCTGAGCGGCGAACCTGGCTCAATCTGCGCTTCGCGCGCCTGCAAGGCCGTGCGGATCGTCTCCCACTCGCCCTTCTCGGAGAGGAGCTGTATCCGCATGGCCTCGACCTCGGGCGTTGCGCCCAGATCCTTGCGCGCGGTCTCGATCACCTTCATGGCCGCATCGACATCGCCCTTGATGTCGTACTGGTTGGCCAGCGCCACACGCGGTGCCGCCCGTTCAGGATAGACCTCCACCACCTTGCGGAACGCGGCGATGGCAGCCTCGGTCCGTCCGCGCGCAGCCGCAAGATCCCCGGCCAGCACCAGCGTTTCGTAAGCCCCCGCATCGCGCGCGGCCATACGGCGATAGATCGCCTCGGCCGCGTCGAACTGGCCTTCCTGCAAACGGAACCGCGCATAGGCCTCGGCAAGGCGGATACCGCCGCCCTGCGCCATCCCGGCTTCAAACGCGGCAATGGCGGCGTCACGCCGGTCGAGCGCCAGATTGGCCTCGGCGCGCACGCGGGCGGCATCTTCGCCCTCTGCGGCGCCCAGACGCTCAAGCGCCTCGGCATGTCGTCCCCGCAGCAGCGCGATCTCGGCCTTCAGGACCGAGAGGCCGCTCCCCGTTCCGCCCGCCTGTTCCAGGCGACGAAGCGCGCCTTCCGCCCCATCGGGATCACCCAGGCCCAGGTAAGCGCGCGCCAGCACTTCGAGCATGGCCGCATTGCCCGGATCCGCCTGCAAAGCCGAGGCGACCTCGACACGCGCCTGGTCGAAATCCTCCCGCGCCAGACTATCCTGTGCCTTTCCAAGGAGGGTCTCGGGACTGTCGCCACACGCGGCGAGCAAAGAAAGGGCCACGAAGGGCAGCGCGAAGCGGGCAAGGGATCGGCTCATGGAATGCTACCTAGCGACAAGCCCTGAACTTTCCGTTATGCGCACCTGCCTGACCGCCTTGTGCATTTCCTGAACCGAAATGCACCGCAAAAACTGGCCAAGAGGGCGCTACGGCGCTATGGGCAGCCAAATTTTCATACCGGAGTAGATAATGGGTTTCCGTTGCGGAATCGTGGGCCTGCCCAATGTCGGCAAGTCAACCTTGTTCAATGCGCTCACCGAGACGCAGGCTGCCCAGGCTGCCAACTATCCCTTCTGCACGATCGAGCCCAACGTCGGGCAGGTCGGCGTACCCGATCCGCGCCTCGACAAGCTGGCCGAGATCGCGGGATCGGCCAAGATCATCCCGACCCAGCTTTCGTTCGTGGACATCGCCGGGCTCGTGCGCGGCGCCTCGAAGGGCGAAGGCCTGGGCAACCAGTTCCTGGGCAACATCCGTGAAGTCGACGCGATCATCCACGTGCTGCGCTGCTTCGAGAACGACGACATCCAGCACGTCGACAACAAGGTCGACCCGATTGCGGATGCCGACACGGTCGAGACCGAGCTCCTGCTCTCCGACCTTGAAAGCCTCGAGAAGCGTGTTCCCGCCGCCCAGAAGCGCGGCGCGAGCGGTGACAAGGAAGCCAAGATCGCCGCCTCGGTCCTGGGCCAGGCGCTCGACCTCCTGCGCGAGGGCAAGCCTGCCCGCCTGACCGAGCCCAAGGACGAGGAAGAGGCCCGCGTGTTCCGCCAGGCCCAGCTCCTGACCGCAAAGCCCGTCCTCTACGTCTGCAACGTCGAGGAAGAGGCTGCGGCCGAGGGTAACGAATTCTCCCAGCGCGTCTTCGAGAAGGCCGCTGCCGAAGGCGCGACCGCCGTCATCGTCTCGGCCGCCATCGAGGCCGAACTGGTCGGCATGGACAAGGAAGACCGCGGCGTCTTCCTTGAGGAAATGGGCCTGGCCGAAGCCGGCCTCGCACGCATCATCCGCGCGGGCTACGAGCTTCTCGAACTGCTGACCTTCTTCACAGTCGGCCCCAAGGAAGCGCGCGCCTGGACCGTCCACAAGGGCGCCAAGGCCCCTGAGGCCGCAGGTGAGATCCACTCCGACATGCAGCGCGGCTTCATCCGCGCCGAGACCATTGCTTTTGATGATTTCGTCGCGCTTGGCGGCGAAGCGGCGGCCAAGGAACAGGGCAAGCTGCGTCAGGAAGGCAAGGAATACGTGGTGCACGATGGCGACGTCATGCACTTCAAGTTCAACGTCTGATCCAGTTCCCAAAACGACATGTATCCCGCTCCCCTCGACATGAGGGGGCGGGACAGGCCCGGCACTAAACGCAGGCCCATGCGTTGCCCTTGCAACCCCTTAACGAGTTGCAAGGAACACGCCCCCATGATCGACCGATCCGAAAAGATCGTCTGGCTTGCCCGCCTGGGCTTCGTGGCGCGCGGCGTCGTCTATGCGCTGCTGGGCTATCTGGCCCTGTCGAGCTCCTCGAGCCAGACGGTAAGCTCCGGCCAGTCCGGTGTCCTTGGTTATATCCAGCATATCCCGGGCGGCGTCCCGATCCTCTTTGCCGCCTCAGCCGGACTTCTGGGCTATGCCCTGTTCCGGTTCTCCTCGGCCTTTCTCGACATCGAAAATCGCGGAACTGACGCCAAGGGCATCGCCACGCGCACCGGGCACCTGTGCAGCGGCGTGCTCCACCTAGGCCTTGCCTGGTCGGCGCTCCAGTTCGCCATTGGCAGCAAGCAGAGTGCAGGTGATCGTACCCACGACATGGTTTCGACCGCGCTTGGTTTCGAGCTCGGCCCCCTCGCCCTTGCCATCGCCGGTGTCGCGCTGGTGACCGGCGCCCTCTTCCAGGCGCGCGAGGCAATCACGCTCGGCTTCATGAAGTGGGTCTCCCCGCGCGCCCCGACCTGGAGCTGCTGGCTCGGCCGTGCCGGTTATGCCGCCCGTGCGGTGGTCTATCTTCTCATCGGATGGTCGCTGCTGCGCTCGGCCTGGTCCGAAAACAGCTCCGAGGCGCGTTCGGTTGGCGGGGCCATCCTCGACCTGCGCGAAATGGGCGCCGTTCATACGGCGGTGGCAGCAGGCCTCCTGCTGTTCGGGCTCTTCAGCCTGATCATCGCGCGCTACCGCATCATTCCCGATCCGGGCCGCAAGTTCCACGCTGCCCGGCAGGCCCTGAGTTGATCGTTTATGCCCCATCCCAACCAGAACGCCGTCCTCTACCGAATGGTGATGGACAAGCACATCTGCCCCTTCGGCCTCAAGGCCAAGCATCTGCTGGAGCGCAAGGGCTATGACGTTGAGGACCACTGGCTCCAGACCCGTGAGCAGACGGACGCCTTTCAGGAAAAGCACGATGTGAAGACCACCCCGCAGATATTCATCGCGGGGCAGCGCATCGGCGGCTACACCGACCTGCGCAAATTCCTGAAGCTCGATGTGCCGGACACGGATCGGAAAAGCTACACGCCCGTCCTAGCCGTCTTCCTGACGGCCGCGGCTCTTGCGATTGCGAGCAGCTGGGCGGTCCTTGGCACCGCGATGACCGTGCTGACAGCCGAGTGGTTCGTCTCGATCGCGATGATGCTGCTCGCCATGCTCAAGCTCCAAGATGTCGAGCAGTTCTCGACGATGTTCCTGAGCTACGATCTTCTGGCCCGGCGCTATGTGCCCTACGCCTATGCCTACCCCTTCCTGGAATGGACCGCAGGCGCGCTGATGACGGCGCATGTCCTGCCCATCGTCTCCATCCCCGTCGCGCTCGGCATCGGAAGCGTGGGCGCCGCCTCGGTCTTTTACGCGGTCTACATCCAGAAGCGCGAACTCAAGTGCGCCTGCGTTGGCGGAACCGCCAATGTTCCGCTGGGCTTCGTCTCGCTGACTGAAAACCTCTTCATGATCGGCATGGCGATCTGGATGCTGGCAAAGGCCACCGCCCTGTAACGCGAAGCTATTCGGCGTCCGGCGGCGTGCAGTCCATCATGCCGTCGGCCATGAAAGCCACCCGTTCCTGCGCATCGTGGAGCATGATGCGCGCGGGCCAGTTCACGGCATCCCCGCCCGTCTCATCATCGGGCAAGCGAATGATATCCAACCAGTTTTCAAGTCCAGTGTAGGTCGAATGTGCCCCTCCGGGCAGCTCGGCACTGGTCGTGCGCGCGGCGTAGCGATCAAGGTCGGGCGGCACGATCATGAAGCCCTCGTCCGGACCTGCGACGAAAATCGGGTCCTTGTCACCCTTGGCCGTGAAGCGGCAACCGCGATGCGACAGGCCATAGCGCTCCATGTCCACATCGGCGATGGGCTGCGGAATGATCGGCTCGAACGGAGCCTTGCTCATCCGCTTGACCATGGCGACGTCCTTCGCCGCATCGGCTTTCCTTTCGGCCACGGTATCCTCCGAGCCACAGGCGGCCAGCGCCGTAACCAGCGCCAGCCCCATCCATCTTGCGTGCATCATTTTCGCCCGAACAGTTTCTCGATATCTGCGTGAGCCAGCTTAACCCACGTCGGGCGCCCATGGTTGCATTGGCCTGAGCGCGGCGTGTGCTCCATTTCACGCAGCAGCGCATTCATCTCGGCCACCGAAAGCGTGCGACCGGCCCGGACCGACCCATGGCAGGCCATCGTTGCCAGCACGAGATCGAGCCGCTCGCCCAGAAGCAAGGCATCGCCGTTCTTGGCCAGATCGTCCGCCACATCGCGCACCAGCGCCTCTGCGCTCGACTTGCGCAGGACAGAGGGGATCGCGCGCACCAGCATCGCGCCAGGCCCGAAGCGCTCGAGCACGAGGCCAAAGCGCGCGAGATCCTCCAGCTTCTCCTCCAGCGCATCGCACGCGACTTCCTCCAGTTCGACGACCTCGGGGAGGAGCAGCGCCTGGCTGCGGTTCATCGCCTCTTCCGCGCCCGCCGCCTTCAGACGTTCGAGCACCAGACGCTCGTGCGCGGCGTGCTGATCGACGATGACCAGGCCATCTTCCGCTTCGGCCACGATGTAGGTGTTCGAAATCTGACCGCGCGCTACCCCCAGAGGATAGCGCAGCGCCTCTTCCTCGGCGGCATCGGGCTCTTCCGATAAAGCTTCGGCCCGGCCCGAGGGCTGCGCCATGACGTCAGCCTCGTAGGCGCGCCAGGCAGCGGCGCCTTCGGCCACGCGCCCTGCCCCCCCGCCACTCGGGAAGGAGGTGCGCTGGGGGGCGTATTCGCGTGCAAAGAGCGAGCCGATCGAGGGCGCGGGCTCGCCGCTGCGGCCCGGGGCTGCGGGCTCGACCTGCCAGTTGCCCATGGCGTTCGCCGAAGGCGGCTGCGCGCTCTTCTGGCCGGCAGCTTCCAGCGCATGGCGAAGCGCGCCCACCAGGAAGCCGCGGATGAAAGCCGGGTCGCGAAAGCGCACTTCGGTCTTCGCGGGATGGACGTTGACGTCGACTTCCTCGGGCGGGATCGAGAGGAAAAGCGCCAGCACCGCATGACGGTCACGCGCCAGCATGTCGGCATAAGCCCCGCGTACGGCGCCTGTCAGCAGGCGGTCCTTGACCGGACGTCCATTGACGAAAAGGTACTGGTGATCGGCGACACCGCGGTTGTAGGTCGGCAGGCCCGCAACGCCCGTCAGGTGGGCGTTGCCCCGCTCGGAATCGATGAGGACGCCGTCTTCGGCAAGTTCACGCGCCACGAGGCGGGCGACCCGCGAGGCCAGCTCTTCGTCGGGCTGGACCGCAATCACCCGACGCCCGTCATGTTCGAGGACGAAGCCGATGTCGGGCCGCGCCATCGCGAGGCGGCGCACCACGTCCTGGCAGGCGGCGTATTCGGAGCGCGGCGTGCGCAGGAACTTGCGGCGCGCAGGCACCTTGCCGAACAGGTCCTCGACCCGGATGCGAGTTCCGGGCGGCAGGGCAGCGGGGCCATCCTCAGTCACCACGCCATGGTCGGTGACCCGCTTCCAGCCTTCATCCGCCCCGCGCGGGCGGCTCTCGATGGTGAGACGCGCGACCGAGCCGATGGAGGGTAGCGCCTCGCCGCGAAAGCCCAGTGTCGAGACCATCTCGATGTGTTCGTCGGGAAGCTTGGAGGTCGCGTGGCGCTCCAGCGCCAGCGCCATCTCGTCCGGGCGCATGCCGCAGCCGTCGTCGGTGACCTCGATCATGTCGAGCCCGCCCGAGGCGATGCGCACGGTGACCTGCGTGGCGCCTGCGTCCACGGCGTTCTCGACCAGCTCCTTGAGCGCCGAGGCCGGGCGCTCGACAACCTCACCGGCGGCGATACGGTTGACGAGATGTTCGGGCAAACGGCGAATCGTGGGCATGGAATTCCTGAATTTCCGGAGAATTTACGGTGACTGCACGCGCATAATCAGAGCACTTGCGCACAAGGGCACCCCTAGGCCTTGAAACTAACGACGAAGCGCCGGGATTTCGAGACGGATCCCGGAGGAAACCCACCGAAAATCGACACAAATTTTTGGCCTTTCGCGAATCGATGGTTTAAGGGAGCCTCTCTCTTGCAAAACAGACTTTCGCGGGCACGCTTCACGCACCACCCCGCGACTGGAAATCATACGGATAATAGATGGCTGGCCCCTTCTCGCGATTCTTCAAACTCGGCTCTCAGGACATGGCAATCGACCTGGGTACCGCGAACACGCTCGTTTACGTGCAGGACCGCGGCATCGTTCTGAACGAGCCCTCGGTCGTCGCGATCGAGACCATGAACGGCGTGAAGAAGGTCAAGGCGGTCGGCGACGACGCCAAGCTGATGATGGGCAAGACGCCCGACAACATCGAGGCCATCCGCCCGCTTCGTGACGGCGTCATCGCCGACATCGAAATCGCCGAAGAGATGATCAAGCACTTCATCCGCAAGGTGCATGGCAAGTCCAATCTCTTCCGCTACCCCAAGATCGTGATCTGCGTGCCCTCGGGCTCGACCTCGGTTGAGCGCCGCGCCATCCGCGACGCGGCGAGCAACGCCGGCGCGCGCGAAGTATTCCTGATCCTGGAGCCGATGGCCGCTGCGATCGGCGCCGACATGCCTGTCACCGAACCTGTCGGTTCGATGGTCGTCGACATCGGCGGCGGCACGACCGAGGTCGCCGTGCTCTCGCTGCGCGGTCTTGCCTACACCACCTCGGTGCGCGTGGGCGGCGACAAGATGGACGAGGCCATCGTCTCCTACGTGCGCCGTCACCACAACCTCCTGATTGGCGATGCCACGGCAGAGCGCATCAAGAAGGACTACGGCATTGCGGTCATGCCCGAAGATGGCGCGGGTGAGACGATCCACATCAAGGGCCGCGACCTCGTCAACGGCGTGCCCAAGGAAATCTCGATCACGCAGGCCAATGTCGCCGAAGCGCTGGCCGAACCCATCGGCGCGATCATCGAAGGCGTGCGCATCGCGCTGGAGAACACCGCGCCCGAACTCGCTGCCGACATCGTCGACCAGGGCATCGTCCTGACCGGCGGCGGCGCGCTCATTCGCGGCCTCGACGACTACCTGCGCGAGGAAACCGGCCTTCCCGTCAGCGTTGCCGAGGACCCGCTGTCCTGCGTCGCGCTCGGCACCGGCCGCGCGATGGAAGATTCCGTGTACCAGGGCGTACTGATGTCCGCCTGATCCACCGCCAGGGCGAAGGGCGCACAGCGCGCCCCTCGCCCGTTGATTGATGCAATACCCGGAGCCCCTCCCCTCGCGGGAGAGGTCCGGCTCGAGTTGGAGTGCAGGGCGCATGGCGCCGCCGGCAAGCAAGCGCTCCGGATATTCCCGCAGAGCGCAATTTTCTTCGTTTCTCAGCCATACCGCGGGCGTGGTGGGCGTGATCATCGGGCTTGTCCTGATCGTGATCTCGGCCGTTAATCCCAGCAGTTTCCAGAGCTTGCGCGCGATTGCCGCCGACGCGACCGACCCGGCCGCCGAAGCGACCGCAAAGGGGCGCAGCTTCGGCGACAACGTGCTGAACAGCGTTACCGGCTTCTTCAAGATGGGAAGCCGCCACGCGAAGCTCGAAAAGGAGCTCGCGATCGCGAAGTCGCGCCTCGTCGAGGCCGAAGCCATCGAGGCCGAGAACGCGCGCCTCAAGGACATGCTCAAGCTCACCCGCACGCGCAAGGACGTGGTTGCGGTCGCCACCCTCACCGCCTCGACCCCGTCGAGCACGCGCCGTTTCGCGACGCTGGGCGTCGGGCGCAACAAGGGTCTGGAAAAGGGCATGCCGGTTCGCTCCGCCCGCGGGCTCATCGGCCGTGTCCTTGAAGTGGGCCAGACCAGCGCGCGCGTCCTCCTCATCACCGACACCGAGAGCCTGGTTCCGATCCGCCGCACCAAGGACGGCGTGGCCGGCTTCGCGCAGGGCCAAGGTGATGGCACCTTGCGGGTTCGCCTCGTGAACCTGGGCATCAATCCGCTCAAGAAGGGCGATGTCATCGTCTCCTCGGGCGCTGGCGGTCTTTACCGCCCTGGCACGCCGATGGCGGTCCTCACCGAAATCCTGCGCGACGGCGCCATTGCCCGCGTGATCAGCAACCCGACCGATGCCGACTACGTGCTCGTCGAAAGGGCCTGGGCCCCCGAGGCACCGCCGGTCGAAACCCCTGCGGAGAAGCCCTAGTGCTCGAAGGCCCCACGACGCGCCGCGACGATGGGCCGCGTCCGCGGATCAACCGGGCCCCCTCCCCGATCCTGGCTCAGGTCGTGCCCTGGCTGTCGGTGGTGCTGGCGACGATCGTGCCGACCTGGTTCGTGATTGCCTCGGCGCCGATGTTCCCGCCGTTCGGGTTCCTGACCTTCCTCGCGTGGCGTCAGCTGCGCCCAGGGCTCCTGCCGCTTTGGGCGGGCCTTCCGCTCGGCCTCGTCGACGATCTGTTTTCGGGCCAACCCTTTGGGTCCGCGGTCCTTCTCTGGTCGCTTGCGGCCATGGCCATCGACAACATGGAAGAGCGCTTCCCCTGGCGCAATTTCGCCACCGAATGGCTGGTAGCCACCAGTCTCATCATCCTCTACATTCTGGGCAGCTATCTCCTGTCCAATCTGGTCGCCGCCAATGCCCCCATTCATGTCGTGGTGCCTCAACTCGTGATCTCGATCTTCGCCTACCCCCTCATCGGACGCCTGGTTGCCGTTCTTGACCGCCTGCGCCTGACCGCGGTGCGGATCTCCCGATGAAGTTCCGCTTCCGTCGCGCCAAGCCCAAGCCCCACATCTCCAACGGCATCCTGCGCAACAGTTTCGACCGGCGCACTGTCGTACTCGGCTCGGTTCAGGGCGGGGTGGCCTGCCTCCTCGCCGCGCGCCTGGGCTACCTCGCCGTATTCGAGAACGAGAAGTACCAGCTCGAGGCCGAGAGCAACCGCGTCAACCTCTCGCTGATCGCGCCGCGCCGGGGCTGGATCCTCGATCGCCACGGCACCCCGCTCGCCTCCAACCGCGCCGATTTTCGCGTCGACGTGATCCCTGAGCGTATGCACGACAAGGCCGAGACCGTCGCGATGCTGGGCGATCTACTCGACCTCACCCCCGTCGCGCGTCAGGACCTGCAGGACAAGCTGGAGGACGCCCGTGGCTTCGCGCCCGTCCAGGTCGCGAGTGGCCTCGACCTTGACCGCTTCTCGGCCGTCAGCGTGCGCCTGCCCGAGCTGCCCGGCGTCGTTACCCAGCGTGGTTACTCGCGCTATTACCCCGACGGCGTGAACGTCGGCCACCTTATCGGTTATGTCGGCGCCGCCTCGGCCGAGGAATACGAGAAGGACCGGGATCCGCTGCTCCTGACGCCGGGCTACAAAGTCGGCAAGGACGGCCTGGAGAAGGTGTTCGAGAAGGAACTGCGCGGCAAGCCGGGTGCGCGCCGCACCGAAGTCACCGCGCGCGGGCGCATTATCCGCGACCTCGAGACCCGCGACGACATTCCCGGTGACACCGTCAAGCTCACCATCGATGCGGGCCTGCAGTCCTATGCCGCCCGGCGCATCGGCACCGAGTCCGGCTCGGTTGTCGTGATGGACTGCCACAACGGCGACATCCTCACCATGGCTTCGATGCCGAGCTTTGACCCCAACAGCTTCTCCGATGGCATCGGCCGCCTGGAATGGAAGATGCTGTCGGATGATGACCATGTGCCCTTGCGCAACAAGGTCCTGCGCGGGCTCTACCCGCCGGGGTCCACCGTCAAGCCGATGGTCAGCCTCGCCTTTCGCGAAGCAGGGCTTGACCCGAACGAGACCGTCTATTGCGGCGGTGGTCTGCGCGTAGGCAACCGCGTATTCCACTGCTGGAACCGGCGTGGCCACGGCCAAGTCGACATGGCCAAGGGCATCTACCAGAGCTGCGACGTCTATTTCTACGCGATGGTTCAGCGCATGGGCATGGACGTCGTGGCTGCGATGGCGCGCAAGCTGGGCCTGGGCCAGGAATTCGACCTGCCCGTCGTCGGCCAGTCCTACGGGACGGTGCCGGACCCGGCCTGGAAGCTGCGCAAGTACGACCGCGAATGGCAGACCTTCGATTCGGTGAACGCCACCATCGGCCAGGGCTACTTCCTCGTGAACCCGCTGCAGCAGGCGGTCATGGCCTCGCGCATCGCGAGCGGCCTCAACCTGCAGCCGCGCCTGATCCACACGGGCAAGCCCCAACACGCTGAATCGCTGGGTATCCCGCAGGACCACCTCGACTACATCCACAAGGCGATGTCGGACGTGGTCAACGGACCGGGTACCGCGCACCGCGCCGCGCTGCCGATGAAGGACGTGCTGCTGGCGGGCAAGACGGGTACCGCCCAGGTCGTCAGCCTCAGTGTCTCGAACGGCAAGACCGGCCCCTTCAAGTACCGCGACCACGGCCACTTCATCTGCTTCGCGCCCTGGGACAAGCCCCGCTACGCCTGCGCCGTTGCCATCGAGCACGGCGGCGGCTCGGGCGCGGCCTACCCCATCGCGCGCGACGTGATGACCTACCTGTGGGACAAGGAGGCCGCGATGGAGCGGCTGACCGAATATGAAAGCCAGTGGGGCGGCACCGCACAGGAGCGCGCCGATTCGCGCTACGCCTCCTATGTCCAGCAATACGGCGTCTCGGCTCCCAAGGTCTCGACCGAACAGGAAGCCGAAGCCGTGCGCGACGCTGAAAACACGCAGAGCCAGCCACAGCCCATCATGAGCGAAGCCCAGAGCCCCCGCCCCGAGCCGGTTGCATCGCCAAGCGCGAACGCGTCGCCGGATACGTCAGACGCGGCGTCCTCCGCCGCCACCAGTACCGGGCAGTCCACGCAATGAGCCTGATGAACCTGCCTGCGGTCTTTGCACGCCAGCCCTGGATCGTGCTCATACCACTTTTCGCGCTCGTGGGCCTGGGCGGCGCCGTGCTCTATTCGGCGGCCGGGGGCAGTCTGCAGCCCTATGCGCAGAGCCACGTCCTGCGTTTCGGCCTGTTCCTGGTGATGGCCTTCGTCATCTCGATGTTCAGCCGCAATTTCTTCCGGATCATGGCTTATCCGACCTACGCACTGATCCTGATGCTGCTTGTGCTGGTGGAACTGGTCGGCGCGGTTGGCATCGGTGTCGGCAGCGGCAGCCAGCGCTGGCTGGACCTCGGCTTCATGACGCTCCAGCCCTCCGAACTGATGAAGCCCGGTATCGTCCTCGTCCTGGCCAAGTTCTACGAGACCCTTCCCGCGCCCCTTACCCGCAGCTGGCGCGGCCTGGTGCCGGCCTGCATCCTGATTGGCATTCCGGCCGTTTTCGTGCTGATCCAGCCCGATCTGGGTACAGCGCTCGCGATCTGCTTTGGCGGCGTCGTCATCATGTTTCTCGCCGGGCTGCCGATCAGCTGGTTCATCGGCGCCACGGTTCCACTCATCGCCATTGTCCCCGCCGCCTTCTTCTTCGTGCTCCACGACTACCAGAGGAAGCGCGTCCTGACGCTGTTCGACCCCGAGGCCGATCCGCAAGGGGATGGCTATCACATCATCCAGTCGAAGATTGCGATCGGATCGGGCGGTGTGTTCGGCAAGGGATTCGGCAACGGATCGCAGAGCCACCTGCAATATCTCCCCGAGGCCCATACCGACTTCGTATTCGCCACCATGGCCGAGGAATGGGGCATGGTGGGCGGCCTCTTCGTGATCGCGGTCTTTGCGATCATCCTGGGATGGGGGCTGCGCGTAGCGGCCAAGGCTCCGGACCGCTTCTCCAGCCTGCTGGCGGCCGGAATGAGCACGACGATCTTCTTCTATGTCGCCATCAACCTGATGATGGTCATGGGCATGGCGCCGGTCGTTGGCATCCCGCTTCCGTGGATGAGCCATGGCGGAACCTCGATGCTCACCAACATGATCTGCCTTGGCGTTTTGCTCGCCGTAAACCGCTGGAACCGTGGACCTTCATCATTCAGCTGAAAAAAATTTAAGTTTTCTCTTCCCTTCCTCGAATGAGCCTGTATAGGAGCCACTCCGCCGCCGAATCGGCGAAGCCAAACGGCTTCACACCGGCTCACGGCAGAAGGCTAAAAGTGGACGCATAGCTCAGTTGGTAGAGCAGCTGACTCTTAATCAGCGGGTCCTTGGTTCGAGCCCAAGTGCGTCCACCAAGCCTTCATCAACCACTCTTCGGAGTGGCCCTTTCGTGGGGACGCATAGCTCAGTTGGTAGAGCAGCTGACTCGTAATCAGCGGGTCCTTGGTTCGAGCCCAAGTGCGTCCACCACGCCGGCACAACCCACACGTCGGAGAGGCCCTTTCGAGGGGACGCATAGCTCAGTTGGTAGAGCAGCTGACTCGTAATCAGCGGGTCCTTGGTTCGAGCCCAAGTGCGTCCACCACGCCGGCACAACCCACACGTCGGAGAGGCCCTTTCGAGGGGACGCATAGCTCAGTTGGTAGAGCAGCTGACTCGTAATCAGCGGGTCCTTGGTTCGAGCCCAAGTGCGTCCACCACTACCTTACCAACCATCCTTCGAAGGATGGCCCTCTCGTGGGGACGCATAGCTCAGTTGGTAGAGCAGCTGACTCTTAATCAGCGGGTCCTTGGTTCGAGCCCAAGTGCGTCCACCACCCCCCCTCTCCTGACATCGACGATCACGCTGGGTCCTGTGGCACCGCCATGGACAGTCCGTAGCGGGCATTGAGTTCGGTTATCGTTGCCGGCGCAAGTGCGCGCACGAATTCGATGCCGACAGCGCCATCGCGCACCCAGCGTACACGCGCCTTGCGCGGCTTGAGATGTGCGAATCGCAAAGTGACTTCTTCGCCTTGTGCAAAGCTTTCGCGGCTCCGCAGGATCGAGCAGCCGCCAGCTCCAAGATTACCGATCTCGACATCAAAGACCTTCCAGGGTGACTTGCGGCAGCGCGCGCTTAGCAGCACCTCATGGCGACCGGACAGCCGATCACCGGGATTTCCGGCGTACATTTCAAAACCTCTCGTGATGCGCGACCTTGTGCTGCAATCGTTAGCAAGTGCAGGTAAACACGAGGTTGCCTCAGGCCTACCTGACAGGCGCCGTGGTAACGCCCTCGCCGCCCGTGGGGGCGGTCGTAGGTGCCAGAGGGGTCAGCTGCGCATCAATCGCCTTGCTGCTCGCCTCAATGCGCTTCGTGGCGTCCTCGTAGCGCTCCTCGAACCCGGGCTCCTGCTGGCAGGCAGCGAGCAAGCCCGCTCCTGCCAGCACCAGAGTTCGCAAGACAAGAGCACATCGCGGCATCAATAATCCTTCCGGATGCGCACGTTGACGCTGTTGACGCCCGAACCACCGGCCTGGCTCAGGACCGAGAGCCAGTTGGTCACGCTGACCTCCAGCTGGGTCGCGGTGAACCCGCGGGCATCGGTGATGAGTTCGACGTAGATGTCATCGGTCAGGTACTGACCTGCGGCAAGCGCCGTTCCGCGCCCGCTGTCCTCATCCGCGCCCAGAATACGCAGACGGTCGACCCCGGTCGCCGAGCGCAGCGATCCGAGCGGGTTGAGACCGCCCCCCGAAGCGCGCAGCGAGTTGAGCGAGGAAGCGAGCTGAACGGCCTGGATCGCCGAGAGGTTCGCCACCGAGCTGCCGAACAGGATGCGCGAGACGATTTCGTCGTCGGGCAGGCTGGGCGAGGAGTTGAAGTCGAACTGCGGATCGTAGGCCTGGCCCGAGACAATCACGCTGACCTGGACATCCTCGATCGATTCGGTCGCCGTGATGGCAACCGTGGGGTCGATTGTGCGGCCACCATTGAAGGTGATGAGACCCTCGCTGAGATCGAAGGAGCGCCCTGCGAAACCCAGGGTCCCGCGAACAAGCTCCACTTGCCCTGCCATCGTCGGCTCACTGCTGGTACCATTGATGGAGAAGTCCGCTGACCACTCCGATTCCAGGCCCATGCCGGAGACGTAGAGCTTCTCAGGCGCAAGAAGATGAAGGTCGAGCCGGATGTTGCCGAAGGCGCCCGCCATGCTTTCCGCTTCCTCGTCGCCCGTCACGCGCACCGGCCCACGGCGCGGCTTGAAGCGCACACCGGTCAGCTTGGGCACCTCGGAGACGCTGTCCATCACGATCTGGTAGCGCGTTTCGGGAAGCCGGATTTCACCCGACAGGAGCGGCGTTTCGCTGGGCTTCTTCTGGAAACGCAGCGAACCGCTGGCGCTGGCGGACAGCGAACTGCTCTTGGCGAGGCGCGCATCGTCGAGTTCGACCTTGATGTCCATCGGATAACCGCCGGCTGCAGAGAGGCTGACAAAGCCGCTCGCCTGGATCGTGCCATCGCCAGCCTTGCCGGTCAGCGAGCGCAGGGCAAAGCGATCCCCGGTAAAGGCGCCTTCCAGATCCATCTCCGAGAGGCGCGTCCCGTAGGCCTGGTTCTCATAGGTCAGCCCTCGGCCCTTCACCACACCCTCCAGGCATGGGTCCATGAGCTTGCAGGAGAAGTCCGCAGCGAGCCCCACAGAGCCCGTCAGCGACTGGCCAGGCTGGCCCGCAAAGGAAAACAGCGTCGCAGCAGGCCCGTTGTAGCGGATACCACCGCTCAAGGGCGCCTCGAGAAGCCGCGTCATCCACGGGCCTTCGCTCGCCGGAAGCGGCCGCAGGTTGGCAGCCATACGGCCGATCACGCTGCCTCGGCGGCGCACGACCGAGCGCACTTCTGCCCCGTCGGCCAGCAACTTGCCGACAAGATTCATGTTCACCGGCTCGCTCACAGTGCTGGAACTGGTCCGCGTGAAGTTCGCAAGCGTCAGGCGTGCATCGGCCTGCGGGAAGGCAGCTGCATTCTCCTGCGCGAAATCGACGCTGCCATTGACCGTGCCCCCAAGGCCGAGGCCCGGCATGAAGGCATTGGCCATGGCGACATCGAGCCCTTCGAGCCGCGCCTTGAGAGACATGCCCGCGTCATAGTCACCCGAGAGGCGCAAGGTGCCTCCGCCAATCGAGACGGCGCTGGGCAGAAGCTCGTAGCCATCCTCCTTGATCGCGATGCGGGCCGGGTTGATCGTCTTGACGGTCTGTCCGCGCATCCGACCGCGCAGGGCAACCCGCCACAACTCAGGCTGCATCTCGGCGTTGAATCCAAGCCGGAAGGGAATGCCGCTTACACCCTCGATCAGCCCCTTCGCCTTCCCCGCACCGTCGCGGTAATCGATCAGCACGCGGCCTGCAGCCAGATCGTATTCGCCCATGCTGACGCCCGACACCTGCGCGTCCGCGACGAGCAGTGGCTGATCGTAGAGCACCGCACGCCCATCAATGATAGCCGATCCGATGGCGAGATTTGCAGGCCCCTGGAATACCGTGTCCTTGGCGCGAAGGTTGAACTTCGCCGCCTGGTATTCGCCGTCCGCCGAAAGATCGACCTTGCCGCCGACCCCATTGCCCGAGGCGCTCAGCTGACCTGCGAAAGGCCCACTGGCGGTCTGGACAAGGCGTCCGGCGAAATCGATTCCTGAAAGCGTAGCGGAATTGATTTGCACCGCCATGGCCTTGGCCATTTCCAGCGTGACGTCGGCCTTGAGCGGGCCATAGTCGGTATCGCTCGTCATATCGAGACGATAGCCGCCCTTCGCCCCGGTCACGCGCGCATCGACATTGGCCAGCCCAATGCCGAGCCCCGGCCGTTCGGCCGTGAGGCGTGCATCGGGATCAGTCATGGTACCCTTTACCCGCACCGCAATAGCGCCGTACTGCTCGGACGTGCCATCGGCGTTGAAGGCGATGCGGCCATCGGGCGACCACAGGCCCGATCCGCCACGCACGTTGAGATAGGGCGCGGTCAGATTGACATTCGAAAAGCGCGCCACACCGTCCGCACCATAGCGCACCCGCGAGGAAACCGCGAAATCGCCACCAAGGTAGGTCGCGACGTTCTCGTTCAGGAGCTTGGTCGAACGCGCCTTGACTGTACCGTCGAGACCGTAGTTCGCACCCTCGCCCTTCAGCTCCATGTCGGCGTTGATCGTGAAGATGCCGACGCTGGAAAGCTCGTAGTTGTCGATCCGGCCATCGAGCGCGCCGGTATAGAAGCCCTCGCTCATGTCCGCGGCCAGGAGCAGCCCGGCATCGATGCGGTCAGAGCGCAGGCGCATGTTGTCCGAGAGGATGCGCGTCCCCTTGATCGCAACATCGCCATCAAGGCGCACCTGCTCCAGGGTTCCTCCGGCGACCGCGTCGAGCCCGGTAATCCGGGCGACGCGTGCCGAGACAGGAATGAGAATCCGCTCGGCATCGACCGTAGCCGCCCCGCTGGCGGTGAAGCCCTGCAGGCCCATATCGTTCATGACGAGGCGCGCAGCCGTGATTTCATAGTCCACGGACGGCGTCGTAAAGGCGCCATCGAGGGCAAGATGGGCATCGACCCCGGAACCGTGCAGGTTCTCGGTCAGCACCGAAGGGCTGAGCAAGGTGAAGTCGAGCGTGAAGTCCTCGAAGGTGTTGTCGGACAGGTCAATCCGGCCCGCAGGCACGAGACGGAAAGCATCACTGCTGACCTGCCCCTGGAGCGCCATGCTGCGCTCGGCCAACGCGGCGGTTACATCAAGTCGGGTGATCGGCCCCAGCAGGGCCGCTGTCGGCCCTTCGAAAAGACGCGCAACCTGCGTGTCTCCGCGGACCTGGAAGGTGCCGTCGCGCGCGCGCAGAGCGAGATCCGCCAGCGGTGCGCCGCCGTAAGTGCCTTCCAGCGTGCCATCCCAGCTCGCCCAGTCACCCTTGCCGGTCAGCGCCAGATCCATCGGCTGCGTGAAACCGGCCAGCGCGGCAATGACACCCTCGGTGGGCGCCTTCAGATCCAGATCGATACCAAGGCGGTTCTTCGCAGGCTGAGCGTCGAGTTTCACGAGGAAACTATCGCCCCCCTCCTTGCCTTCGATGGGGATCGTCGCGCCCTTGGCATCGACGATGGCCCGGCCATCGGAAATATGCGTTTCGCCCGAGAGTGCCATGATCCGGCGCTCGCCCGAAACCGGCGCCTCGGCGATGAAACGGTCGATCCGCAGCTCGCCGATGTCGATGTCGAGATCGGGAAGCAGCGGGCCTTCGCTCGGCGGGGTTTCCTTGAACACCGGCACGCGGCGCAGAACCATCTGGTCCGCGGTCGCACTGCGCACATCGACGTGGTTCTGGAGATAGGCAAAGGGCCGCCAGTCGACGTGGATCTCGGGCGAGAAGAGGAATTCCCCCTTGGTGTCACGCACCGAGAGGTCATGCAGCGTCATCTCGCCGTAGAGGGAGCCCTCGATCCGACCTACGCGAAGCCGCATGCCGTTCTCGAAGGTGAGGCCCGCGATCTGCTCGGCCACGAAACGATGTCCTGGTCCCGTGTCGATGCCGAAGATCACGGCCGCAACAAGCACCACGATACCCAGTACCGCCGCGACGACCGTCTTCACGAGCCGTACGCGCGCGCGATGCCACAGGCTCGGCTTGGTCGGGGTGGTTTCCACAGCGTCGGTTTCGCCGGTGTCGGGAAGTTCGTCCTGGGCCATCAGAAGGCCTGCCCGATGGAGACATAGACGTTGATGGAAGATTCTCCTGGGCGCCGGTTGATCGGCGTCGCCACATCAAGACGCATCGGTCCGAAATTGGTATAGAAGCGGCCGCCGATACCCACGCCGTAGCGGATATCGTTGAACTGGGGCATGGTCTCGCGATAGGCTTGGCCCGCGTCGACGAAAGCAACCACACCGTAGTTTCCGAAACGGTAGCGGGCCTCGACGGAGCCCTCGTTGAGGCTGCGCCCACCGACCGGACGGTCATCGGGGGCCTGCTCGCCAAGCCCCTGATAGCTAAAGCCGCGCACCGAGCCACCGCCACCGGCATAGAGGCGCCGCGAGGGCGCGAGATCGAACAGACCGACCCCCTGGATCGTGCCGAACCGGACGCGCCCGGCGATCACCAGGCTGTCCGTCACCGGGTAGTAGGCCGAGCCATCGATGCGCGCGCGCAAGTAAGGATTGAACCCCTTGTTGAGGGTCGCCTCTGGCTGGATCAGCGTGGTCAGGCGAAAGCCCCTGGTCGGATCGAGAAGGCTGTCGGACGTGTCCCATCCAACCTGACCGTTGACGCCCGCGATGTAGTAGGTGCGGCGGCTGCGATCACCCGTTTCCGGACGATAGTCGGTCTCGGCCGTACCGATCAGTTCGACACCGACGCCATAGGTCAGCCGTTTCTGCCACAAGGGCGTGGAATCGCGGCTGATGCGCGCCGCGAGGCGTCCGGTGTAGGCGTCATACGCGTCGTAATCGTTGTAGAAAGCTTCGGCGGTCAGTTCGAGCGTGCGGTCGCGTTGGCCCGCATTGGAGCGACGGAAGGTACTGCCAAGCCCCATCTGCTGCGTGCCGAGGATTCCGTTGAAGCTGACAGCGCCTTCGGGCGGGAACATGTTGCGGTGGGTCCAGGCCGCCTGCGCGGTGATGCCCTCACCCGCCGCATAGCCGAGCGAGCCGGCAATCGTGCGGGCAGGTCCCTTCTCCTGCTTGACGTGGAGGCGCACCGCCTCGGTGCAGTCCTCCAGCACCTCGCCGGTCTGTTCAGGCTCGACCGCGACCGTTGAGAACAGGCTCGTGCCGATGAGTGCCTTGCGCAGATCGTCGACCATGCGGCTGTCGTAGAGATCGCCCTCCTCGAAACGCGCCAGCACTTCCACGTGGTCGGCATCGAAGGCCGTGTCGCCATCGGTGGTGATACCGCCAAAACGTCCGCGCGGACCAATCGCGACGGGCAGTGTGTAGACGCCATCGCCCGTATCGCGGTCGAGCAGGATATCGCGCTGGCCGACCTTGGCGAAAGGATAACCGTTCTGCGGCAGGGCTACTGCCACGCGCGCTTCGGCCCCCTGCACGCGCTGCGCCACGATCGGCTCTCCGACCTTGAGCGGCATGTTGTCCGCAATCAGGCCCTCCGGCTCGGTCGGATCGGCCTCGATCACGATGTCCGAGAACGTGAAGCGTTGCCCGGGAACTACCGAAATGCGCGCGGTGAGATCGCCCTCGTCGCTGTCGCGCGCGGGCGCAAGGCGCGTGCGGATACGCGGGGTGTACCAGCCATCGGCTTCGAGCAGGCTCTGGAGAAGCTGCGCATCCTCCTCAAGACGGGCCGAAACCATGGCCGAGTTGTTCGCCTTCCCGTCGCCCTTCTCGAGGGCGGAGAGCGAGTTGAACATGCTCTTGATCGCCGTCGGGCTTTCCTCGTCCGCGCTTTCAAGCCCCTCGAGCTCGACGCGGTAGCGCACCTCGCCCTGCTCCTCCTCACCGCCCTCCTCGGCAAATTCGACCGGGGTCACCTCGAACTGGTCGAGAGGCGGCAAAGGCTCGGAAAGCTCGGCGTCGCGAATGGGTGCGTTTTCGATCTGGCGGACCGTCTGCGCATCGTCGGGGAGCGACTGCACCGTCTGTACGGGAGCCTCTGGCGCAGGCGCAGGCGCAGACGCGCCCGCATTCTCGCCATCACCGGCCATGCGGCGTTCGAAATCGGCGATCGATTCGAGCGGCTTGTCGAGTTCGGGATCCTCGCTCGCGCCCAGATCGGGCACCCGGGAATTAAATTCCTCGTCATCAATGACGGGCTCGACCTCGGGCAAATCAGACGCGTCCGGCAAAGCGGGCACATCCATCGCACCGGCCTTCAGCGAGGAGGGCTCCTCGGCACGCTCCTGTATGGCCGGATCGCCCGGCACCTGGTTTTCCTGCGCCAGAACGGGCGCGGCGTAGGCCAGGCCGACCGAAAGTGACAGAAGTGCGCAGCCGCAGCGGATAACACGTGCCCCCCTGGTTCGGGTACGGAGACAAGGTGTATCGCTTAGTCCGTTCATAAACAACGCTGTTTCTGTCCCCATGCGCGCCAAGGCCGTGTCCACACCGCCGATAACCCTTATCGCATTGCAACCACAATGGTTCCCGTTCAGTTTGTTAGCGCATGACCGAGGACTATCTCCCCCCTGACGCCCCGCCCGGTGCGGATTCCAACTGGCCCCTGCAGATGCCGCCGCGCGCCTGGCTGCGAATCCTGCGCAGGGTCTGGATCATGGCCGGCTTCCATGAACTGGGCCTTCTGGCAGGAGGACTGGCGTTTTACTGCTTCCTCGCGCTGACCCCGCTGATCGCCGCAACGGTGATGATCTACGGTCTGGTCGGCGATGCCGACACCGTGCGCAAGCAGATGCAGAGCATCGTCGATGTCGTCCCGCCCGAAGTCGCCCAGGTCCTTCAGGCGCAGCTCATCCAGATCGTTTCGACCAGCTCGGGCGTTACCGGCCTCGCCCTTGTCATTGCCCTGTTCTTCGCCATCTTCGGCGGGATGCGCGCGGCCAACGGCATGATCAGCGCGCTCAACATCGTCAACGAGGAGCACGAGACGCGCGGCACCATCGCGGTTTCCTTCCGCGCCGCGAGCCTGACCCTGGCCGCCGTCTTCATCGCGCTGACCGGCGTCCTGGCAGGCGGCGTCTTCACCTGGCTGCAACGCCAGGCCTCGTTCTACCTGGGCACCTCGACCGCAACCCTGTTCACTTGGCTGACATGGCTCGCCGCGCTGATCCTTGGCACCTGCGGCTTTGCCCTCATCATGCGCTTCGGGCCCGACCGGCGCCCCGCCAAGTGGCGCTGGCTCGCGCCCGGCGCGATGTTGGCGACGTTCCTGTGGCTGGCGATCTCCTTCGGCTTCTCGTTCTATGTCGCCTATATCAGCGACTACAACGCCACGTATGGATCGCTCTCGGCCATCGTTGTCTTCCTGATGTGGCTTTACCTCTCGGCCTACGGAGTCCTCCTGGGCGCCCTCCTCAACGCCGAGATCGAGCGCCAGGTGTTCCGCGACACGACCGCGGGCCGCACACGCCCTCCTGGCGAGCGCGGCGCGGTTCTGGCCGACATTCTCGATGACACGATCCCCACGCTCGAGGATCTCGAGCAGCACAAGGTTCGTCGCGCGCGTCTGGCGCGTCAACGCCTCGATAGCTGAACATCGGATATTCGCCCCTTGCATTGTGATGTGATAAAGGTCTAACGGCCGCACATCGCAATGTGAGAAAGACCAATGCCCTCCAAAGTCATCGACCAGGTCCGCAAGCTCATCACCGAAGGCGGCATGAGCCGCGCCGGACTTGCCCGCGCCGCAGGCCTCCACGCCAATACCCTGCGCGACTGCACCGAGGATAGCTGGAACCCCACCACCGAAACCCTCGCCAAGCTCGAACATGTGCTCTTCTCGAACGACGAGACCCCTGTCCTCGTCCCCATCGAGGAGATCATCGACGAGGCGCGCAACGGCCGCATGTTCATCCTCGTTGACGACGAGGATCGTGAAAACGAAGGCGACCTCGTCATCCCGGCCCAGATGGCGACGCCTGCCGCGATCAACTTCATGGCCTCCCACGGCCGCGGCCTCATCTGCCTCTCGCTCACCAACCAGCGCGTTGACGAACTCGGCCTCGACCTGATGAGCCAGCACAACGGCACCCGGCACGAAACCGCCTTCACCACTTCGATCGAGGCGCGCGAAGGCGTCACCACAGGCATCTCCGCCGGCGATCGTGCCCGCACCGTTTCGGTTGCCATCGACGGCACCAAGTCCAAGGCCGATATCGTCACCCCCGGCCACGTCTTCCCGCTGCGCGCTCGTGATGGTGGCGTTCTCGTGCGCACCGGCCACACCGAGGCCGCAGTCGACATCTCGCGCCTCGCCGGACTCAATCCCTCGGGCGTGATCTGCGAGATCATGAAAGACGACGGGACTATGGCCCGTATGGACGATCTGGTCAGCTTCGCGCGGCTCCACGACCTCAAGATCGGGACCATTCGCGATCTCATCGCCTACCGCCGCAAGCACGACCGCATGGTCGAGAAGACCAACGAGCTGACCTTCACGAGCCGCCATGGCGGTCAGTGGACAGCCTGCTGCTACCACAACCGCGCGACCGGCGATGAGACCATCGCGCTGGTCAAGGGCCGCATCGACCCTACGCAGCCGACACTGGTGCGCATGCACACCCTCTCCACCTTCGTCGACATCTTCGGCGAGGAATCGCAGGATCGCTCCGACCTCCTGCAGCGCTCGATGAAGATCATCGCCGAGGAAGGCTCGGGCGTCATCGTCGTCATCAACAGCCCGATGTCGCAATCTTTCTCCGAAGTGATGGACCTCAAGCGCCAGTTCCGCGATGGAAAGAATCCGGACCTGGAGGAACTGCGCGATTATGGCGTGGGCGCGCAGATCCTGGCCGAACTGGGAATCCACGACATGATCCTCCTGACCAACACCCGTCATTCGCTCGTCGCGCTCGAAGGCTATGGCCTCGATATCGTCGGCGAACGCCCCATCACGTCCAGCGAAAGCTAAGGAAGCTACCACCATGGCTCGTTTTCTCATCGTCGAAGCCCGCTTCTACGACCACCTCAACGACATGCTCGTCGCAGGCGCCCGCAAGGCGCTGGAAGCCGAAGGGCACTCGGTCGATGTCATCACCGTTCCCGGCGCGCTCGAGATCTCCGGGGCCCTCGCCCTCGCCGACGGCGCCGGTGAATACGATGGCTATGTCGCCATTGGCGTCGTCATCCGCGGCGAGACCTACCATTTCGAGATCGTCGCGGGCGAAAGCGCACGCGGCATCATGGCGTTGACCATGGACGGCATCGCCATCGGCAACGGCATCCTGACCGTAGAGAACGAAGAGCAGGCCCTCGTCCGCGCCGATCCGGCGCAGAAGGACAAGGGCGGCGAAGCGGCCAAGGCGGCACTTGCCCTGCTCAAGCTGCAGGACAAGTTCGGCCGCTGAAAACGGCATCACCACCGCCTTGCGAAGGGCGCCGCGGCACTGGCCCGGCGCCCTTTTTCGTGCGCGCCCCGACCACTAAACCACGGTAGCTTTCGCCCTTGCACCAGTCCCGAAACGCAACAGCGCGCAAACCCCGATTGCCCCGCCTTCGAATGGCCCTAAGAAGGGGCCATATGGCGTTTTAGAGCCATAACGGATGTTAATGTGACATCTGGCTCGGAACGCTCGATGCAGGGGGCGTTCATAAGAAGCCAAACCCGGGGTCGCAGCCGGTACACCGACAGCCGACAGGAGAAACGGCACCATGAAGGACCGGGCTCAATTGCAGGAATTGCTCGATGATCTCTACGACCGCCTCGCCCAGCTCGACATGGCGGGGGAAAGCGTGGCCGCAGCCCACCTCGATGCAGCCGTGACGTTGCTCAACCGATCGCTCGAACTGCTGCCAACTGCAACCGAAATGGAATAACCTCGTAAAGACGCGGTCCCGTAAGCGCGCTTAAGGTTGTTGGGCCATGTCAGACGATCGGGGCAAGAATTCGTCAGGACGGGACTTAAAGGCCGCAAGCACCATGGGATGCGGCTCAGTCAGGAATTGTACGCAGGATTGCTCCGACGTCGATGTGGATCTCGGCTCCCGGTTGGCCATCCGGCCCATCGGACCACCCACTCCTTGTGCGACGGTGATCCGGACTGATGGAAAATACAGACCAGAGGATGCGAAACCGAAACAAGGCGATCCGCCTGATCGGCATCGCCAACGAGCTCCTGGCCATGGCGCGCCAGCTCGAACTTGACGACGACGCACCCGAGGGTGCCTCGCCCTTCGATGTCCTGCCCGATCTTGCCGCAGCCGATGGGCATACACGGCGCCTGAAGGCAGCCACGTCCGCCAACGACACGGGCCGAAAGGACCATCCCATCTGGGTGGAACTCGCCCGCCAAACGTACGAGGATCGGCGGCGACGCTCCAAGATCTTCCAGTCGGATGACCTGTTTGGCGAACCGGCTTGGGATATCCTGCTGGACCTGTTCATTGCGGCCAAGGAACGGCGCAGCGTTTCGGTGACGAGCGCGTGCATCGGCTCTGCCGTGCCCTCCACCACCGCACTGCGCTGGATCACGATCCTGGAAAAACAGGGACTTCTCCTGCGCGAAGCTGACCCCGGCGATGCCCGCCGCGTCTACGTGAAGTTAAGTGCGCGTGGCTACGGAGCTATGCTCGAATACTTCACCGCCGCCTCGCGCTCGGTGGTCCTGCTCGAAGAAGGCGGCACTACCGCGGCCCTCAAGATGCAATAAAAAAGCCCCGATACCAATGCGGCACCGGGGCTTCTTCAACTCTGGGCAAGGAGCACCGCGCCTTTGTGCGACGCGTGCGCCTGCCGCGTCTGCCTATCAACCAAGCGAAACCTTGAAGGCTTCGGCACCGGCGTAGTGCGCCGCGCCGCCCAGCTCTTCCTCGATGCGGATGAGCTGGTTGTACTTGGCAAGCCGGTCCGAACGCGCGAGCGAGCCGGTCTTGATCTGGCCGCAGTTGGTGGCAACAGCGAGGTCGGCAATGGTCGCGTCCTCGGTTTCGCCCGAACGGTGCGACATGACCGCCGTGTAACCGGCACGGTTCGCGATCGAGACGGCTTCCAGGGTCTCGGTCAGCGTGCCGATCTGGTTGACCTTGACGAGGAGCGAGTTGGCGAGGCCCTGCTCGATGCCCATGGTCAGGCGCTTGGGGTTGGTCACGAAGAGGTCGTCACCCACCAGCTGAACCTTGTCGCCAACCTTTTCGGTGAGCGCCTTCCAGCCTTCGAAGTCGTCCTCGGCCATGCCGTCCTCGACCGAGATGATCGGGTAGGCCGCGCACAGATCGGCAAGATAGTCGGCGAAAGCGGCGGGGGCGAGCGAGAGCCCCTCACCGCTGATCTCGTACTTGCCCTCGCGGAAGAACTCGGTCGAGGCGCAGTCCAGGGCAAGCTGGATGTCGGAGCCGGGCTTGAAGCCGGCCTTCTCGATGGAGGCCATCACGAAGTCGAGCGCATCGCGCGTGCTGGCAAGGTTGGGGGCAAAGCCGCCTTCGTCACCGACCGCAGTCGCCAGGCCCTTCTCCGACAGACCCTTCTTGAGCGTGTGGAAGATCTCGGCGCCCCAGCGCACGGCCTCGGTGATCGAACCGGCGCCGACCGGCATGATCATGAATTCCTGGAAATCGATCGGGTTGTCGGCGTGCTCGCCGCCGTTGATGATGTTCATCATCGGAACCGGCAGCACATGCGCCGAGACACCACCGATGTAGGAATAGAGCGGCAAGCCACGGGCATTCGCGGCCGCCTTGGCAAGCGCCAGGCTGGTGCCCAGGATCGCGTTCGCGCCCAGGCGGCTCTTGTTCTCGGTCCCGTCGAGATCAATCATCGCCAGGTCCAGGTCGCGCTGGTCTTCGGCATCGAGGCCGATCAGGCACTCGGCGATATCGTCGTTGACCGCGTCCACGGCCTTGAGCACACCCTTGCCCAGGTAGCGGTCCTTGTCCCCGTCACGAAGTTCGACCGCTTCATGCGCACCCGTCGACGCGCCCGAGGGCACAGCGGCCCGGCCGAAGCTGCCGTCTTCCAGCAGCACGTCGACCTCCACGGTGGGGTTGCCACGGCTATCCAGAATTTCACGGCCATGAATATCGATGATCGCGGTCATTTTCGAAACCTCCTCTGTCGCCACGTTCCAGTGACTCTGGTTGGCGCTCTAAGCAGCGGAACAACCTGTGACAAGTTGCGTTGCAGCATTATTGAGTAGCTTGTGTTACCCTGTGTGCACACCATATCATTCAGACGCCGCACGCCATGCCGGGGCAAAGGCAGACTGCGGCGATTGGGCAAAGGAAGGAAACCTCGATGGTCGAATCCACCGTAGACGACACGACGACCCCTGGCGCGGATGCCGCCAAGAGCCACTTCACCAAGGCGGTCGACGAAGCCAAGGCTGGCGCCCACGCCCTTGCGGACGAGTATCGCGCCAAGTTCTCCCAGAAGAAGGACAGCCTGAACGAGGAAGCAAAGCACTGCTCGGATGAGGCACGCGGAAAGGCCGACGCCTTTGCCGCCGACGCCAAGGCCAAGGCCGGGGAATACGCCGTGGAAGGCAAGGCGCAGACGAGCAAGGCCATCGTGCGCCTCTCCAAGGTCATCGACGACAACGTCGCCTACATCGACGACAAGGCGGGCGTGAAGTACGGCGATTATGCGCGCTCCGCCTCCAAGTCGATGCAGGACGCGGCCGCCCGCCTCGATGAAAAGTCGTTCGAGGAACTGGGCGAGGACACCCGCGCCTTCGTGCGCTCCAATCCGACACTTTCGGTCGGCATGGCCGTGGCCGCAGGCTACGTCCTGGGCCGTCTGTTTTCGAAAAGCAGCTGATCCCCCCTGACGACCGAGCCTGATTGATGCTTCACCAACCCCCGCCGGGGACCGAGCCGAGCCCGGGAACCGACGACGTCACCCTTGCCGAGGATCTGCGCCTCCTTGCCGATGAGGCCAAGGTCCTCGCCAAGGCCGAACTTGGCTTCCAGAAAGCGCGCGCGGCCTATGCCGGGCAGCAGGTCAAGAAGATCGTGGCCCTGCTCGTCATCGGGCTTGTGCTGCTTTTCTTTGCGGCCATGGCGGCCGTGGTCGGCCTCGTCATCGCACTTGGCCAGGTGATCGGCGCCTGGGGTGCAATGGCCGTTGTCACACTTGGACTTGCCGTTCTGGCGGGGCTATGCGCAATGAATGCCAAGCGCAAGCTCGGCGCCATGAAGCGCGTCATCGCCAACACGACCAGCGAAGAGGCTCGGCCATGAAGAGTTCGGCCCAAGAGGTGATGGCACAGCGCGAGGTGCGCAACGCAGCCAAGGACGCCTTCGACGCGCGCTACGGCGCGATCCGCGCCGACATGGAGGAGCGCGGCCTTGCCGGGCGCATCCTCGACGAGACCGTCGAGGCCGCGCGCGGCGCTTTCGACGAAGCCGTGGCCGTCGTCGAGGACAACCCGGCGGTCGTGGGCGGAACCCTCGCCGCGCTGGCGCTTTGGATATTCAGAAATCCCGTAATCTCCTGGGTCGAGACGCTGCTGCGGCTTGATCACGACCATGAAGAGGACACCGACAATGGCTGACAGCGAACCCACCACCCCCGCCACTTCGGCAACCAGCGCGAATACGGGCAACATCGTGGCCCTGCACTCCTCGAGCAAGGACGAACGTCCTTCCGAGAAGGTGATCGGCTTCGTGAAGCGCCACCCGGTCATCACCGTGGCCGGCGGCCTTGCGGTAGGCGCGGCCGTAGCCGCACTCCTCCCGCGCCGGATGACGCGCGGCGCCGCCACGCGTGCCGTCAGCATTGCCCAGACGGCAGGCACCACCACCCTCCTGTTCGGCAAGCGCGCTGGCGACGAGATCCGTCTCTTGGGCCACCGCGCAAGCGACGAGACGCACGCGGCCCTCGAAGGACTCGAAGAGCGCGCCGAGCACGCGGGCGACTACGCCGCGGGCAAGCTTGAAAAATTGGCCACTGCAGCGCTGGGATTTGCATCCTCCATCGCCCGCAAGAGCGGCAAGCGCATCGAGCAGGCTGGCGAGGCGACCAGCGAAGGCACGCACAAACTCGCGGATTTCGCGGAAGATCTGCGCAAGAAGGTGGGCCACTGAGGCCTCTTGATAATGATTTGCAGGAGCTGAAATAGCCCGATTTCCGGGAAGATCCGGCCTTGCCCCCAGCCCAGTCGGAAATTATAGGGCCAAGGCGTCTCCCAACAGGAAAAAGTGGCACATCACATGCAGCAGAAACTTCACCTCGTGATGGGCGGCCGGGTCAAGGATCCGACCGGTCTCGAATTCGTCGACCTCAACGACATGGACATCGTGGGCGTGTTCCCGAACATGGCAACCGCGAAGGACGCTTGGAAGTCGGCCGCACAGCGCACCGTCGATGACGCCGAGATGAAGTACGTGATCGTGCACCTGCACCGTCTGCTCGACCCCGAGAACAACGAAGTCTGATCCAGATTTCGGCACACACGAAAAGAGCCGGGAAGGACACCCTTCCCGGCTCTTTTCGTGTGCCGGTGGCGGTCCGGGCGATCAGATCAGCCCGGAATGCACGTCACATCAGATAAAGTCGATCTTCTCGACGAGGTAGAACTTGTCACCCGAAGGCACGGTCACCTCGACCTCTTCGTTCACCTTCTTGCCGATCAGCGCCTTGCCGAGCGGCGAGTTGTAGCTGATGCGCCCAGCCTTCGCGTCGGCCTCATACGGCCCCACGATCTGGTACTTCACCGGCTTGTCGTCATCGTCGAGCAGGGTCACGGTTGCGCCGAAGATGATCTTGTCACCCGACAGCGTTGCGGGATCGACGATATGCGCGCGGCTGATCTTGTCCTCAAGATCGCCGATCGTGGCCTCGATCTGACCCTGGCGTTCCTTCGCCGCGTGATATTCCGCATTTTCCGAAAGGTCGCCGTGCGCACGCGCTTCCTCGATCGCGTCGACGACACGAGGACGCTCTTCGCGCAGCGCCTTGATCTCTGCCATGAGCCGTTCGTAGCCCTCGGCGAGCATCGGCAGCTTTTCAACACTTGCCATCTAAATCTTCCTCCTGTTGCCGTCCCATGCTCGCCCCGCTGCGTCCCGTCAGGCGACTAGTCACCTGCCCGGTCCCCGGCGCGCGCGCCATGAGGGACCGGTCCGATCTGCAGCGATGTGGGAAGGCAAGATCGATTTCAGCTATAATAATCTTGCAACGAACGGACTTCAAGCTGGCTCCCGCGAATCGTCGCGATTGCCTCGCTTGCCGCGATGCTCGCGGCGGCCGTGGTGAAGATCGAGACCTTCGCGGTCAAGGCCGAGGCCCGGATCGACTGCGAGTCCTTGAGGCTCTGCCACCCCTCGGTCGTGTTGAAGATCAGCGAGACCTCGCCATCCTCGATCTTGTCGACGATGTGCGGACGGCCCTCGGCCACCTTGTTCACCAGTTCGACCGCGATCCCGGCCTTCGCCAGGAACTGCTGCGTGCCCGACGTCGCGATGATGCGGAAGCCTTCATCAGCCAGCTTCTGGACGGCGGGAAGGATGTGGTCCTTGTCGCTGTCCTTGACCGAGACGAAGACCGTGCCTTCCACCGGCAGGCGCATGCCTGCCCCCAGCTGGGCCTTGGCAAAGGCGCGCGGATAGTCGCGGTCGATGCCCATGACCTCGCCGGTCGACTTCATCTCCGGGCTCAGCACCGGGTCGGTGCCCGGGAAGCGCGCGAAGGGGAAGACCGCTTCCTTGACCGCGAAGTAGTCGAGCTCACGCTTGATCGGCGGGAAGGTCGAGAGCTTTTCGCCGGCCATGACGCGCGCGGCAATCTTGGCGATGGGCTGGCCGATGGCCTTGGCAACGAAGGGCACGGTGCGCGAGGCGCGCGGGTTGACCTCGATGAGGTAGACCTCACCGTCCTTGACCGCGAACTGCACGTTCATCAGGCCGCGAACGCCAAGACCGAGCGCAAGCGCGTGCGACTGGCGCTCCATTTCCTCGATGATCTCGGCGGGCAGGCTGTAGGCGGGAATGGTGCAGGCGCTGTCGCCCGAGTGCACGCCCGCTTCCTCGATGTGCTGCATCACACCGGCAACCACGACTTGGTCGCCGTCGCACAGCACGTCGACGTCGCATTCGACGGCATCGCGCAAGTACTGATCGATGAGAACCGGGCTGTCGCCCGAGACCTGCACTGCGGTCGCGATGTAGTCATCGAGCTGCTGCTCGCTGTCGACGATCTCCATGGCGCGGCCACCCAGCACGTAGCTGGGACGCGTCAGCACCGGGTAACCGATGCGGTTGGCGACCGCGACGGCCTCGTCACGGCTGCGCGCCATGCCGTTGGCGGGCTGCTTGAGCTTGAGCTTGTCGACCAGCGCGGCAAACCGCTCACGGTCTTCGGCCAGGTCGATGGCGTCGGGCGAGGTGCCGAGGATCGGGATACCTGCCTTCTCAAGTGCGCCCGCCAGCTTGAGCGGGGTCTGGCCACCGAACTGGACGATGACGCCGACAAGCTCGCCCTTCGACTGTTCGACGCGCAGGATTTCCAGCACGTCTTCGGCCGTCAGCGGCTCGAAGTAGAGACGGTCGGAGGTGTCGTAGTCGGTCGAGACGGTTTCCGGGTTGCAGTTGACCATGATGGTCTCGAAGCCGGCCTCCTCCAGCGCGAAGCAGGCGTGGACGCAGCAGTAGTCGAATTCGATGCCCTGGCCGATGCGATTGGGACCGCCGCCCAGGATGACGACCTTCTTGCGCTCGGACGGCATGGCCTCGTCCTCGGGCTCACCGAAGAGAGGCGCTTCATAGGTCGAGTACATGTAGGGCGTGATCGCCTCGAACTCGGCCGCGCAGCTGTCGATGCGCTTGAAGACGGGGCGCACGCCCAGCTTGTTGCGAAGGGCGCGCACTTCCTCTTCGCTGGTGGCACCAGCCATCGCGCGGATCGTGTCGTGCAGGAGCCCCGAGCTCTTGGCCTGGGTTTCGCCCAGACCGCCTGCGACATGGACCGAACGCACGGCGAGCGTCGCCAGGCGCTTGTCGGAGAAGCCCATGGCCTTCACGCGGCGCAGGCCGGCCGCATCGATCGGGAGGCCATGCTCCATGATCTTGGCTTCCTCGGCGATGATCTCCTCGATGTGGCGCAGGAACCACAGGTCGTAGAAGGTGATCGCGTGGATTTCCTCGATCGTGAAGCCCTCGCGCATGGCCTGGGCCACGTTGAGGAGACGGGTTGGGGTGCGCTGCGAAAGGGCCGCGGTGATGGTGTCGCGGCTTGCGCCTTCCAGCTCGACCACGCGGTTGAAGCCGTCGAGCCCGGTTTCAAGGCCGCGCAGGGCCTTCTGCATCGATTCCTTGACGTTACGGCCGATGGCCATGACCTCGCCGACCGACTTCATCGCGGTCGAGAGTTCGGGCTTGGAGCCCTTGAACTTCTCGAAGGTGAAGCGCGGGATCTTGGTGACGACATAGTCGATGGTCGGCTCGAACGAGGCGGGCGTGGCGCCGGTAATCTCGTTGGTGACCTCATCGAGAGTATAGCCGACGGCGAGCTTGGCCGCGACGCGCGCGATGGGGAAGCCGGTGGCCTTCGAGGCCAGCGCCGAGGAGCGCGAAACGCGCGGGTTCATCTCGATGACGATGAGACGGCCGTCCTTGGGGTTCACCGCGAACTGGACGTTCGAACCGCCGGTTTCGACACCGATCTCGCGCAGCACCTCGAGCGAGGCGGTGCGCATGATCTGGTATTCCTTGTCGGTCAACGTGAGCGCCGGAGCGACCGTGATCGAGTCGCCGGTGTGGACGCCCATCGGATCGACGTTCTCGATCGAGCAGATGATGATGCAGTTGTCCTTGCGGTCGCGGACAACCTCCATCTCGTACTCTTTCCAGCCCAGCAGCGATTCCTCGATGAGGACCTCGGTGGTGGGGGACGCGTCGAGACCCGACTTCACGATCGCCTCGAACTCGGCCTTGTTGTAGGCGATGCCGCCGCCGGTACCGCCCAGCGTGAAGGAAGGACGGATGATCGAAGGCAGACCCGTGCGCTCGAGGACGGCAAGAGCCTCGTCCAGCGTGTGGGCGACACCCGAACGCGCGCTTTCGAGGCCGATCTTGTCCATCGCCTCGCGGAAGCGCTGACGGTCCTCGGCCTTGTCGATGGCATCGGCGTCCGCGCCGATCATCTTGACGCCCCACTTCTCCAGCGTGCCGTCATTGAACAGCGCGAGCGCGCAGTTGAGCGCGGTCTGGCCACCCATCGTGGGAAGCACCGCGTCGGGGCGCTCCTTCTCGATGATCTTGGCGACGACCTCGGGCGTGATCGGCTCGACGTAGGTCGCATCGGCCATGTCCGGGTCGGTCATGATCGTGGCCGGGTTCGAGTTGACGAGGATGACCCGGTAGCCCTCTTCCTTGAGAGCCTTGATCGCCTGGGTGCCGGAATAGTCGAATTCGCAGGCCTGGCCGATGATGATGGGTCCCGCGCCGATGACGAGGATCGAGGAGATGTCTGTGCGTTTGGGCATGGTTCAATCCTGCCTTGAGATTATGCGGGTCAAAGGGGAGACGAAGCGGTCGGGGCCGGGGTTCCCGGCGCCTCGGCTTCGATAATGCGGGCCTGAGGGAGCGAGCGGCGCACCTCGCGAAGGGTGCAGGCCTGCTCGGCCGCGCTCAGGTCGGGAGAGAGAGTAACCACCGGAGCGCCCTTCCCGCCCGAGAACATCGCCTCGGGCACACCGCAGATTTCCGCGATGGCCTTCCCGTCCGTCGTCACCACCTGGGCCTTGGGCGGCGGTTCGCCGCAGGCCGCCAGCGCGAGGGCGGGAAGGAGAAGGGAAAGGCGCGAGGAGATCATCCCAGCATCCCGACGAACTTCTCGAACAGGTAGAAGCTGTCCTGCGGGCCCGGCGAGGCTTCGGGGTGGTACTGCACGCCGAAGGCCTTCTTGCCCTTGATCGCGATGCCGCAGTTGGAGCCGTCGAAGAGCGAGACGTGGGTTTCCTCGATGGTGTCGGGGAGCGTCGCGTTGTCGACCGCGAAGCCGTGGTTCATCGAGGTGATCTCGACCACGCCGTCCTCGTGGCGCTTGACCGGGTGGTTTGCACCGCGGTGGCCCTGGAACATCTTGGCGGTCTTGGCGCCCGCCGCGATGGCCAGCATCTGGTGGCCAAGGCAGATGCCGAAGATCGGCACGTCGCGGTCCAGCAGCCCCTTGATGACGGGAACGGCATAGGTGCCGGTTGCCGCCGGGTCGCCCGGGCCGTTCGAAAGGAACACACCGTCAGGCTTGAGCTCAAGAACCTTATCGAGGCTCGTTTCGGCCGGAACCACGGTGACGCGCGCGCCGGCCTTCACCAGGTTGCGGAAGATGTTGTCCTTCGCGCCATAGTCGAGTGCGACGACGTGCGGACGATCATCGCCCTCAGCGGCGGCGTAGCCTGCGCCCAGCGTCCAGGTCGAACCTTCCCAGCTCTCGTCCGCGGTGCGGGTGACGACCTTGGCCAGGTCCATGCCCTCAAGGCCCGGCCAGGCCTTGGCCTGCGCGATCAGGGCGGGAACGTCGAAGTTTCCTTCGGGATCGTGCGCGATGACCGCGTTGGGGGCGCCCGTCTTGCGGATGCGGCGGGTCAGGGCGCGGGTGTCGATGCCCGAAAGGCCGACCTTGCCCTTGGCCGCGAGCCAGTCGCCGAACTCACCGCCTGAGCGGAAGTTCGAGGCGAGCGTCACGTCTTCGCGCACGACACAGCCAACCGCGCCGTCGACCTTGGATTCCAGATCCTCGTCGTTCACGCCGACATTGCCGATGTGAGGAAAGGTAAAAGTGACGATCTGGCCCGAGTAGGACGGGTCCGTCATCACTTCCTGGTAGCCGGTCATGGCCGTGTTGAAGCAGACTTCGCCTTCTGCCACACCCACAGCGCCAAAGCCGCGGCCCCACAGAACCTCGCCTGTGCTGAGTACAAGAGCGCCCGTGGCTCCTTCCGGTTTAGGCGCAGGCGAAGATGCGGCGTCGGCCATAATGGGTCGCTCCGTTGAGGGTGTTTCTGACATGTGTGCTAAGGCGCTCCCGCTAGAGAGGGTTGTACATCACGTCAAGGCGGCTAGATGCAATTTTCGCGCTGCCTTGCTACTTATGCAATCCCAGCACGTCCCACATCCATACACCGACAGGAAAACAATGCTTCGTGATTCGATCAAGGCCGCCCAGATCGCAGCCATGAAGGCCGGCGACAAACCGCGCCTTGCAACCGTTCGGCTGATTCTCGCCAAGCTCAAGGACCGCGACATCGAGCTGCGCACCAGCGAAGCGCCCGCCGATGACGACGCCATGGTGATCGAGGTCCTGCAGAAGATGGTCAAGCAGCGCCGCGAATCGATCAAGCTGTTCGAGGAAGGTGGACGCCCCGAACGCGCCGCTGAGGAACAGGCCGAAGTCGAGGTCATCGAGACCTTCCTCCCCGCCCAGATGAGCGAAGAGGAAACCAAGGCCAAGATCGAGGCGATCAAGGCCGAAGTCGGCGCGAGTGGCATGAAGGACATGGGCAAGGTCATGGGCCTGCTCAAGGAGCGCCACGCAAGCGAGCTCGACATGGGTAAGGCCAGTGGCTGGGTGAAGGCCGCGCTCTCCTGACACCCCTCTCCTTCCCGCTCTAAGGCAGGCTTTCTTTCGTGCTTACGCCCCAATGGCTCGACCAGCTCCGTTCCCGCACCACGCTATCGGCGCTGGTGGGCCGTTCGGTGCGCCTCCAGAAGGCGGGGCGTGAGCACAAGGCCTGCTGCCCCTTCCACGACGAGAAGTCACCCAGCTTCTACGTCAACGACGAAAAGGGGTTCTACCACTGCTTTGGCTGCGGCGCGCATGGCGATGCGATCCGCTGGATGACCGACCACCAGGGCCTCGCCTTCATGGACGCGGTAAAGGAGCTTGCCGGCGAGGCCGGGATGGATGTCCCCGAGCCCGACCCGCGCGCCGCCAAGGCCGCGCAGAAGCGCGATACGCTCAACGACGTGACCACGGCCGCGCAGGAGTGGTTCCGCCACAACCTGACCACGCCCGAGGGCGCCGAAGCGCGCGCCTATCTCCAGACGCGCGGGTTCGATCCACGCATCGTCGCGCGCTTCGGCTTCGGCTTTGCGCCCGATGAACGTCAGGCCCTCAAGCAGGCCCTGGTGCGCTTTCCCGAACCGATGCTGATCGAGGCGGGCCTGCGCATCGAGGTCGAGGACCGCGATCCCTACGACCGTTTCCGCGGCCGACTGATGCTTCCCATCGAGGATGCGCGCGGCCGGGTCATCGCCTTTGGTGGACGCATTCTCTCCAAAGAGAAGACCAAGGCCCCGAAATACCTCAATTCTCCTGACACACCGCTGTTCGACAAGGGGCGCACGCTCTATAACCTGCACCGCGCCGCACCCGCCGCGCGCCAGTCGGGCCGGATCGTCGTGGTCGAAGGCTACATGGACGTGATCGCGCTGGCGGCGGCCGGTATCGACGAGGCCGTCGCCCCGCTCGGCACCGCGCTTACCGAGCACCAGATCGAGATGCTCTGGCGCCATGTCGAGGCCCCGATCCTGTGCTTTGACGGCGATGCCGCCGGACAGCGCGCGGCGCTGCGCGCGATTACCCGCGCCCTCCCCCTGCTACGCCCGGCCCACACCTTGCGCATCGTGCGCCTGCCCGAAGGGCTCGACCCTGACGATCTCATCAAGGCGCGTGGACCTGCGGCGATGGAAGAGGTCCTCGGCGAGGCCCGCAGCCTGCTCGACGTGCTGTGGGAGGTGGAGAAGGACGCGCATCCCCTCACCACGCCCGAGGACAAGGCGGGGCTCAAGGCGCGCCTTATCCAGCATGTCGAGACAATCCAGCACCCCGACATCGCCAGCCTCTACAAGCGTGAGCTGCTCGACCGATATGGCGAGTTCGCTTTCCCGCGCCGCGAGAACCGCTGGCAGGGCGGACAGGGCGGCGGCGAATCGCGCCGTCCATTCACGCCGCGCGGCCCCGGCCAGGGACGCTGGAACGGGCGTCCAGCAACGCCCCCCTCGCTCCCCGAATCAATCGAGAAGCTGAAAAAGGCACTTTCAGGCGGATCGCGCGACGGGCTTGCGGCCGCGGTCATCGCCGGGCTGATGCGTTGGCCCGAACTCGTGCCCCGCCACGCCGAGGCGCTGGCCCGCACGCCGGGCCTTGATTCGCGCTTCGACGCGTTGCTCGAATGTTGCGACGCCATGGCACCGCTTGAAAAAGACGCGCTATCCACCATATTGTCGGAAAATGGTCTGGAAGTTCCCAGAACCGCTGAATATTCGGGGTTTCGCTTCGGCTTTCTGGCCCCGGGCGCAAATGCAGAGCATGCGGCAGCGGAACTCGCTCAGGCCATCGATCTCTTGGTGGAACGTCCGGTCCTGGAGGCAGCATTGGCACAGGCAACAGCCCGGTTCGAAAGCGAGGTTTCGGACGAAACTTTTGCCGAGCAGCAACGTCTCCTCAAGAGAAAGCTGGAATTTGATAAACGCCTCAGGCAAATGGCGACAAGACATGCGTCTTCGTCCTGATTGTATAATTATACGCTCACAGGGTGTCGGGCAGCACGGGATAACGGCGGAAGAATGAGCAAGAACGAGACCAACGGCGGCGAAAACGACGGTACCGACGCGCCGCTGATCGACCTCAACGAGGCTTCGGTCAAAAAGCTGATCGCGCGCGCCAAGCGCAAGGGCTACATCACGATCGACGAACTCAACGAGGCCCTGCCCCAGGACCAGATGAATTCGGACCAGATCGAGGATATCTACGCCGCGATCAACGAGATGGGCGTCAACATCGTCGAGAACGACGAGGACGCGCAGAACGAGGACGAGGAAGAAGTCGAGGAAGTCGATTCCTCCGACGACACCTCGCCCAAGCCGGCCGTCGAGACCAAGAAGAAGGAAACGGTCGAGCGCACCGACGACCCGGTGCGCATGTACCTGCGCGAAATGGGCGCGGTCGAACTGCTCAGCCGCGAGGGCGAAATCGCCATCGCCAAGCGTATCGAAGCCGGCCGCGACATGATGATTCTGGGCCTGTGCGAGAGCCCGATCACTTTCCACGCCATCATCCAGTGGTCCGAAGCCCTCAACAACGAGGAAATGCAGCTGCGCGAGATCCTCGATCTCGACGCCATGCTATCCAAGGAGCCGGCGCCCGAAAGCCTCAACGAGGACGGTGAGAGCGAGGACGACGGCGAGATTTCCGAGGCCACCGCAGGGCCCTCCTACAAGGACGACGACGAAGAGGAATCTTCGGAAGAAGGCGAAGAAGGCGAGGACGGCGAAGGCAGCCGCAAGGAAGAGGAAGAGGAAGAGGACAACACTCTCAGCCTCGCTCAGATGGAAGCGGCTCTCAAGCCCGAGGCGCTCGAGAAGTTCGCCACCATCACCGAGCTGTTTCAGGCCTTCGAGAAGCTCCAGTCCGAACGCCTCGAAGCGCTCGCGCTGGGCATCGATTTCCCGGCCGCCAAGGAAGACCGCTACAACGAGCTGCGCGAGGAACTCACCGCGCAGGTCGAATCGGTCCAGTTCCACGCGACCAAGATCGAATACCTCGTCGACAACCTCTACACCTTCAACCGTCGCCTCACGACGCTGGGCGGCCAGATGCTGCGCCTTGCCGAGCGTCACAAGGTGAAGCGCGTCGACTTCCTCAACAGCTACGTCGGCCGTGAGCTCGACGACACCTGGCTGCCGGAAGTGGGCAAGAAGGACAAGAAGTGGGCCGCGTTCGCCGAGAACGAAGCCGACGCTGTTGAACGCATCCGCCAGGAAGTCTCGGACATCGCGGCGGCCACCGGCATGGCGCTCCCCGAGTTCCGCCGCATCGTCAACATGGTCCAGAAGGGTGAGCGCGAGGCGCGCATCGCCAAGAAGGAAATGGTCGAGGCGAACCTGCGCCTGGTGATCTCGATCGCCAAGAAGTACACGAACCGTGGTCTCCAGTTCCTGGACCTCATCCAGGAAGGCAACATCGGCCTGATGAAGGCGGTCGACAAGTTCGAGTACCGCCGCGGCTACAAGTTCTCGACCTATGCGACGTGGTGGATCCGTCAGGCCATCACCCGCTCGATCGCCGACCAGGCGCGCACGATCCGTATCCCGGTCCACATGATCGAGACGATCAACAAGCTCGTGCGCACGAGCCGCCAGTTCCTCCACGAGCAGGGCCGCGAGCCCACCCCAGAGGAAATGGCCGAGCGTCTCTCGATGCCGCTCGAGAAGGTGCGCAAGGTGATGAAGATCGCCAAGGAGCCGATCTCCCTCGAAACGCCGATTGGCGACGAGGAAGATTCGCACCTGGGTGACTTCATCGAGGACAAGAACGCGATCATCCCGGTCGATGCCGCGATCCAGTCCAACCTCAAGGAAACGGTCACCCGCGTCCTTGCCAGCCTCACCCCGCGTGAGGAGCGCGTGCTGCGCATGCGTTTCGGCATCGGCATGAACACCGACCACACGCTGGAAGAAGTCGGCCAGCAGTTCTCGGTGACCCGCGAACGTATCCGTCAGATCGAGGCGAAGGCGCTCAGGAAGCTCAAGCACCCGAGCCGCAGCCGCAAGATGCGCTCGTTCCTCGATCAGTAAGGAAACGGGTTTCCCATCGATCACGAAGCGCCCGCGGACCTGCTCCGCGGGCGCTTTTCTTTGCGATTGGAAAGGCTCATCTTTTGTGCTTGGTATCCCCGAAGGGGGACATCGATTTATGCGCGGCACCTTACGACTTGCGGTCTGTCTGAGCCTGCTCACCTGCGGCATGACAGCAAGCGCCCAAGAGCAGAGCACCACACGGCGAACTACCGCCACAACGCGTGGTGATAGCCAGCAACTGGCCAGGCGGGTGACAGCGGCTGCCTATCCTCGCGACGTCCGCAACCGGGAGATGGACCGTATCGTGGACACGGCTCTCGACGATATTCGCGCAAGCTACGCCTTTGCAGACACAGCTCCGCCCTTTGCCCGCGACATGATCGAGGAGCATCTTGCCCGATTTTCCGCAGAGATGCGCAGGTTCGCCTACGACACGATCGCGCTTCGCATGACGCAGTTGCTCGAACGCGAGTTCGCTCGCAGGTTCAATCGCCTGTCGTTGCTCGCGCTGGACGCGCGGACCGGCACAGCTCAAGGTCAGGAGAGCCTTCAGCAGATCGGCCGGGAAATCTACACGAATGATCCCGGCATCCTTGAAACCGAAGACGCTATCGTTCGGACCTTCGTGGCCGCCGAGCGCGATAAATCACGGCAGTTGCGCCAGAACATTCGTGACATTCAGGCTGGCCGCATTCTCAGCCCCTGATCAACCGACGCGGTGGACCGAGAGGTAGACCGTGGATCCCGTCTTGCCGCCTGCGGCCACGAACAGCGAACGATTGACCCACGCATAATCCGGGTGCCCGGTGTCGAGCCGGATCGCGGTCCGCATGTAGTATTCCGAAAACTCGAGTGTTTCGCCCGCCGCGATGCGTTCGGCCGCCTCGGGCGGCATATGGCGCAATCCCTGGCTGATGACCTCGATCACCGCGCCGTCATCCGTTTCAATGGCGTAGCGGGCATCGAGATAGGCAACATCGTCGGTGCGCACGGTCTGCCAGTCGGCGCCGATGGCGAGCAGCTTTCCGTTGATCGCCTTGCCCGTCACGCGCCCGCCGACAATGGGAATGATGCGGCGGGTGCCCTGGGCGTTTTCACCCATCTCGTGTGGGGGCGAAAGCTCGACCTCGAATTCGCAGATATGCTCCAGCGTGGGGGTCACTGTAGTTTCTCCTCGATCTTGTGGGCACCCTCGACGCGCGCGCCGGGTGCAATGGTGGCGGGCGATGCGTTCAGTTCCTGCATCGCGAAGCCCGCCGCGCGCTGGTAGGCGCGCATGAATTCCTCCCGCTCGGCCTTGGGGATCACGTCCTCGATATCCTCGAAAATGCCGCCGCAGCGCTCCTCGACCATACCCAGCAGACCAAAAGGCCCGGCCCCTCGGTTGCGCAGCGCCAACTGGCCGACCGGCGCGCAGTAGCGGGCATCGAACGCGGCCAGCGCCTCGGCGCCCACACCCATTTCAAGGAACAACGCGCCGATCCGGCGCGCATCCATGATCGCCTGCGACGCGCCATTGGAACCTGTCGGGTACATCGGATGCGCGGCATCGCCCATCAGCGCGACCGGCCCATCGACCCAGGTCGGGATCGGATCGCGGTCGATCATCGGGTTCTCGTAGGCCACGTCCGCGCCTGCGATTAGCGCGGGCAAATCGATCCAGTCGTAGACGAAATCGGTGAAGTGATGGGCAAAGCTCTCGACGTCGACCGGGCGGAACCAGCCCAGGCTCTGCCAGTCATGGTCCTCATCGAAGGTCTGCTCGGCGATCCAGTTCACGTCGCACAGGCCCTCGGCATCCGGTTGCGAGATCGGGTAGATGACGACGCGGTGGCGCGCCGTGCCCAGTCCCACGAACGACGACCCGGTGCGAATGGCCTTGGCGCGCGTGGTGCCGCGCCACATGACCGTGCCGCCCCAGTGGATCGGCGCCTGGTCCGGGTGCATCTGGGCACGCACGCTCGAATGAATACCGTCCGCGCCGAACAGGAGCGTGCCGTGCTCCTCGACCTCGGTGCCATCGGCAAGGCGGCACAGCGCGGTGACCGAGCCATCCGCCTCCTTGCGGTACCCCGTGACGCGCTGGCCCAGGCGCACCTTGTCCGCGCCAAGCCGGGCAATCGCGGTTTCATGCAGCAGCATGTGGAAGCGCCCGCGATGCACCGCATACTGGTCCCAATGATATCCGGCCAGGCGTCCGCGCGGCTCGCTGTAGATCTCGCGCCCGTTGAGGCCGACCAGCGCCCATTCCTTGGCTGGAATGCCGATGGTGTCCATCATCGCCTGGTCAATGCCAAGGTCGGCCAGTTCGCGCACCGCGTTGGGCTGCAGATTGATCCCGACGCCCAGGGGACGGGGCTCGCGCACGCTTTCCAGGACGAGGCAGTCAACGCCAATCTGGTCGAGGGTCAGGGCGAGGCAAAGGCCTCCGATACCGCCTCCGGCGATGAGAACGCGTGGTTGCACCCTGACTTTCCTTCTTTCGCTGCGCATTATCGGCCCCATTCGGCAAGTTTCTTGCGCGACCGGGTGGGGCGCGCGTACACCGAGGCTGGCCGCGACGCAACCAGATGCACCTCGCCCACCCAACCCTTCTCTCCGGCACGCAGCCATTCTTGCCCAACAATCAAAGATAAGCGCTCAGGGACTCGCAAAACGACACCGCGATGACTAAGGGGGCGCTATCAACTCCTCTCTCTGTCAAAAGATCCATTCGCCATGCGTATTGCCATTGCTTCCGATCATGCCGCCGTGGACCTCAAGGCCACGCTGCGCGACTATCTTATCGAACTGAACCACGAAGTGGCTGATCTCGGCCCCGAAACGGCCGACCGCGTCGACTACCCCGACTACGGCTACCTGCTCGGCTCGGTCGTCGCCGACGGCACCGCCGACTACGGTGTAGCGCTGTGCGGTTCGGGTATCGGCATCTCGATGGCGGTCAACCGCAACCCGGCCTGCCGCTGCGCGCTCGTCTCCGAGCCCCTCTCGGCCGCCCTTGCGCGTGAGCACAACAACGCGAACTGCATTGCGATGGGTGCGCGCCTGACCGGGATCGACATGGCCAAGGCCTGCCTCGACGCCTTCCTTTCGACCGAGTTCGGTGGCGGACGCCACGCTGGACGCGTCGAGAAGCTCTCCAACCCTCCCGCCTGAACCCAAGGGGCCCTTCGAACATGACCGTTGATACCGCAATCCGTTCCCCCGGCTTCTTCACCGACAGCGTGGCCGACAGCGATCCCGCGATCGCCGCCGCGATCGGCAAGGAACTGAAGCGCGAACGCAAGCAGATCGAACTGATCGCGTCGGAAAACATCGTCTCCAAGGCCGTCCTGGAGGCGCAGGGCTCGGTGCTGACCAACAAGTACGCCGAAGGCTACCCGGGCAAGCGCTACTACCAGGGCTGTGAACCCTCGGACGTGGTCGAGAGCCTCGCCATCGAGCGCGCCAAGGAGCTGTTCGGCTGCGAATTCGCCAATGTCCAGCCCCACTCGGGCGCGCAGGCCAACGGCGCGGTTCTCCTCGCCACGGTCAAGCCGGGCGACACGATCCTGGGCATGAGCCTCGATGCCGGTGGCCACCTCACCCATGGCGCCCGCGCGGCGCTGTCGGGCAAGTGGTTCAACGCGGTCCAGTACGGCGTGACCAAGGACACCCACCTCATCGACTACGACGAGGTCCAGAAGCTGGCGAGTGAACACCAGCCCAAGCTCATCATCGCGGGCGGCTCGGCCTATCCGCGCGTGATCGATTTCAAGCGCATGCGCGAGATCGCCGATAGCGTGGGCGCCATCTTCCAGGTCGACATGGCGCACTTCGCCGGTCTGGTCGCGGCGGGTCTGCACCCCTCACCCTTCCCCTACGCGCACATCGCGACCACCACCACGCACAAGACCCTGCGCGGTCCGCGCGGCGGCATGATCCTCACCAACGACGAGAAGCTCGCCAAGAAGATCAACTCGGCGGTCTTCCCGGGTCTCCAGGGTGGTCCTCTGATGCACGTCATCGCCGCCAAGGCCGTGGCCTTCGGGGAAGCCCTGCGCCCCGAGTTCAAGGACTACGCGGCCAAGGTGATCGAGAACGCCAAGGTGCTGGCCGACACGCTCAAGGAGCGCGGCGCGGCCATCGTCTCGGGCGGCACCGACACCCACGTGGCTCTTGTCGACCTCTCGCCGCTCGGCGTGACCGGCAAGGACGCGGACGAGGCGCTCGAGCGTGCGGGCATCACCTGCAACAAGAACGGCATCCCCTTCGATCCGCTGCCGCCGATGAAGACCAGCGGCATCCGCGTCGGCACGCCGGCGGGCACGACCCGCGGTTTCGGCCCGGAAGAGTTCCGTGAAATCGGCAACATGGTCGCCGATGTCCTCGACGGTCTCGCCAAGTGCGGCGAGGCAGGCGATGCGCAGGTGGAACAGAACGTGCGCGCGCGCGTAGAAGCCTTGTGTGACCGCTTCCCGATCTACGAGGACTAAAACCATGACCGACCCCCAGCGCCCCAACGACACTGGCGACTTCGTGACCGATGCACGCCTTGAACTTTCCGGAATGCTGCGCGATGGCCTCGACCATCCCTCGACCCGGCCGGTTCTCGTCTGGGGGGCGCTGGGTGCGGTGGCAGGCGCAGCCCTGCCCTTCGTCTCGGTGGGCCTCGGCCTTGCCGCAGGCGCCGGATACAAGTTCTACAAGCGCGTGCGGCCCGACTGAGGCCGCGCCCGCTCCCTTTTTGAAACGATAGGCCCGAATGCGCTGCCCTTTCTGCGCCCATGACGATTCCCAGGTAAAGGACAGCCGTCCGGCCGAGGACAACGCCGCGATCCGCCGCCGCCGCCAGTGCTCCAGCTGCGGCGCGCGCTTCACCACGTTCGAACGGGTGCAGCTGCGTGAGATCACGGTGCTCAAGTCCGGCGAGGAAGGCGAGGAACGGCGCGAGCCCTTCGATCGCCTCAAGATCGAGAAATCGGTCTCGCTCGCCTGCCGCAAGCGCGGGATCGACCGCGAGCGGATCGACCAGCTCGTCTCGGGCGTCCAGCGCCAGATCGAGACCACCGGTGACGCCGAAATCCACTCGCGCGAGATCGGCGAGATGGTGATGGACGGCCTGCGCCAGCTCGACTCGGTCGCCTACATCCGCTTCGCCTCGGTCTACCGCGCCTTCAATGAGGCCCGCGACTTCGAGGAATTTGCAGGCACCGTGCGCGACGTGGCGACAGGCGACACCCAGAATGACTGACACCCCCACCCCTTCCGCGCCGACGTTCGGCACCGTTCCCGAAGACCGCAAGCCCATCGTGGTGCTCGTGCGTCCGCAGCTGGGCGAGAACATCGGCAAGGCCGCGCGCGCCATGCTGAACTTCGGGCTCACCGAAATGCGCCTCGTTTCGCCACGCGACGGCTGGCCCAACCCTTCGGCAGGCCCTGCCGCGGCAGGTGCCAACGTGATCCTCGAAGAGGCGCAAGTTTACGAGACGCTGGCCGATGCCGTGGCGGACTGCACCAATGTCTATGCCACCACCGTGCGCAAGCGCGGCGTGACCAAGCGCGTGGTGACGCCGGAAGAAGCTGCGGGCGAAATCTACGCCGAGCCGGGCCGCTCGGCCTTCGTGTTCGGGCCTGAACGCTCGGGGCTCGAAACCGAGGACGTGGCGCTCGCGCGCTCGATCCTCACCGTCCCGATTAACCCGGAATTTGCCTCGCTCAACCTCGCGCAGGCCGTGATCCTGTGCGCCTATGAGTGGTCGAAGGGCGCAGGCCTGTCCCAGCCCACGCAGGAAGAAGTCCTCCCGCCTGCACCGCAGGACGAACTGGAAGGGCTCATCGGCCATTTCGAGAAGCTGCTCGAACCCAAGAACTACTTCTGGCCCGAGACCCGCGCCGAGGCGAACCGCCTGACGCTGCGCAACCTCCTCACCAAGCCCGCGTGGAACCACCTGGAAGTGCGCACCATGCGCGGTGTCCTCTCCACGCTCGAGAAGGCCCGGCGCCCACGCGGCGAAGACTAAGCGCCCCTTCGGGCGTTGCGCCCTGTCCCGCAACGCCCGCTCACCCATTTTCAACCCGTTTTGCGTAAAATCCCGTTTTGCTTTTGCACGGCTGGGTGTATGGGCACATCCAGCATCAAGAGTTGGGGCGACGCCCAACGCCAACCTGCCGTTCCGGGCAAGGTGGTACTCCGCAAGGAGGATGTGGCCGTCCCGGCAAGCAAACGGACACGCCACATTTCGCGTCGCTTCCGCCCAGGAGTACGACGTCAAATGCCGATCAAGATCCCCGACGACCTGCCCGCACGCCAGACCCTCGAAGCCGAGGGCGTGACGGTCATGGGCGAGGCCGACGCGGTGCGTCAGGACATTCGCCCGCTGCAGATCGGGCTGCTCAACCTCATGCCCGACAAGGTGCGCACCGAGACCCAGCTCGCGCGCCTGCTCGGCGCCACCCCGCTGCAGATCGAACTGACGCTGGTGCGCATGACCGACCATGTCTCGCGCAACACAGCACAAGACCACATGGAAGCCTTCTACCGTCCTTGGGAGGACGTGCGCGAGGAACGCTTCGACGGCTTCATCATCACCGGTGCCCCGGTCGAACGCATGCCCTACGAGGATGTGAACTACTGGGAGGAACTGCGCCAGATCCTCGCCTGGACGCAGACCAACGTCCACCGCACGCTGACCATCTGCTGGGCCGCGCAAGCCGCGCTCTACCATTTCCATGGCATCCCCAAGCGCGTGCTCGACGCCAAGGCCTACGGCCTCTACCCGCACGAGGTCCATGCCCCCGCCTCGCCCTTCCTGCGCGGCTTTGCCGATGTCTTCAACGTCCCCGTCTCGCGCTGGACAGAAGTCTGCCCCGATGCACTGGGCGCCGCCGAGCGGCTCGAGGTGCTCGCCTCCAACCCGGTCACGGGTCCGTGCCTCGTCGATGACCCCGCCCACCGCATGCTCCACATGTTCAACCATCTGGAATACGACACCGAGACGCTCGCCAACGAGTTCTTCCGCGACGGCGGAGCGCAGTTGCCGCACCGCTACTTCCCGGAAGACAACCCGAGCCGCCGCCCCCTCAATTCGTGGCGGGCCCACGGGCACCTTTTGATCGGCAACTGGATCAACGCGATCTACCAGACCACCCCCTTCGATCTGGCCACGATGGGCATGGCAGGCTCGCTCGAAGCGCTGTAAGCGGTCGGGACGCGGCCCCGTGCGCGCCGAAGGGGCGTTTGCGCTTGACTTTGCGGCCCCATCCCGTAAGGGCCAGCGCTTCACGGGACGCCTTCCCTTTCGAGAGTTGGCGCCTCCTTCGGCCCCGCACCCCGGTGAAGCGGCGGCCGCATCCGGCATTTCATGGCCGGATGGTGCGCTCCGGGAAACTAGGGATCGCCTTGCCACGGTGGCACAGGCGGCAGCAGAACGGAAAGAAACGTTATGTCGAAGCGTAAGAGCGCTAAGTACAAACTCGATCGCCGCATGGGCGAGAACATCTGGGGCCGTCCCAAGAGCTCGGTCAACCGCCGCAGCTACGGCCCGGGCCAGCACGGTCAGCGCCGCAAGGGCAAGCTGTCGGACTACGGTCTGCAGCTGCGCGCCAAGCAGAAGCTCAAGGGCTACTACGGCGACGTGACCGAGAAGCAGTTCAAGCGCACCTACCAGGAAGCGTCCTCGATGAAGGGCGACACCGGCATGAACCTGATCGGTCTCCTGGAGCAGCGTCTGGACATGGTCGTCTACCGCGCCAAGTTCGCGCCGACCATCTTCGCGGCTCGCCAGATCGTCTCGCACGGCCACATTCGCGTCAACGGTGTGAAGTGCAACATTGCTTCGCGTCGCATCCGCGTGGGTGACGTGATCTCGCTCGGTGAAAAGGCCAAGGAAATGGCTCTCGTCATCGAAGCTCAGGCTCTGCCCGAGCGCGAGATTCCCGACTATGTCGCTTCGGAAGGCGACAAGGTGACCTTCGTCCGCGTGCCCACGCTCGACGAAGTCCCCTACCCGGTGAAGATGGAACCGAACCTCGTCGTCGAGTTCTACTCGCGCTAAGAGTTCGGCTCCTTCGGGAACGAAATTCTTTCGGAAAGGGCGGTCCCCCGGGGCCGCCCTTTTTTCGTGGCAACTCGCGGAAAAGCTGCGTCATTTCATCGCGAAAAAGCGGAACCTTCACAGGCCTCGTGTATTGCGCAGGGGCAATGACCCGCTTTCGCTACATCACTCCGCACCGCACCGGCAAATGGTACCCCGATCTCGAGACCGCGCAGCGTCATGCCTGCGACATTGGCGCGGGATTCCGGGACGAACGCACCGGCCGCTTCGTCGCCTATGTCGACACCTATCTGGAGGAAGACGAAGCCGAACTCGCGCTCGGCTCCGTTTCCTGAGGGAAACCTCCGCTCAGTCGAGATTCAGCTGCGTGTGCAGGAAGGCATCGCTGTCGGCCAGGAGCTGCGTGCGCGCCTCGCTGCTGTAAAGAAAGTGATCGAGCCCATCGAACTCGACATAGCGCACCGACTTGCCGGCCTGCTCCAGCTTCTTCGCCATGACCTGGCTTTCGCGCACGCCCACGTTCTGGTCGAGCGTGCCATGGAACAGCAGCACCGGCGCCTTGATCTTCTCCGCGTTCTGCGCCGGTGAGCCTTCGCGCAGATGCGGGCCGCTGCCAATCTGCTCGCGCACCAGCGCGGCGTTGGTGAAGCCCTCGGCCTCGGCGCGCAGGATTTCAAAATCGGTGACAGGGGCGACGGCTACCACGGCCTTGAACAGGTCCGGGTCGAGCACGCCGCTCTGGAGCGCAGCGTACCCGCCGTAGGACCAGCCGAAGATCGCCAGCTTGTCCGGCGCGGCAATGCCCTGCGCCACCAGCCAGCGCCCCGCGTCATTGACATCGCCAATAGCCGTCTTCCATGACTTGAACCCATTTTCCTTGTACCATTCCGAACCGTAACCGGCGGAACCGCGGTAATTGGGCTGGAGAACGGCAAAACCGCGTGCGGCAAAGAACTGGACCATCCAGTCGAACCCCCACTCGTCGCGCGCGCTCGGCCCCCCGTGCGGCATGACGATCGCGGGCAGATCGCGGCCCGTGCTGCCCGGCGGAAGGGTCAGGTAGCCCGGGATCTGAACGCCGTCCCCGGCCGGGAACATGACCGGCTTCATCGGCGCCAGCTCCAGGTCGACCAGCTTCGGGCGCACCGGCAGGACTTCCTCAAGGCGCCGCTCGGCCTTGTTGAAGAGATAGAGCATGCCCGGCTCGGTATCGCCGGTCACGCGCAGCAGGAGGTTTTTCTCCTCGCGGTCGGCATCGACGACCCGGACAGCGACCTCTCCGGGCAGCGCGCCGGCGAGCGCCTTGGACAGCGCCCCCATCTCGGGATCGAAATAGACCTGCTCGCGCCGCTCGCGCGCATAGGAGAGACCCACAACGCGGTTGTCGCGCCCGATGCGGATGAGGCCGTCGATATCGACGACCTCATCCGCAAAGAGCTTCTCGCGCGCCAGCGAGCCATCGAGCGCGACCGCGTAGAGGCCGCGGTGCCCGTTCTCCCACGCCCATCCGAAAGCGCGGTTGCTCTTGCCATCAACGGCGAGCGGCTCGAAGCGCAGGACGCCTGTCTCCTCCGGACCACCCCAACTCGAGAGCCACTGCCATTCCCAGTCGCCGGGCGTGCGGTAGAAGAAATCCTCACTCGGCTTGAGGAGCCCGGTCGCGCCGGTCTGCTGGCGGCTCTTGACGCGAATTGTTCCATGGCCGTCGGTGATGTACCCGGTCGCGAATTCGTCGGGCTTCTCGACCCGGCGGCGGCGTCCCTTGATCGTGTCGACCATCTCGACACCAAGGCCCTCTTCCTCGTTCGCGAGGCGCGTGCCGATGGTGTTTTCCGGCACGAAGACCTTGGTCATCAGGACGCGCCCGGGCTCACCTTCCACGTCCCAGTCAATCACGCTCCCCCCGTTCTGGAAGAACGTACGCGCGCGCAGGGATTTCGTGTTCGACAGAAGCATCGCATTCTTGCCGTCATCGTCCAGCCCGAAGATGCGGGTGAAACTTGCCAGCTGCCCGGCATAGTCCACGATGTAGTGCACCTGGCAGACCAGGCGCGCATTGGTGGACCATTTGCAGAAGCGCAGTTCCCCTTCCTCGGTCGGGACGCTGGTGATGGCCGTCGGGAAACCACCCTCGGCAAGGTTGGCGACTTCGAGCACAAGGCCACCCTTGCGCGGCGAGATGAAGGCGATCTTCGTTCCGTCCGGGGACAGGCTGATCTGGGTAATATCCTCCAGAGCCCCGAACCGCGCGGCCAGCTGTTCTCCACTTTCCCCGGACTGCGCCTGTGCCTGCAGCGGCACGGCCGCCGCCATCGCCGAGCCCAGAAACAGCCCGGACACGAGCGCACGCAAACCTCTCGAAACCACCCCGAAACCCCTCATTTTCCTACTACGGAAACGGACTATGCGAGCGTCCAATGAGGCGGTCAAGTTGCCGAAATTTAATGCAAAGTAATTTCAGGGAAGAGTTGCGCAGAAAACGCACTATTCGCCCGGTCGCAGGCCCACCTGTTCGCAGACCCAGCCCCACAAGGCATCGACTTCCCCCGCCGCCTTGCCTTCGGGTTCGATTTCACGGGCGACTTCGCCGCTTCCGGCGCTGCGGTGAAAGGCCGCGCGCTCTCCGAAATGGTGAGGACTGACCGAAAGCCCGAGGTTCCGCGCAGCCTCGGCCGCCTCTTCAAGCATCCGGGTCGCGCGCGCGGGAACGGCGTTGAAGACCACGTGGGCCGGCTTGGAAGCATAGGCCATGAGCCCTGCCGTGGCCTCCAGCGCATGGAGATCGAACGCCCGCGCCTTGGTGGGAACAAGCACGATGTCGGCCACGCGCACCGCCTCGCGCGAGGCGGTATCGCCATGGGGCGGCGTGTCGATCACGATGACGTCGGCGCCGGCACGCTTGGCCCGCTCGACCGTGCTGAACAGGCGTACCGGGGGACAGGTGATGACTTCGGGCAGGAACTCGCCGCGCCAGTCTCCCCAGGCCGCGGCGGTCGCCTGGGGGTCGGTATCGATCACCTGGACCTGGTTGCCCGCGTAGACCGCGCTGGCGGCAATGTGGAGGGCGAGCGTCGTCTTGCCCGACCCGCCTTTCTGGCTGACAATCGCTATCGTGGTCATCCGGGCTGTCTCTCTTCACCCCGCTGGAGAACGTGTCCGCCCTGCGAATCAAGGCCTGGACCATGCGAATGTCCGGGCCCTGCCCCGCCTTGTCCAGTAAAAGACCTTCAGCCGCTCAGGGCACACTCGGTTTCTTGCATGGCGCCGTCAGAGGAGGCCACGGCCGCCGCCATACGCGCGTCGCGTCCGTAGATGTCGGGATAGACCTCCACCCCGGGCCCGTCCTGCGCGCGGCCAGCCGTCAAATAGGTAATGTAGACCGGCAGCGCCTTGCCCAGCGTCAGGCGAGTCTCGCGCCGTGACGCAAGGACCGCGTCGATCTCGGCGCGCGTGGCTGCGCCTTCCAGCAAGGTCGCCGCAAAGCCGAGCGCGTCCCCGGTACGGATACAGCCGTGGCTGAAGGCGCGCACCTCGCGCTCGAACAGTGCCTTGCCCGGTGTGTCGTGCATGTAGACGCTGTAGGGATTTGGCATGTCGAGCTTCATCTGGCCCAGCGCGTTGTTCGGCCCGGGCTTCTGGCGCCAACGCCCGCCCGTGCGCACGTAGCCCTTGCTGGCCGGGAACCGCCCGTTGTTCTCGCGCACGATGCTTTGCGGGATATTCCACCAAGGATTGAAGATGACCCCACGCACTTCGGCCCGGAAGGTGGGAGACGGGGTCGCAACCTTGCCCACGATGACAGGCCAGGAACCTACCTGCGCCCCCTCACGCCACAGGCGTGCCGTGAAGGCCGCCGTATTGACGAGAATGTAGTCGCGCTCCATGCGATGGGGCAGCCAGCGCCAACGCTCCATGTTGCGCGCCAGCGTGGCACGCCGCTGGGGATCGGTCTCCTGCGCAAAGGCCTGTCGCAAGGCCGCGTAGTCCGGATGGTCTGGCCATAGCGCATCCAGAAACGAGCTCAGCCCTCCCCCGGCCCGGGCCCGGGCGAGCCATGCGGCGATGTCGATCTCGGCGTCGGGGTCGGCAATGTGCCAGCCGCTCCGCATGCGCGCAGATGCCTCGCCCATAAGAGCGGTCCGGGCCAGATCGAGAGCCAGTTCCTGTGCCGCGCTGGTAATGACTTCGGTGTCACCACCCTTTCGCGCATCCTCGAGGACCGAGGTGTCGAGCAGGCGCAGACCATGCTCGGGCAAAGACCCTGCCGCCGCCTCGAGAGCGGCCAGCTCCGTCTGCGACCAGGGGGCCGTTTGCGCGTCCGCAGCTGCTCCTACGAGCGCAAATGCAAGACCCGTGGCACAAAGCAATGAATTGACATGTCTTTTCATATACAAAAGATTCGTTGTCTGAGTTTATGACTTAATATATACATATAACAGACAAACAATAAACGGGTCGGACACACAAGCATGAACTTCAACAGGCGCCACTTCCTTGGCGCGCTCGCCACGGGTGCGGCTAGCCTGGCTTCGCCCATCTCTTTTGCAGCCACTCCCAGCCGCCAGATGCCGCGTGGACTTGCGCAGGCCAAGGCCGCGCTCGACGCGCATGGCGCGCGGGTGCGTCACCGCGACATCGTGGGTCTTGTGGATTTCAGCGCCCCCTCCGGCGACCCGCGCTTCAGCCTTGTCGATATCGGCAACGGCCGGGTCATCGCGGATTTCCACGTCGCGCATGGGCGGGGCTCGGACCCGGGCAATACCGGGATGCTCCAGCGCTTCTCGAACCGCCCGGGATCGAACGCCTCGTGCCAGGGCAGCTTCCTGATCGGGGAAACCTACTATGGCAAGCATGGCCGCTCGCGCCGGATCCATGGGCTCGATCCCGAAAATTCGATGGCCTATCCGCGCGCCATCGTGATCCACGGCGCCTCCTACGTCTCGGCGGACATGGCCCGCCACACCGGGCGCGTGGGGCGCAGTCTCGGGTGCTTCACGGTGTCCCAGCGCGACATCGGCCCCGTGCTGAGCAAGCTGGCCCCGGGCCGCCTGCTCTTCGCCCACCGCTAGGACCACCATCCGGCAGGCATTGACGCCATCCGAAGCCGGTATTAGCCAAGCCCTGCAAGGACGACCTTCACCCTCGCCTCAGCGGGGGACGACAAAACCGGGACGGCCCGGCAGCACACAGGAGGCTGCCACATGGCATGGGTTTTCGTCGTACTCGCGGGTCTGCTCGAGACTGTCTGGATCTATTTTCTCAAGAACACCCAAGAGGGGGTCACCGCATTGGGTGCCCTCGCCATGGCCGCCTCCCTGCTCGGCAGCTTCTGGCTTCTGGCCCTTGCCATGCGCACGATCCCGCTTGCCGCGGCCTATGCCGCCTGGACCGGGATCGGAACCCTCGGCGCGTTCCTGCTTGGCTTTCTGGTCTTCGGGGAGCGGCTGAGCCCGGCGGCGATCGCCGGGCTCGTGCTCATCGTCTCGGGCACCGTGCTCCTGCGCGTGGCAACAGGCAGCGGCGCCTGAGGCGCTATTTGCGGTTGGCGAAGTAGTCGCGCCGGAAATCGGCCGCGAAGGCATCGAAGCGCTGCTCCGCAATCGCATCGCGCATGCCCTGCATGAGCTGCTGGTAGAACCAGATGTTGTGCTCGGTCAGCAGCATCGCGCCGAGCATCTCGCCCGAACGGATGAGGTGGTGCAGGTAGGCGCGGGTATAGGTCTGGCAGACCGGGCAACCGCAGCGGTCATCGACAGGCCCGGTGTCCTCGGCATGGCGCGCGTTGCGCATGTTGAGGGGACCATTCCAGGTGAACGCCTGCCCGTTACGTCCCGAGCGGGTGGGCAGCACGCAGTCGAACATGTCGACCCCGCGTTCGACGGCGCCAACCAGATCGTCAGGCTTGCCCACGCCCATGAGGTAGCGCGGACGATCCTCAGGCAACTGCTGGGGCGCAAATTCAAGCGTCGCAAACATCGCTTCCTGGCCCTCGCCCACGGCGAGGCCGCCGATGGCATAGCCATCGAACCCGATGTCGACGAGCGCATCGGCGCTGGCCTTGCGCAAGCCCTCGTCGAGCGCGCCCTGCTGGATACCAAAGAGCGCCGAACGCTCGGCATGCTCCTCCCCGCTGTCAAAGCCCTCTCGGCTGCGCTTGGCCCAGCGCATCGACATCTCCATCGAGCGCGCAATGACATCGCGCGGCTGGTCGATCTTGGGGCATTCGTCGAAGGCCATGACGATGTCCGAGCCCAGCAGGCGCTGGATCTCCATCGAGCGCTCGGGGCTGAGCATGTGGCGTGAGCCATCGAGGTGGCTGGCAAAGGTCACGCCCTCCTCGGTAATCTTGCGCAGGTCCGAGAGGCTCATCACCTGATAGCCGCCGCTGTCGGTCAGAATCGGGCGGTCCCAGTTCATGAACTTGTGCAAGCCCCCCAGGCGCGCCATGCGCTCGGCCCCGGGCCGGAGCATGAGGTGGTAGGTGTTGCCAAGGATGATGTCGGCCCCGGCCGCGCGCACGTCCTGTGGCTTCATCGCCTTGACCGTGGCAGCGGTGCCCACGGGCATGAAGGCGGGCGTGCGGATCTCGCCCCGGCGCATCTGGATGACGCCGGTACGGGCCCGACCGTCGCGGGCGTGGATCGAAAACTGGAAACGCGGTTTCATGCCCCGCCCGTTAGAGCATTTTCCCATGAGATGGAATTATCTGATGGTTCGGAAAAAACGCGGCGGGCCAACGCCCCGGGCCCATCAGAAACCGTAGACCAGTGAAAAGCTCGAGGTCGTATCGGTCTTGAGCGTTCCGGTGGCCGGTGAGGTCTCGTGCTCGAAATTATAGGAGAGCTTAAGTTTGATGTGATCGGTCATCGCGGTTTCAAGCGCGGTGAGCGAGGTGAACGTATTGTTTTCCGTGCTCACGTACCCGCTGGCAACCTGCGAGAGCTTGACCGTATCATTGAGTTTCCAGGCAAAATCCAATGACATGAGAGCGGAATACTGGGTGTCACTGGGTTGGTCGACATAGTCGATTATACGCATTGCCGGGCCAGCTTCGAGCGAAAGCGTCATGGCGCTGGTGTTGATCAGACGTCGACCAAGACCGCCCGACAGCGAGAAGCGGTTGTCGAAGCCTGAAATCGGATCCTTCTCGTACTGCGCGCGCGAATAGATGAAGTAGCCTTCATGCAGCGTGTAGCGCGGCTGGTAGGCAAGGACGTACTTGTTGTTCGTCGTGCGCCCTTCGGTCTCCTGGTAGTTGGCACTGGCGGTGATCGTATGTTGCCACTTGATGCCCTGCCGATCGAACTTCATGCCGCCGGTCACGCCGAAGTTATTGGTATTACCGGTGTTGCGAAAGCCGCCCAGTTCAACCTGCCCCTTCCAGAGCTGAAGAATGCCGGCTTGCCGGATCCGCCGCTGCTTCGCTTCGAACTCGGCGCGCTCCTCGGCCGCGCGGCGGTCGCGGTAGCTCTTGTGCATGCCCCGGATCTCGTCCTTGAACCAGGGCTGCACCTTGATTGCGAACTTCACGACCGCATCAACCTCGGCGTCCTCGTCGCCCTTCATCGATTCCTCGAGCATGGCCCGCACGTTGCGGGGCAGGGTCGGGCGGTCGGCATCGACGAAGGGGATCGGCTCCACGAAGGTCGGAAGCAAGACAACGACGGGCCGGGGCGGAATGGGATCGGGCATCGCGATGACGTCCCAGTCCACGGCGCTGCCCTCCGGCGGCTCATCTTGCGCGAAGGCCGGAACGGAGAGCAGGACAAGGGGAAGGACGAGGCTTGACCGGAAGCGAAAAGGCATTGGCGATGGTTACGTAATCACGAACGCAAACGCCAGCCCGTTGCAAAGATTCGTGCAATAATTGCAATGCAGATACCCAGGAAGCCGAGCGCCATGAGAAGCGAGACGATCACCGGGAAATCCGCCTGCCCATAGAAGCACCAGCGCAGGCCGTTGACGAGATAGACCATCGGATTGGCGAGAGCCACCGAACGCCAGGGCTCGGGCAGGAGGTCGATCGAGTAGAAGGTCCCGCCCAGAAACGTCAGCGGCATCACGAACAGCGAAGGCACCATGCCGACCTGCTCGAAGCTCCTGGCCCAGATCCCGAGGATGAACCCGAAGAGCGAGAACGAGGCCGAGACAAGCAGGACAAAACCGAGCACCAGCACCGGATGGACAATCGTGTAGTCGACAAAGAAGCGCGCGGTCCCCAGAATGATCGCGGCGAGAACCAGCGATTTGGTCGCCGCCGCGCCAACGAAACCGACAAGGGTCTCGGCAAAGCCGACGGGAGCCGAGAGCAGCTCATAGATCGCGCCGGTGAAACGCGGCATGTAGATACCAAACGCGCCATTCGCCGTGCTCTCGCTCAGGAGTGTGAGCATGAGCAGGCCGGGGACGATGAAAGCGCCGTAGTCGACACCCTCAAGGCCGGATTCCATGCGCCCCCCGATGGCCGCCCCGAAGACGACGAAGTAGAGCATCGTCGAGAGCAACGGCGCGATGATGGACTGGAGCGCGGTGCGCAGGGCCCGCGCAAGTTCATGCTTGTAGATGGTCCACGCGCTGCGGGCGTTGAACAGGCTCATGCGCCCTCTCCCGTGTCGGACTGGTTTTCGAGGAGGTTCACGAAGATCTCCTCCAGATTGGATTCGCGGATATCGATGGCGGTGTAGTCGACCCCGTGGGCGATCAGCGCCTTGGTGACCGCGGCCACCTCGGACTTGCCCTGCCCGGTGCCATCCCCACCGCGGTAGACAAGCGAACGGCCATCTTCAGCCAAGCTCAGCGAGTGGCCCGACAGCCCCTCAGGGAGGGCGCTGATCGGCGCTGCCAGTGTGAACACCGCTTCGGTGCGGCCGAGCCGGGCCATCATCGCGCGGGTTTCCTCGACCATGCGGATACGGCCCTTCTGGATGATCCCCACGCGGTCGGCCATTTCCTCGGCCTCCTCGATGTAGTGGGTGGTGAGGATGATCGTGGTGCCCTGCTCGCGCAGCGCGGAAATGTGCGTCCACATGTCGCGGCGCAGTTCCACGTCCACGCCCGCGGTGGGCTCGTCGAGGAACAGCAGTTCGGGATCGTGGGCGAGCGCCTTGGCGATAAGGACCCGGCGCTTCATCCCGCCTGAAAGCGCGCTCAGCGATTCCTCGCGCTTGTCCCACAGGCTGAGCGCGCGCAGGATTTCTTCCACCCGCGCCGCATCGGGCGCGAGGCCGAACAGGCCGCGCGAATAGTTCACGGTGTGGAGCACCGTCTCGAACATGTCGGTGGCGAGTTCCTGGGGGACGAGTCCGATGCGGCGGCGCAGGGTGCGCCAGTGGCGCCCCATGTCCTTGCCAAAGGCCCGGATCGTGCCCGAGCTAGGCTGGACCAGGCCGCAGACAGCGCCGATCAGCGTGGTCTTGCCCGCCCCGTTGGGCCCCAGAAGCGCGAAGATCTCGCCCTTGCGAATGGTCAGGTCGACACCGTTCAGCGCGGTGAAGCCCCCGTCATAGGTCTTGGTCAGACCCTCGATTTCGAGAATGTCCTGCATGGCCGGGAACATGGGAGGAAGCCCACGCGCTTCCAAGGCCCCACACCGCAATTGCCGGACAAAAAAGAAAGATCAGGCCCGCGCGCCGGGGATCAGCAGGCTGGAATCGCCATAGCTGTAGAAGCGGTAGCCGTGCTCGATCGCGTGGGCATAGACCGCCTGCATCTTCTCCAGCCCCATCAGGGCCGAGACCAGCATGAAGAGCGTCGACTTGGGCAGGTGGAAGTTGGTCATCAGCCCGTCGATCGCCTTGAAGCGGTAGCCCGGCGTGATGAAGATCGCGGTGTCGCCTTCGAAGGGACGGATCACGCCGTCCTCGCCCGTTGCGCTTTCCAGAAGCCGCAGGCTGGTCGTGCCGACTGCGATGATGCGCCCGCCCGCCGCGCGCGCGGCGTTGAGGCGATCGGCCGTCTCGGCATCGATCCGGCCCCATTCGGAATGCATCTGGTGTTCGGCAGTGTCGTCCGCCTTGACCGGAAGAAAGGTGCCCGCCCCGACATGGAGCGTCAGCGTCTCGCGCCCGACCCCGGCCGCATCGAGCTTCGCGACCAGTTCAGGCGTAAAGTGCAGCGCGGCCGTGGGCGCGGCCACCGCGCCCTTCTCGCGCGCGAACATGGTCTGGTAATCGCTCTTGTCCGCCTCGTCGGTGTCGCGCTTGCCTGCGATGTAGGGAGGAAGCGGCATGCGTCCGGCGCGTTCGAGCAGGATTTCGACCGGCTCTTCGCCCTGGAAGGCAAGCGTCCAGCTGCCGTCGCCCCAGCGATCCTCGGCGATGGCTTCAACCTCGGCGGGAAACTCGATGCGGTCACCAACCTTGAGGCGCTTGCCATTGCGCACGAAGGCCTGCCACCGGCGCAGGTCCAAGCGCTTGTGCAGGGTCGCGCCGATGCGCGCCTCGCCGCGGCGGCCCTCAAGCTGGGCGGGAATGACGCGGGTGTCGTTGAAGACCAGGATGTCGCCCGGCGCCAGGACCTCGGGAAGCTCACGCACGATGCGGTCGGCCAGCGGCGCATCGCCATCGGCCACGAGAAAACGCGCCGCGTCACGGGGCTTGGCCGGGCGCAGCGCGATGTTCTCGCTCGGGAGATCGAAATCGAAAAGGTCTACTCGCATGACCGGCAGCCGCTAGACGCGAAACGCGCCTGCGGCAAGATGCAAGCGGCCTGGCGGCCTCTTACTGGGAGGCCGAGTTGTTGAGATCGTCGAGCGTGACGGGCGTATCGTCGGTCACGGCCGGAGCCGGGGCGGCCGGCTTGGGCTTGTGCTCGGAGAAAAGCGAGGCCTGGACGATCTTCGTGGGATCCTCGGGCGGCTCGCCCCGGTGGATCGCATCGACGTAGTTCATGCCGCCGATGACGCGGCCGAACACGGTGTACTTGTGATCGAGCGCGAAGCGCGGATAGAACACGATGAAGAACTGGCTGTTCGCGCTGTTCGGATCGTTGGTGCGTGCCATCGCAACCGAGCCGCGCACGTGCGGCATCGCATTGAATTCCGCTTCCAGATCGGGAAGGTCGGACCCGCCCTGCCCGGTGCCCGTCGGATCGCCGGTCTGCGCCATGAAGCCATCGATCACGCGGTGAAAGATCAGACCGTCATAGAAGCCTTCGCTGGCGAGCTTGCTGACACGTTCGACGTGGTGGGGCGCCCATTCGGGCACGAGACGAATGAGCACGCGGCCACCGTTGCTGAGGTCGAGGACCAGCACGTTCTGCGGATCATGGCTCGGGTCCATGTCGATCTTGGTGGGCAGCTGCGCCGGAGCCTCGGCGGCCGCAGCGTCCTTGTCCTTGGCGAACGCGACCGGGCTGGCAAGTACAGTGGCACCCAGCATCAGCGCGGCAACGGTATGGCGAAATTTCATGGATTACTCACAAGCTCGAAAACCGATCCTTGGCAGGGGCGATAGAGCCCTCTCGCTGTCGGTACAATGAATGATTTTGCGGGATGCCCCCGCGCTCAGTAGTCGCCGAGGCGCCCCCGCGCGTCGATCCGGGCAATCACGTCCTCGCGCACGGCCGGGCTCACGAACTTGGTGATATCGCCCCCGAACAGCGCGATCTCCTTGACCAGCTTGGAGGCGATCGGCTGCAGGCTGACGTCAGCCATCAGGAACACGGTCTCGATGTCGGGATCGAGCTGCTGGTTCATGCCGGCCATCTGGTATTCGTACTCGAAGTCCGCGACAGCGCGCAGGCCCCTGAGGATGATCGTTGCGTTCTGTCGCTTCGCGAACTTCATCAGGAGCGCATTGAAGGCGACCACCGTGACGTTCTCGACGCCCAGTTCCTTCACCTCGCGCTCGACCATCGCCATGCGCTCTTCGGGCGTGAACATCGGGTTCTTCGAGGGATTGGTCGTCACCCCGATGATTAGGCGATCCACCAGCTTGGCGCCGCGCCGGATGATGTCGGCATGGCCCAGCGTAATCGGATCGAACGTGCCGGGATAGACGCCCACGCGCTCCGCAGTCCGGGTCTCAGTCATTTCGGCTTCCTCCATGCGGCTCGCGGGCCGCGGCTTCCTGCCTTGATGCGCGCTGCCTTGCGCGAGAAAATCAGTGATCGCGCTCGACGATATAGCGCGCAACGCTGCGCAGAAGATCGGCTTCCTCGCCATGCCCCGAAAGGTGCCCGACGGCCTGTTCCACCAGCATGCGGGCCTGTTCGCGCGCACGGTCCGCGCCCATCAGCGAGACAAAGGTGGCCTTGCCCGCATCGGCATCCTTGCCCACGGCCTTGCCCGCCACCTCGGCATCGCCTTCATGATCGATGAGGTCGTCCGCGATCTGGAAGGCCAGCCCGATGTCGCGCGCATAGCTGCGCAGGTGCGTGCGTCCCTCGGGCGGAACATGGCCCAGGATTGCGCCCATCTCCACCGCGGCGCCCAGCAGGGCCCCGGTCTTGAGCTGCTGGAGGCGCGTGATCGTGTGCAGGTCGAATTCGGAGGTCTCGGCGACGAGGTCCATCATCTGGCCGCCCGCCATGCCTTCCGCCCCGCTGGAAGTCGCCAGCACGCGCACCAGTTCGATGCGGGTGAAGGGATCGGCGCTTGTCGCCGGATCGGACAGCACCTCGAAGGCGAAGTCGTGCAGGGAATCGCCCGCCAGCACCGCCGCCGATTCGTCGAAGGCCAGGTGAAGGGTAGGCTTGCCGTGGCGCAGCGCATCATCGTCCATGCACGGCAGGTCATCATGGATCAGCGAATAGACGTGGATCGATTCGAGCGCGATCGCCGCACGGATCGCTGCCTCGCGCTGAACACCGTACATACCCGCAACCGCCGTCAGCAGCAGCGGACGCAGCCGCTTGCCACCACCAATCGCGGCATAGCGCATCGCCTCGTAAAGACGCGCGCGCGCATCATCGGGTACCGGCAGCAGCGCATCGAACGCGCCGTCCACTTCGCCCGCAATCGCGACCAGCGCCTCTTTCAGCAGCGAATCGCCCGAAGCCCCCTCTCCCACGTCTCAGCGCTCCGGCGTGTCGAAAGGCTGGGTGGAGACCGGCGCGCCGTCGGGCCCGGTCACGATCTTCTCGATCCGGGCCTGGGCTGCATCGAGCCGCTTCTGGCAATGCTGACGCAGCTTCTCGCCCTTTTCATAGAGCGAGATCGAATCCTCCAGCGGCACTTCACCGCTTTCCAGCTGGCGCACAATGGTTTCCAGTTCGCGCAGCGCGTCTTCGAAGCTGAGCGTGTCGAGTTCGGGTGTCTGGGCATCCATGCGCCAAGCAATGGCGCTGCCCGGCACGAGGGTCAAGGTCGCACAGCCCTCTTCCGACAGGCAATTCGTGCATCAAAGGCCGGTTCGGCGATATTGGAGACTAGCAAGCGCGCACCGACATGGCTAAGGGCCGTGCGCATGAGCGAAATCACCCCTGACGTCGTCGAGGCGCATGGCCTCAGCCCCGAGGAATACGAGCGCGTCGTGAACGCGATGGGCCGCGTGCCCAATCTCCTTGAACTCGGCATCTTCTCGGTCATGTGGTCCGAGCACTGCTCGTACAAGTCGAGCCGCTTCCACTTGAAGCAGCTCCCGACCGAGGCTCCTTGGGTCATCTGCGGCCCGGGCGAGAACGCGGGCGTGATCGACATCGGCGATGGCCAGGCCGCCATCTTCAAGATGGAGAGCCACAACCACCCCAGCTACATCGAACCCTACCAGGGCGCGGCGACGGGCGTGGGCGGCATCCTGCGCGACGTCTTCACGATGGGCGCGCGCCCGGTCGCGAACATGAACGCATTGCGTTTCGGCCGTCCCGAGCACCCCAAGATGAAGCACCTTGTGCAGGGCGTGGTCTCGGGCATCGGCGGCTACGGCAACTGCGTGGGCGTTCCGACTGTCGGCGGCGAGACCAACTTCCACAAGGCCTACGACGGCAACATCCTCGTCAACGCGATGACCGTGGGCGTCGCGGACACCGACAAGATCTTCTACTGCGCCGCGACCGGCCTTGGTAACCCCATCGTCTACGTTGGCTCGAAGACTGGCCGCGACGGCATCCACGGCGCGACCATGGCGTCCGCCGACTTCGACGAGAAGTCCGAGGAAAAGCGCCCGACCGTGCAGGTTGGCGACCCCTTCACCGAGAAGCTGCTGATCGAGGCCTGCCTCGAGCTCATGGCGACCGACGCCATCGTCGCGATCCAGGACATGGGCGCAGCGGGCCTCACCTCGTCCTCGGTCGAGATGGCCAGCAAGGGCGGCGCAGGCATCCGCCTCGACATGAACCAGGTGCCCTGCCGCGAAGAGGCGATGACGCCCTACGAGATGATGCTCAGCGAATCGCAGGAGCGCATGCTCATGGTGCTGAAGCCGGGCAAGGAAGCGATGGCCGAAGCCATCTTCAAGAAGTGGGAACTCGACTTCGCGGTGATCGGCGAAGTGACCGACACCGGCCACATGGTCCTCGAATTCGACGGCGAGGTGGTCTGCGACATTCCGCTCGGGCCCTTGGCTGACGATGCGCCGGAATACCAGCGCCCCTATGTCTCGGCTGAGGACTACAAGACCTGGGCTGCGGTACCCGCGATGGGCGATGTGCCCGCGACCACCGATCTGGGCGCAGACCTCACCACGCTCGTCGGCTCGGCCGACCTCGCCTCGCGCGCGTGGATCTGGCAGCAGTACGACAGCCAGGTCGGCGCCGACACGATGCAGAAGTCGGGCGGCGACGCTGCGGTCGTGCGCGTGCACGACACCAAGAAGGCGCTCGCCATCAGCACCGACTGCAGCCCGCGCTACTGCTACGCGGACCCTTACGAGGGCGGCAAGCAGGCTGTGGCCGAGACCTACCGCAACATCTCGGCCGTCGGCGGCCTGCCGCTGGCGATCACCAACTGCCTCAACTTCGCCAACCCCCAGCGCCCTGAAATCATGGCGCAGATCGTGGGCTGCCTGAACGGCATGGGCGATGCCTGCCGGGCGCTCGATTACCCGATCGTGTCGGGCAACGTGTCGCTCTACAACGAATCGAAAGCCACCGGCGGCGGCTCGGCGATCCTGCCCACGCCCGCGATCGGCGGTGTCGGCCTGCTTGCCGACCACGACGCGATGGCGACCATTGCCTTCAAGAACGAAGGCGATGAAATCTGGCTGATCGGCGGCAAGGGCTCGCACCTGGGTCAGTCGCTCTGGCTCAAGACCATCGCGGGCAAGGAAGCGGGCGACGCGCCCGTCGTCGACCTCAAGGCCGAGGCCGCGAACGGCGGCACGGTGCGCAGCCTGATCGGCGCGGGCACGGTCAACGCCGTCCACGACATCTCGGATGGCGGCCTTCTCGTCGCGCTGGCCGAAATGGCGCTGGCAAGCGGCCTTGGCTGCACGCTCGAAGGTGAACTGACCACCGCCGAAGCCTTTGGCGAGGACCAGTCGCGCTATGTCGTGACAGCCCCTGCCGGCACTGAGATCCCGGGCGCCGAGAAGATCGGCAGCGTTGGTGGCACCACCGTCGCGGGCATCGAAGTCACCGAGCTGCGCCGCGTCAACGAGGCCTTCTTCAAGGACTGGATGGAAGCCTGATCGGTTTTCCTTGAGGAAACACAATTCACGCCCGCCCCCGCACCGCATGGTTCGGGGGCGGTTTCGTTTCGGCACTGTCGAGATTTCAGAGCGTTGCCGGTTCCAGGCTTTGGGCAAATACGGCCAGCAGGTCGGGATCGAAATTGCCGCGTGTGCGGCGCATCTCATCGAGCGCCATCGCGCTCGACCAGGCCTGCTTGTAGCTTCGGCTTGAAATCAGCGCGTCGTAGACATCGCAGATCGTCGCAATACGAACCGGCTCGGCAATGTCTTTCGCGATCAGCCCGCCCGGATAGCCGCTGCCATCGAGCCGTTCATGGTGATGGCGGCAGACCGCGATCATCATCGGGCTCGCCAGACCCCAACGCTCCAGAATCTGGCCTCCGCTTTCGGCATGGCCGCGCATGACCTCAGCCTGGGCCGCGTCGAGGCGCCCCGGCTTGTCGAGTATCTCATCCGGAATTGTCAGCTTGCCGATGTCGTGAAAAAGGCCCGCAAGGCCCATTTCCAGGACATATTCCCGGTCGTGCCCGGCGTGATGTGCAAAGTTCATCATCAGGCACGCCACCGAGAGCGCGTGCGAGCGCAGGCCCCTGCGCCCAAAATGGTCATGTACCGATGTCAGTATCCCTGCGCGATTTTCGCGCAGCCAACGCTCGATCTGGATGACAAGCCTGCGTGCCTCCTGCAGCCCCGAAGGCTCTGCGTGCAGGACCTCCTGCGCAATCAGGCCCAGGCGAAGGCGCACATCGACGCGGATGTCCATCTCCGTCTCCGGCGTCCAGGGCATGGCTTCGAGCCAGCCCTCTCGGGACGTCCTCCCGCTCTCTGCAATCCAACCACCGCCAAAGGCCATCAATCCCGCGTGTCCCGTGCCTTGACCATCAAGTTGCGGTCCAACCACCATAGCCGCGTTTACAAACGCTTAATGCCCCCGCAGGCGGAGAAGAAACGGCACTTTTGCGTGATATATGCAGGCAGGGGTCTGGAAGGCGCCCCGCTTCCGAAAGGCGCCTGCCTTGCATACTTAGCCGTGGACCCAGTCCTGTTCATCAATGCCAAGAAGGCGCAGGACGTCGGTGAGATCGCCCCGGTCGATCCAGCCATTGGCCGCAAGTCGCGCCTTGGGCTTGGCGTGGTAGGCGATGCCGTAGGTCGAGGCCTCCAACATCGGAATGTCGTTGGCGCCATCGCCCGTCGCAAGGCTGGGCACGAAGTCGCCGCCTTCGCCCGCAACAGCCGCGATTTCGGCCAGCAACGTCGCCTTCTTGACCGAACTGTCGACCACGGGTCCGGCCAACTCGCCAGTCAGCTTGCCATCGGCAACCGCGAGGCGGTTACCCACCACGTGCTCGAAACCCAGCATCGCGGCAATGGGATCAGCGAAGTGGTGGAAACCGCCGGTGACGAGCACGGTGCGGCAGCCGAACTTCTTGAGCGTCTCGACCAGTGTCTTGGCACCGGGCATCGGACGGATACGCTCGGCAAGGCAATCGTCGACCGCGGTCTCGCGCAGCCCTGCGAGAAGCCCCACCCGCTCGCGCAGCGCCGATTCGAAATCGAGCTCGCCCTGCATCGCGCGCTCGGTGATGTCCGCGATCCGCTCCTTGAGCCCGGCGAAATCGGCCAGTTCGTCGATGCACTCCTGCCCGATCATCGTCGAATCCATGTCCGAGATGAAGACCTTGGGCAGGATCGGCTCATGGTCGGTCACCAGGCCATCGCTCGCGCCGAAATGGGCATCCAGCGCGCCGCGCAAGACATCCGCGCCGTCGTCGGGCGAGGCGATCTGGAGCGTCTTGTCACAGAAGTCGAGCATCGCCGCCGAGGCCAGGCGCACCCCGCCCTTCTCCATCTCGGCGCGCACGGTGTCGATTTTTGCCGAGAGATTTTCTGCGTCTGCTATCAGCCGGGCGATGAGCACTGCCAAATTCCTTGATGCGAAATATGATTCCAAGGCCGGGGACCGGCCACCGCTGGCGCTCATTGCAGGGCCGACGGCCAGCGGCAAGAGCGATTGTGCGGTTGCCCTGGCTCAGGAGCTGGAGACGCGCGGCCGCAGCGCCGTGGTTCTCAACGCCGACGCCTCGCAGGTCTATGCCGATATCCCGATCCTGAGCGCCTGCCCGGCCGAGGAAGAGCGCGGCGGGATCGCGCACCGCCTGTTCGGCACCTGGGACGCAGCCACGGCCTGCTCCGCCGCTGACTGGGCCACGGCCGCCCGCACGGAAATTGCCGAGGCCCATGAACGCAGCGCCATCCCGATCCTCGTCGGCGGCACCGGCCTCTATATCCGCACCCTGCTTGACGGCATCGCCCCGATCCCAGCCATCGATCCCGCCGTGCGCGAGGCGGTGCGCGCCCTCCCCGTCGCCGAGGCGCACGCCGCGCTTTCGCGTGAAGACCCGCAGCGCGCCGCACAGCTCGCCCCGGCGGACACCACCCGCGTGGCGCGCGCGCTGGAAGTCGTGCGCTCCACCGGGCACCCCCTTGCCCATTGGCAGGAACGCAAGGAAGGCGGGATCGCCGATCAGGTCACGCTCTTCCCGGCCATTCTCATGCCCGAACGGCAATGGCTCTACGAACGCTGCGACCTGCGCTTCACGCGCATGGTAGAGGCCGGCGCCCTCCCCGAAGTCGAAGCGCTTCTGGCGCGCAAGCTTGATCCTGACCTGCCCGCGATGCGTGCGATCGGCGTGCCCGAGCTGGCCGCTCACCTGCGCGGCGAGATCACCTGCGAGGAGGCAATCGCGCGCGGCGCGCAGGCAACGCGCCGCTATGCCAAACGACAGTTCACCTGGCTGCGCCACCAACCCCCGGAAGACTGGCCTCGGATCGAATCTGAAAATTACACCCTAAAGTCCATTTGCGATATTTTATTTCGACGTTTTGGGTTGACGTGATATTTCGCAATGCCTAAAGGCTGCCTCGTCAAGCCCTCGGAAGTTGGGCTCGGAGGAGAGGATGACCCGGCGCGGCGATTGCCGTGCCGGGTCCGCTTCTTTGGAGGGAAATCCTCCTGACTTATCCATCTCGCGGCCCCCGGATTTCCGGGGCCCTGAGGCAAAAAGGAACGTGTTGTGAGTGACGAGCGCAGCGGCGCGAACATCCTGGTCGAAAGCCTGGTCCGGCAGGGCGTCGAATTCGTATTCGGCTATCCCGGCGGGGCGGTTCTACCGATCTACGATGCCCTATTCGGCGATGAACGCCTGCGTCATATCCTCGTGCGGCACGAAGCCGGCGCGGCCCACGCAGCCGAAGGCTATGCCCGCTCGACCGGCAAGCCCGGCGTCGTGCTGGTCACCTCGGGCCCGGGCGCGACCAACGCCATCACCGGCATTGCCGACGCCTACATGGATTCGATCCCGCTCGTCGTCATTTCGGGCCAGGTCGCGACCAACCTGATCGGTTCGGACGGCTTCCAGGAGGCCGACACGGTCGGCATCTCGCGCCACTGCACCAAGCACAACTACCTCGTGAAGGACCCGGCCGATCTTGCCGCGGTCATCGACGAGGCCTTCCAGATCGCAACGACCGGCCGCCCCGGCCCGGTCCTCATCGACATTCCCAAGAACGTCCAGGTCGCCACCGCCACCTGGAGCGACGCGCCCATCCAGCGCCGCGATCGTTACGTGCCCCGCCTGCGCGCGGACACCAACGAGATCGCCGAAGCGATCGAGATGATCGCCTCGGCCCGCGCGCCCGTGCTCTATACCGGCGGCGGCGTGATCAACTCGGGCCCGCACGCCACCGCGCTGCTGCGCGAACTGCAGGCCAAGACCGGCGCGCCCGTCACCTCGACCCTGATGGGTCTGGGCGCGTTCCCGGCGGACCACGCGGACTGGCTCGGCATGCTGGGCATGCACGGCACCTACGAGGCCAACCTGGCCATGAACCAGGCCGACCTCATCGTCTGTGTCGGTGCGCGCTTCGATGACCGCGTGACCGGGCGTCTCGATGCCTTCGCGCCCAACTCGAAAAAGATCCACATCGACATCGACCGCGCCTCGATCAACAAGATCGTGCCCGTCGACCTGCCGCTCGTGGGCGACTGCGGCGAGATCCTGAGCCAGCTTCTCGAAGCCTGGGGAACCCGCGCGCCGCAGGACCTGTCGGGCTGGAAGGCCCGGATCGACACCTGGCGCGAACGCAACAGCCTGGCCTATCCCGGCAACACCGCCGCGATCATGCCCCAGCACGCGGTCGAACGCCTGTTCGAGCTGACCAAGGCGAAGGACCCGATCATCGCCACCGAAGTCGGCCAGCACCAGATGTGGGCGGCGCAGTACTTCCACTTCTTCGGCCCGAACAAGTGGCTGACCTCGGGTGGCCTTGGCACGATGGGCTACGGCCTGCCCGCCGCCATCGGCGCGCAGCTCGGCAACCCGGACAGCCTCGTCATCGACATCGCGGGCGACGCCTCGATCCAGATGAACATCCAGGAAATGGGCACCGCCAGCCAGTACCGCCTGCCGGTCAAGGTGTTCATCCTCAACAACGAATGGATGGGCATGGTGCGTCAGTGGCAGGAGCTCACCTACGAGAGCCGCTACTCGAATTCCTACTCGAGCAGCCTGCCCGACTTCGTGACGCTGGCCGAGGCCTATGGCTGGAAGGGTATCCGCATCGAGAACGAAGGCCAGCTTGACGCGGGCATCGAGGAAATGATGGCCTATCAGGGGCCGGTCATCGTCGATTGCCGCGTGGCCAAGGAATCGAACTGCTTCCCGATGATCCCCTCGGGCGCGGCCCATACCGAGATGATCCTCTACGGCGATGCCGTTGCCGGTACGCTCGATGATGCCGCCAAGGCGCTCGTCTGAGCGCGCTTGCGAACCCAGGAATACGGACAATGATGCAGATTAAGCAAGAGGTCGAGGAACGGCACGTCCTGACCGTCATGGTCGACAACGAAGCCGGTATCCTTGCCAAGATTGCCGGGCTGTTCACCGCGCGCGGCTACAACATCGACAGCCTCACCGTGGCCGACATCACCGAGAACCACTCGGTGAGCCGGATCACCATCGTCACCCACGGCCCGCCGAGCCAGATCGACCAGATCCACGCGCAGCTCGAACGCCTCGTGCCCGTGCACAAGGTGGTCGACCTCACCGAAGCAGGCCCGCACGTGCAGCGCGAACTCGCGCTCATCAAGGTGGCGGGCGTGGGCGAAAAGCGCGTCGAGGCGCTGCGCGTCGCCGACGTGTTCCGCGCCAAGGCGGTCGACACGACCACGTCCAGCTTCGTCTTCGAGCTCACCGGCAGCCCGGAGAAGATCGACAGCTTCGTTGCCATCATGCGCGAGCTGGGTCTTGTCGAAGTGGGCCGCACCGGCATTGTCGCGATGATGCGCGGCGCCGAGGAAGCCTGACGAATTAATCCCAACTTCGCGTCGCACCGCACTTGATTGCGGGCAGGCGGTCGATAAACCGCGACGCAGGATCGAAAGCGAGCTGGCCGTCCCATCCGCACAGGACGCGCCCGAGCACCAGAAGGAAAGCCAGATGAAAGTCTATTACGACGCCGATTGCGACATCAACCTGATCACCTCCAAGAAGGTCGCGATCCTGGGCTACGGCAGCCAGGGCCACGCCCACGCGCAGAACCTGCGTGACAGCGGCGTCAAGGACGTGGCGATCGCGCTGCGCCCGGGTTCGGCTTCGGCCGCGAAGGCCGAAGGTGCCGGCTTCAAGGTCATGGCGAACGCCGAAGCGGCCGCCTGGGCCGACGTGCTCATGATCCTCGCGCCCGACGAGCATCAGGCCGCGATCTACGCCGCCGACCTGCACGACAACCTGAAGCCCGGCGCGGCCCTTGCTTTCGCCCACGGCCTCAACGTCCACTTCGGCCTGATCGAGCCGCGCAAGGACATCGACGTCATCATGATCGCGCCCAAGGGCCCGGGCCACACCGTGCGCGGTGAATACCAGCGTGGCGGCGGCGTGCCCTGCCTCGTCGCGGTCGACCAGGACGTCTCGGGCAACGCCCACGACATCGCCCTTGCTTACGCCTCGGGCGTCGGTGGCGGCCGTTCGGGCATCATCGAGACCAACTTCCGCGAAGAGTGCGAAACCGACCTCTTCGGTGAGCAGGCCGTGCTCTGCGGCGGCACCACCGCCCTCGTCCAGGCCGGTTTCGAAACCCTGGTCGAAGCTGGTTACGCACCGGAAATGGCCTACTTCGAGTGCCTTCACGAGCTCAAGCTGATCGTCGACCTGATGTATGAGGGCGGCATCGCCAACATGCGCTACTCGATCTCGAACACCGCCGAATACGGCGACATCAAGACCGGTCCGCGTCTCATCACCGAAGAGACCAAGAAGGAAATGAAGCGCGTTCTGGAAGACATCCAGTCGGGCCGCTTCGTGAAGGACTTCGTCCTCGACAACCGCGCCGGCCAGCCGGAACTGAAGGCTTCGCGCAAGACCGCGCAGCGCCACCAGATCGAGGAAACCGGCGCCAAGCTGCGCGCCATGATGCCCTGGATCGGCGCCAACGCCCTGGTCGACAAGACCAAGAACTGATCGCGCTGCGTCCCACCGGACGCCGCATCGCGACACTTGCAGACCCGATCCTGTTCGCGCAGGGTCGGGTTTGTGCTTTCTCGGGTTCTGCAAACACGCAGCCAGCACCCGTTCAGCCGCCCCTTGCGAAGGATCGCGAATGACACGCTATACCCGCCGCCTCCCCGCCCTCGTGGCCGCTCTTGCCCTTCCCCTGATGGCCCTGCCCGCCTGCTCGGCCTCCTCGCATGGAAGCCCCGACATGGCTGCAAGCCCTACCGATCCGACACCGGCTGCATCCCGCGACGCCTCGCCCATCGGCCCCGAGCCGGAAGCGCTGTGCGGTGTCGAACTGTTCGAACGCCACGTCGGCGAAGAGGCCACGGAAGCTCTCCTTGCCTCGATCCGTGAAGCGCGCGGCAAGAAGCCCATGCGCGTCCTGCCGCCCGGCTCTGTGATGACCATGGATTTTCGCCAGGACCGCCTCAATATCCTGACCGACGAGGACAATATCATCACCACCATGCGCTGCGGCTGATCTCTCCCCACGCCCCGTTCTGCCGCCACGCGGACAGATGCGCGCCGCGCGGCGCGGCGTGCGGATTTGGCGCAATCAGGCCCTTTACATTGCGCGCAGCAGTGCCCATAGGCTGTGGCATGACTCGTCGTCTTGGCCTTCTCCTGCGACTTACGCGCCCTTGGGCGTGAGCTTGCGTGCTGCCCTGACAGCGCGCACGGCGCTCAAGGGGACCTGAGAAAGACGCGCGCAGGACGCCAGATCCGCGCAGCGCAGTGCCGACAAGACACATTCCGAACGAGACACACCCATGACAATGCTGAAAGACCCCTCGGTCAAGTATCGCCCCTTCCCGCAGATCGACCTGCCCAACCGCCAGTGGCCGTCGCAGACGATCACCAAGGCGCCGCGCTGGCTCTCCACGGACCTGCGCGATGGCAACCAGGCCCTCATCGATCCGATGGGCGCGGAGAAGAAGACCCGCTTCTTCGATCTGCTCGTCAAGGTTGGCCTGAAGGAGATCGAGGTCGGCTTCCCAAGCGCAGGCGCGACCGAGTTCAATTTCATCCGCGGTCTCGTCGATTCGGGCCGTATCCCCGAGGACGTTCTCGTCCAGGTGCTGACCCAGTCGCGCCAGGACCTGATCGAGAAGTCGTTCGAGAGCCTCGCGGGCGTTCACGAAGCGATCGTCCACGTCTACAACGCGGTTTCGCCGCTGTGGCGCAATGTGGTCTTCAACATGGACCGCAAGGACGTGCGCGGCATTGCCGTCAACGGCGCGAAGATCATCCGCGACCAGATCGCGAAGTATCCGCAGACCAAGTGGAACGTGGAGTACAGCCCCGAGACGTTCTCGACCGCCGAACTCGATTTCTCAATCGAGTGCTGCGAGGCGGTGATGGAGGTTCTCCAGCCCACGCCCGAGAACCCGATCATCCTCAATCTGCCGGCCACGGTCGAGGCGGCAACGCCCAACATCTACGCCGACCAGATCGAGTACTTCTGCCGCAACCTGCCCAACCGCGAAAGCGCGGTCATCTCGCTGCACACCCACAACGACCGGGGCACCGGCGTTGCCGCGGCGGAACTGGGCCTGATGGCGGGCGCGGACCGTGTCGAGGGCTGCCTGTTCGGCAATGGCGAGCGCACCGGCAACTGCTGCCTGGTGACGGTTGCGATGAACATGTACACGCAGGGCGTCAGCCCCGAACTGGACTTCTCGGACATCGACGAAGTGATCCAGACGGTCGAGTACTGCAACCAGCTCAAGGTTCCCGAACGCCATCCCTACGGCGGCGAACTGGTCTTCACCGCGTTCTCGGGTTCGCACCAGGACGCGATCAAGAAGGGCTTTGCGGCCAAGGAAACGCGCAACGACGAAGTCTGGGCGGTACCTTACCTGCCGATCGACCCCGCGGACCTCGGCCGCGACTATGAGGCGGTCATCCGCGTCAACTCCCAGTCGGGCAAGGGCGGCTTTGCCTGGGTCATCGAGCAGGACCAGGGCCTCAAGCTGCCCAAGCGGATGCAGGCGCACTTCTCCAAGCACGTGCAGAACCTGGCCGACGAACTCGGCCGCGAGCTGCAGGCCGGTGACATCTGGGACGTGTTCCGCGCAGCCTATCGCCTCGATGCGCCGCAGCGTTTCCAGCTCATCGACTGGGACGAGGCACGTGGCAGCGACGGCACCCGCGTCTTTGCCGGCAAGATCGGCGTCGATGGCCAGGAACAGTCGGTCTCGGGCCGTGGCAAGGGCCTGATCTCCTCGATCGTGGCGACGCTCGATGAGGGCTTTGGCGTCAAGCTCGACGTGCGCGACTATGCCGAGCACTCGATGGGCAAGGATTCCAACGCCCGCGCCGCCGCTTACGTCGAATGTGTGACGCCCGAGGGCCAGGTCATCTGGGGTGTGGGCATCGACGAGGACGTGGCGACCGCCAGCGTACGCGCGGTGCTGAGCGCAGCCAACGCCGTGGGCGCCTGACACCCCCACCAAGACAAACGCAGAAGGGCGGGAAGAGCATATGCTTTTCCCGCCCTTCTCGTATGCCGCGCCGACGATTTTTCTTTCCCTATACGTAAAGCAATCTCGACAGTTCGCTTCCGCCCGCCTATCCTTTTGGACAAAGCATATGTTCTGGAAGAGAGATTGCCCGTGACTGGACCTGACAGCGGCGCCGCAGCGCGTCTTCGCGCCAAGCTGCGCCTGCCCGTGATTGCTGCTCCAATGTTCCTGGTCTCCGGCCCCGAGCTCGTGATCGCACAGGTGCGCTCCGGCATCGTCGGCTCCTTTCCCTCGCTCAACGCGCGGCCCGTCAGCCAGCTCGACGAATGGCTTCATCAGATTACCGAGGAAACTGCGGGGTGCGAGGCTCCCTTTGCGGTCAACATGATCGTCCACAAGTCGAACGCCCGCGTGGAGGAAGACCTCGCCGTGCTGGAAAAGTGGAAGGCGCCGCTTGTCATCACCTCGCTCGGAGCCAATGCGGAGCTGAACCAAGCGGTTCACGACTGGGGCGGGATGGTCCTCCACGACGTGATCGACGACCGCTTCGCCCGCAAGGCGGTCGACAAGGGCGCGGACGGCCTCATTGCGGTCGCGGCCGGGGCTGGCGGGCATGCCGGACGCCTCTCCCCCTTCGCGCTGGTTCAGGAGATCCGCAGCTGGTTTGATGGGCCCCTCGCCCTCTCCGGCTCGATTGCCAATGGTCCCGCCATCCTCGCCGCACAGGCCCTTGGCGCCGACTTCGCCTATATCGGCACCCCCTGGATCGCGACCGAGGAAGCCCAGGCCGTACAGGGCTACAAGGACGCCATCGTGGCGGGATCGGCCTCCGACATCGTCTATTCGAACCTGTTCACCGGCGTTCACGGCAACTATCTGCGCCCCTCGATCGTGGCGGCCGGGCTCGATCCCGACAACCTGCCCGAAGGGGACCGAAGTCAGATGAACTTCGGCTCGGGCGGGAATACCGCGGCCAAGGCCTGGAAGGACATCTGGGGCGCCGGGCAAGGGATCGGTGCTGTCCAGGCCGTGGAAAGCGTTGCGGCGCGCACCGAGCGCCTCGAACGCGAATATCAGGAGGCCCTGGCCCGCCTGCGTGGCCGCACCGGCATGGCCTGAACCGCAGGCTCGGCGCTTTCCGGCGGCACGGCGGGGACAGGCGTTGCCGCCCAGAGGGCTTCGGCCACCTCATCGAGCTCGGAGAAGTCGCGCGTGGCCGGGTCATAACGGTTCAGCAGCGGACGCTGGATCCGCGTGTCGAGCAGGAAGCGCCGCAAGGCCCGCTGCAGAAGCGCGAGGCGCATCTGCGCCTGGCGTGCCGCCTGCGCGGGATCGCGGCTCCGCTGGCGGGCCCAGTCCGCCTCGATCTGCCCCACCCGCAACGTGACGAGTTCGCTGTAACGGCGATGCGGCCCTCGGTGGAGCGGCAGCCCAAGCCGCAGCGCCGCCACCTCGCGGCAGGGCAGCAGCAGGCCATTTTCGCGAAAGTCCTCGAAACGGGCATGACCATCGCCGATTTCGCGAAACATCCGTTCAAAGCTGGTGCGGGCCAGCAACTGGCGTGGCAGGAGGTGATGACGCTGAAGGGCGGGATCGTATCCCGGTGCGCTCTGGCGGTTGACCGATCGGAACGCGAGGAATTTACGCCTGCCACCCTCGCGCAGGGTCATTCAGCGCGCCACGCCCAGATCTTGCGCCCCTGCCCTGCAGGCTCGAGGACAAGCTGCTCGGCGCCGATGCAGATCTCCACCTCGTCTGGAGGCACTCCGTTTGCGACGAGGTAATCAACCAGCCGCACCGCAAGCTTGATATCCGCCACGGGGTCGCCCTCAGCTCCGGCTTCGAGTTGCATTTCCGCGCCCGTGAAGAACGCCAGCCCCTGGCTCGCTACGCTGCCATCGGGCGCACGGGCCAGCGAGGTCAGCCCCAACGCCGGAAAAGCCCCGCCCGCCAGCCAGTTGAGGACGAGGCGGGCAAAATAGGCGGGCTCCATCGCACTGCGGGCTGGAGGCCAGAGTATCTCTCGGAGCGGCAGATGCAGCGCCAGGTTCGCGGCCAGCCCGGCCATGGTGCGAATGACCGGCGCCAGTCCCGCTCCAGCGGCAATATGGCCCGCAGGCCCCAGGATCACGGCTTCGCCCGGTGCTGTGGGCGCATTCTCGTCCGCCGGAGCAAAACCATATCTCTGGGCAGACGCCGGTAGCGGCTCGGCCTCGGCGGGGGCAAGGCCGCGCAGGTCGAACGTCAGGCCGCTTGCCAGGATTTCCACCCAGCCTTCCTCGGCCGGGGGCTCATGGCTCAACCGCGCGACAAGGCCGTCGTTTCCGCCTTCCTCGACAATGCGGCGTATGGTGGCAAGATCCGGGCGGGCTCCAGGCGCGAAGACGAGCGCAAAGGCCTCGTCCGCGACGGGCCAGGCCCTGGTTGAAACGCTCGCTTCCACCGCTCTTGCCGTCCTCCCGGGCCCCCGAACCGCATTGGCGCACAGCCAAGCCTCCTCGTCCAATAGGCCACAACTGGCCCCCGTTCGTCGAGTCTCTTGCGCACCTTCGTCTCAGGACGGGTCAGAAGACGCCCATGGCAAGCCCTGTCGCGAGCGCCTCGCCCATCTCCCGGCATGCCGATAGAGATGCCTGCGGCACTATCTTGGGCGCCAGGATCTCCTCGGGCGTCTGCGCCCCCAGGTTGACGATCATCCCGTCGGCCACACGCTTGAGCCGCCAGCCCATGGCGATACGCTCGATCTGGGCCTGCGCGCCGTGTCCGTCCGAGCCGGCCGCGATCACCGTCGCATAGCCCCGCCCCTCGATGCGGCCCAGCACCGGGTAGTAGGCCTGGTCGAACATCTCCTTCATCTCGCCCGTCATGCTGGCAAGGTTCTCGGGGCACACGAAGACATAGGCCCCTGCCTCCAGGATATCGTCCGCCGTCACGTCCCGCGCGCGGATACGGCGCACACCGGCCCCCTCACCTGCATCACGCGCGCCCTCTTCCAGCGCCTGCGACAGCGCGCGGGCCGCCCCTGTTCGGCTGTGCCAGATGATCGCCAGATGGCTCATTTCGGGGTCTACTCCTCATGCCCGGGTGCTGGCGGCGTGAACGCTCTTTACCGTTGCCACGCGGTACGTGTAACCGCAGCGCCATGGCTTCGCGACCTTCAACCGTTTTCGGCATCGAACGCTCCCTCACCGGCAAGTCCTGGCTCTGGCGTGGGGGAAACATGGATATCTCGCAAGGCTTCGGAAGCCCCGGCGGGCTGGAGGACGACATCGTCACCCAACTCCTTCTTTCACGCGGGGTCGATCGCAGCGATCTTGACCGCCATCGTAATCCCTCGCTGCGCGCCTTCCTGCCCGACCCGTCCGAGTTCCAGGACATGGACGTGGCCGCTGCGCGCCTGGCCGATGCGGTCCAGAAGCGCGAGGCGATCACCGTCTACGGCGACTATGACGTCGATGGTGCAACCAGCGCGGCGCTGCTGATCCTGCTGCTGCGCCGTCTGGGCATCGAGGCGCGCTACTACATCCCCGACCGCCTGCTCGAAGGCTACGGTCCTTCGGGCGAAGCGCTGGTACGCCTGGGCAAGGAAGGCTCCGATCTCGTCGTCACGGTCGACTGCGGGGCCATGGCGCACGAGGCGCTGGCCATGGCGAAGGATGCCGGGCTCGATGTCGTCGTGGTCGACCACCACAAGTGCTCGCCCGAGCTTCCCAGAACGGTTGCCCTGGTCAATCCCAACCGCCTCGACGAGAGCGACCTTGCCGCCTCACACGGCAACCTGGCCGCGGTGGGCGTTGCGTTCCTCCTTGCCATCGCCACCGTGCGCACGCTGCGCGCGCGCGGCTATTTCCAGGAGAGGCCTGAGCCCGATCTCTTCGCCCTGCTCGATCTCGTCGCGCTGGGCACGGTGGCGGACGTCGCCTCGCTTCACGGCCTCAACCGCGCGCTCGTGGCCCAGGGGCTCAAGGTCATGGCCAGGCGCGAGCACATCGGCATGTCCGCGCTGATCGATGCGAGCCGCCTGAGCCGCGCCCCCACCTGCTCGGACCTCGGCTTTGCGCTGGGCCCGCGCATCAACGCCGGCGGGCGTGTCGGCGAATCGACGCTGGGCGTGCGCCTTCTCACCACCACCGACCCGCACGAGGCCGAGCAGATCGCCGCCCAGCTCTCGCACCTCAACGACGAGCGCCGCGCGATCGAGCAGGCCGTGCAGGAAGCCGCCGAGGAACAGCTTGCCCGCCAAGACAACCGCTCGGTCCTCGTCCTCGCTGGCGCAGGCTGGCACCCCGGTGTCATCGGCATCGTCGCCGGGCGCATCAAGGAGAAGACCGGCAAGCCTGCCCTTGTCATCGCGCTTGAGGCTGACGAGGCAGGCAATGGCAAGGGATCGGGCCGCTCGATCGCGGGCGTGGACCTGGGCGCGGCGATCATTGCCGCGCGCGAGGCGGGCCTGCTGGTGGCAGGCGGCGGCCACGCCATGGCCTGCGGCCTTACCATTGCGCCGGACAAGCTGGATGCCCTGTCCGACTGGCTCGACGAGCGCCTTGCCGGCGATGTCGCGCGCGCCAGCGCCAGCCAGTCGATTCGCCTCGACCTGGCGCTCTCACCGGGGGGGCTTACGCCCGATCTTGTCGAAACGCTCGACGGCGCAGGCCCTTACGGCATGGGTTGGCCGGGCCCGCGCGTGGCCGTGGGGCCGGTGCGCGTGTTCAAGGCCGACGTCGTGGGCAAGGACCATGTGCGCCTGATCGTGGGCGGACAGGACGGCGGGCGTTTCAAGGCCATGGCCTTCCGCGCGGCCGAAACCGACATGGGTCAGGCCCTCCTCCATGGCAGCGAGGGACGCCGCCTGTGGCTCGCCGGGCGCACCAAGATCGACGACTGGGGCCCGCGCCCCCAGGCCGAACTGCACATCGAAGACGCCGCCTTTGCCGACTGAGTTTCAAGAATTTTTGCAGGAATTTCATTTTTCGCCAACGATAGGGGTTGACCGTTCATGGGACCCCCGCTAGAGGCGCGGTCCTGCCACCGGCGCAGCACGGTTTGGCCCCTTCGTCTAGCGGTCTAGGACGCGGCCCTTTCACGGCTGAAACACGGGTTCGAGTCCCGTAGGGGTCACCATTTCGGTGCTGTGCCTGGCAGGTTTTAAAATGGCTTAACGGCCCCTTCGTCTAGCGGTCTAGGACGCGGCCCTCTCACGGCTGAAACACGGGTTCGAGTCCCGTAGGGGTCACCAAGCTTTTTTGAAACGCCTTACATGGCCTTCGTGGCCCCTTCGTCTAGCGGTCTAGGACGCGGCCCTTTCACGGCTGAAACACGGGTTCGAGTCCCGTAGGGGTCACCATTTCGGTGCTGTGCCTGGCAGGTTTTAAAATGGCTTAACGGCCCCTTCGTCTAGCGGTCTAGGACGCGGCCCTTTCACGGCTGAAACACGGGTTCGAGTCCCGTAGGGGTCACCACTTCTCTTCCCGGCCAAAGCGCCGGACCGGGTGCGACAGAGCGCCCTCCCATCACATTCATGACACCTCGTCCTAGCGACAGGCCGTAGCGCCCATCGTGCGCCGCGCCTGGTCCAGATGAAGGTGATTGGCGTGCGCGGCGTTGTAGTCGGGCGAAAGCACGGTCGCAAAGGGCCCGCAGGCTGCATCGCGCACCGCGTGGAGAAACGCCGCCTTGCCGCCGCTCTCCTCCTCCCAGTCGTCGAGCACGGTGACGCGCGTGCCATCCTCCAGGACGAAGCCCGCAATGTCGATGGCGTTGCCGGTAGCGTGCTCGCTCCAGCTTCCCTCCTCGCCGCCACCGATCCGGCGGCAGTTGTAGGTCCCCATGTGCTCGATCCGGGCGACACCCTGCCCCAGATGTGCGCGCGCCGCGGGCTCGATGCCATGGCGCAGCCAGCGCGCAAAGGCGGCATCGACCGCGCAGGTCGTCTGCGCCGTGGAGGGGCGTAGCCCAAATCCCAAGGCAGAGACCGCGGCCAGTTGCTGGCGATCCTCGCGCCGACAGGCGCCATCGCCGGTGGCCGGCAGGATCTCAGGACTGATGGCGCTGCGCTCCAGAAAGGCGGCACATGCCTTGGCATCGTCACGCAGGGCCGCGAGCTTGAGCCCGGTGGCCCACCCCTCGGGCTGGTCAAGCGTCAGCGGCGCGCGCGGATCGTGTTCGGGATGATCGGCGAGCCAGGTCAGCCCGGCCGCCACAAGGCACACCAGCGCCAGGAGAACGAGGGCAATCCGGTCGAGAGGCAGGCGGCCAAGAAACGAGAACATGGCCCTTACAAGCCGTGTCGCGCCGCTTTGCTCCCGCCTGGCGTGTCCTGCAAGTGGCGGTCTCAGTCGCTCAGCATGGCCACGACGAACCAGGACAGGCCGGTTGCGGCCAGGAACAGGGGCCAGGACCAGAAAAAGGTATGGCCGTCGATCGACGCGCGCTCGAGCAGGAGTACGCCGCCACGCATGCCCTGCGAGCCCAGAATACCCGCCACGATCCAAGTCAGCAGCCCGGCCGGAAAGAACGCCTTGATAAGCGCCACGTCGCAATCTCCTCCTTCAATTCCCCGGCTAGACATGCGCCCAAGTGGTTAACGTCGTGCAAATACATAACGAACGATAGCGAAATTCAATGAAAGTCACGTGACTTGGGGATCACGCGGACATCGCGCGGGTGGCTGCGATGGTAGCCGCAATCGCGGTTGCCCGGACCCGGCGCGCGCCAGGGCTCGACCGGCGTGAAGGCCTCCCCCGATCCGTCGCCTCGGGCCCCGGCCGCGGCCATATGCTCGGCGCGGCTCGGCAACGGGTTGGTCACATGATCGGCACGCGCCGGGGAGGCGGGCAGAAGGTCCTCGGACAAGCGGTGCAGGTCCTGCGTCGCGTCGGTAAGGTGCGCGGCGATGACGTGGATCACCTCGTCGTCGTATTCGACCCGCCCGCGCACTTCCATGACGCGCGCCCCCATGATGACGCGGCGCTGCTTTTCCATGAGATCGGGCCAGACCACGATATTGGCTACCCCCGTCTCGTCCTCCAGCGTGATGAAGCACACGCCCTTGGCGCTTCCCGGGCGCTGACGGATGAGGACCACGCCCGCGACCTTGACCATCGCGCGAAACTTGCGCGCGCGCAGATCTCCGCAGCGTACGAAGCCACGTTCGGCCAGGGATGCCCTCAGAAAGGCCATGGGATGCGCTTTCAGGCTCAGCCGCTGGGTCTGGTAGTCGGCGACCACTTCCTCGCTGAGAGGCATGCCCGGGAGGCGTGTGGGCGATGTCTCAGCCCCCTCGTCGCGGGCCGCCGCCGCCGCGAAGAGCGGAAGGTCGGGCGCGGCGATCAGGCTGCGCGCCTCCCACAGGGCCTGGCGGCGCGGCAGGGCAAGCGAGGAGAAGGCATCGGCCGAGGCCAGCTTCTCGACCAGGGCTGGCCCCAGATGCGCCCGCTCGCGCAGGGCGGCAACGTCGGCGAAGGCCCCACCTGCGGTGCGCGCGGCCACCAGCTTGGCCGCGGCGTATTCGGGGAAACCATCGATCTGCCGCAGACCCAGCCGCAACGCGACACGTCCAGCGTCCCTGGGAGAATCCTCCAGCGTGCAGTCCCAGTGCGAGTGGTTCACGTCAACGGCACGGACCTCCACCCCGTGCTCACGCGCATCGCGCACGATCTGCGCGGGCGCGTAGAAGCCCATGGGCTGCGAATTGAGGAGCGCGGCGGCAAAAGCCGCCGGGAAATGGCATTTCAGCCAGCTCGACACGTAGACAAGGTGCGCAAAGCTCGCCGCGTGGCTTTCGGGAAACCCATATTCGCCAAAGCCCTTGATCTGGTTGAAGCAGCGCTCGGCGAAATCGGGATCGTAACCGCGCGCGACCATCCGCCCAACCATCATGTCCTCCAGTTCGTGGACCATCCCGCGCGAACGGAAGGTCGCCATGGCCTTGCGCAGCCGGTTGGCTTCGGCGCTGGAGAACTTCGCGGCATCAAGCGCGATCTTCATCGCCTGCTCCTGGAAGATCGGAACCCCCAGCGTGCGCGCGAGAATACTGGTCAACTCGTCCGGCGGGCCATGCTCGGGCGCGGGTGCGGGGATCGCCACCGCCTCCTCCCCGCGCCGCCGCTTGAGGTAGGGATGGACCATGTCGCCCTGGATGGGGCCGGGGCGCACGATGGCGACCTGAATGACAAGGTCGTAGAATTCGCGCGGACGCAGGCGCGGGAGCATGTTCATCTGCGCGCGGCTCTCCACCTGGAACACGCCCAGCGAATCTCCCTTGCGCAGCATCGCGTAGGTCTCCGGGTCCTCGCGCGGGACCGTGGCCAGCGTCAGGTCGCGGCCATGATGCGCCCCCAGCAGGTCCAGGCACTTACGGATGCAGGTAAGCATGCCGAGCGCCAGTACATCGACCTTGAGAATGCCCAGCGCGTCGATGTCATCCTTGTCCCACTCGATGAAGGAGCGGTCCGCCATGGCCCCGTTGCCGATCGGCACGGTTTCGCTCAGCGCCCCTTGAGTGAGGATGAACCCGCCCACGTGCTGCGACAAATGCCTTGGCATACCAATCATTTGTTCGGTCAACTTGAGAACACGCCGCAAGTGTGGATCAGTAAGGTCCATGCCCGTCTCGTTGACGTGCTTCTCGCCGATTTCCTTGCCGTAGCCACCCCAGACGGTGCGCGCGAGCGCGCTTGTCACGTCCTCGGTCAGGCCCATCGCCTTGCCCACCTCGCGGATCGCCATGCGCGGACGGTAGTGGATGACCGTGGCGCACAGCCCCGCCCGGTGGCGGCCGTAGCGCTTGTAGATATACTGGATCACCTCCTCGCGCCGCTCGTGCTCGAAGTCGACGTCGATGTCGGGCGGCTCCTTGCGCTCCTCGGAAATGAAGCGGTCGAAGAGCAGCGCGTGCTTGGCCGGATCGACCGCGGTGATCTCGAGACAGTAGCAGACCGCCGAATTGGCCGCCGAGCCGCGCCCTTGGCACAGGATCGGCGGCTCCTGCCCGCGCGCGAAATCGACGATGTCCTTGATCGTCAGGAAATAGCGCGCCAGCCCCATCTTGCCGATCAGCGCGAGTTCGCGGTGCAACGTGGCGTCCACCGCCTCGGGTGTGCCTTCGGGGTAGCGCCGGGCCGCCCCCTCCCAGGTCAGGAGCTCAAGCTGCGCCTGCGGATCGCGCCCGCCCGGGCAGATCTCTTCGGGGTACTCGTACTGCAATTCCTCCAGGCTGAAGGTGCAGGCATCGGCGAGGTCACGCGCGGCATGGATCGCGTGGGGCCAGCGCGCAAAGAGCCGCTCCATCTCGGCCGGGGACTTGAGGTGCCGCTCGCCATTGGGCTCCAGCGCCAATCCGGCGCGTGCGACGGTGGTCCGGTGGCGGATCGCGGTCATCACGTCGTGCAGCGGACGGCGCTCGGGCGCATGGTAGAGCACGTCGTTGGTGGCGAGCAGCGCAAGCCCTGCCCCGCGCGCCATCGCGTCAAGCTGCGCGATCCGCGCCACATCATCCCCGACATGGAGATAGCACGCGGCAATGTGGCCAAGCCCGGGGAGGTGGACGGCAAGGTCGGGCAGCAGCTCTTCCAGTGAGCCTGTGCGTTCAAGCAACGCCGGGGCCTGCGCGCCCTCCCCCCCAAGGGCAACCACGTTGCTTTCCACGGCAATCGTGAAACGCTCCTCCAGGTCGCGCGGCGGCACCAGCACGAGGTGGACGCCCTCCCCCCGCGCAGCCAGCATCGCCAGCGAAATCTCGCATACGCCCTTGTCCTGCCATTCCCCGTCGAGCGTCCCCATGCGCCCGGCTGAAATCAGCGCGCAAAGCCGCCCATAGGCCGCGCGGTCCTGCGGATAGGCAAGGAAGGTCAGCCCCTCAACGGTCTCGACCCGGCAGCCGATGACGGGGCGCAGCTTGAGCGCGCGGGCCTCGGCGTGGATGCGCACCACGCCTGCCATCGAGTTCACGTCGGCAATGCCGATGGCATCGTAGCCCAGCTCATACGCGGTCTCGACCAGGCTCACCGCATCCGAGGCCCCGCGCAGAAACGAGAAGCAGCTCACCAGCCCCAGTTCCACGAAGGAACTGCGCGCAGGCGGCTCCACGCTGTCGGGATCGACAGTCACACGGCGGCGATCAGGGGTCAGCGGAGCTTCGGGCATGGCAAACGAACGCAATCACGAAAGGAATAATGTTCCTTATATGTTCTTATTTGACCCTGCGCCAGCCCGGAGCCTAGGAATAGGTGGCGATCGTCGCGGCCATGTCATCGAAGCGCACCCAGGCGGCCACTGCCACCGCCGCCGTGAGCAGGCAAGTCACGCAAATGGCCAGGGTTCCGCGTGAAAGCGGCTGCGGACGCAAGGGAAGCAAGGTCATCACGGCCACGCCCAGCGGCAGCGCCACCGCGCCCGGCATATCCGGCCCCACCCCCTGCATCAGCAGGAAGCCCAGCGTCAGGCCGTACCCCAGGCTCACGGCCGCCACCACGCCGTCCACCACCAGCGCAAGGCCAGCAGGAACGAAACGCCGCAGCCCGGCGGCAAGCCCCGTCAGCATGAGCGGGATCGTCAGCGGATAGGCCGCCACCGGCGCAAGCGCCTGTGCCGCGCCGCCCAGCAGCAGGATCGGCACCATTGCGCCGACGTCGCCGCTCACGCCCCGGGGCTTGCGGCCGAACGTCGCCACGGCCAGCGCCACGGCGGCCAAGGCGACCATGGCCTGAAGGCGTTGGATCGCGGCCAGCCTGTCATAGTAGTTCACCCCCTCGCCCGAGACCGAGAGCATGTTGAGGCCCGTGAAGACCAGCGCCGATCCGACCAGCAGCACCAGCATCCGCACCAGCCCGCTCAGCGCCGCGCACCCCTCGACACGTCCCGCGACCGCCAGCCCGCCGCCCGCAACGGCAAGGGCCAACATGACCCAGCCCCACACCGGCGCGTAGTCGAGCACGAAGAGGCCAAAGACATCGAAGAAGACCCGACCGGGCGCAGGCTCAGGGAGGTGTTCCGCGCCCAGCAGCGCCCGGGTCAGCCCCAGCGTCTGGTCGCCCATCTGCTGGAGCGAACCCCGGTCCAGGTTGGCTGGTGTGGCCTGGGGCGAATGGTAGAGTTCGGGCCGCCCGATGAAGGCGAAGTTCCAGGCCGCGTAGTCGCGCTCGAGCGCAACGGTAAGATCGGTGTCGTTGGGCAGGAAGGCATAGATGAAGGTCGACAGCGAATCCCCGCCCGGGTGCCTCGCCGCCTTCGCCCAGAGACCCGCCACTTCGCCGTTGTCCCGTGAGGTCTGGAACATGCGGGCCACACCCCCGCCGCCGCGCGCCTCGAGGTTGATGATAGCGCCGATCCGCTCGGCCTCGGGCGCGGCTTCGAAGAACATCCTGGCTCCGCGAAGCCCGGCCTCTTCGCCATCGGTCAGGAGAACGTAAAGGGTGCGCGCTGGAACAGGCCCTGCCTTCAGGGCCCGCACGGTTTCAAGGATCGTGGCCACCCCGGCTCCATCATCGGCTGCGCCGGGCGAGCCCTCAACGCTGTCGTAGTGCGCCATCAGGGCCACCCCGGGCAGCGAGGGATCGCGTCCGGGCAGCTGCGCAACGACGTTGACGAGCGGGATTTCCGCTCTGTCCAGCCCCGCCCTCGCGTTGAGATGCTGGCGGCTCAGATCGTCAAACGCGCCTGCCTGTTCACGCACCACCAGCCCCTGTTCGCGCAGCTGCGCGCTCAGCAGGGCACGTACCTGCGCAATTTCGGCGGAACCGCTGGGGTGTGGTCTACGGGCGATCCGATCCACATGCGCCATGGCCCTTTCGGCCGAGAACGCCTCGCCGGGCGCATCCTGTCCGCGCGGCGACGGAGGCGTGGTCCCCATGATCGCCAGGACCAGAGCGCACAGGACTGCGCTGCATAACACCAGAACCTGCTTCAACGGCGCACTCCCCTCAAGTGCGCCGGTTGTCCCGCTTCGGGCGCAAGACTGTCAAGAGCGCGCGCGCAATGCGCGGCACGCTCAGAGGATGAGGCGATCGGCGCGCAGCTTGGCAAAGAGATCGAAGAACGCCTCGTCGGTCGCCTGGTACCCGGCAAATCCCAGCTTGCGGCTCTTGCCCATGTCGGTGACGACCTCGATGGGGCGCCCCAGATCGGCATCGGTGTGCCAGGGGGACGCGAGGCGCGTAAGATCGCTCTCGGCAAGGCTATGGCGCGCCGCGATGCCGGTCCAGATGGCGGCATCGCCCCGCATCTGCTCCTCCAGCGGGCGCACGGTGCCATCGAACGGCGCAGCCTCGATGCCGAACCACTGCGCGATCCGCTGCCACATCCAGCTCCAGCGAAAGACGTCGCCGTTGACGATGTTGAAGGCCTCGTTCGCCGCCTCAGGTGTGGTTGCGGCCCAGACCAGTTGGCGGGCCAGTTGGCGCGCGTCGGTCATGTCGGTGAGGCCATTCCACTGCATCGCCGATCCCGGGAAGGTGAAGGGACGCCCCGTTTCGCGGCAGATCGTGGCATAGACGGCCAGCGTGGTGCCCATGTTCATCGCGTTGCCCACGGCCTTGCCGATCACCGTGTGCGGGCGGTGGACCGACCAGGTGAAGCCATCGCGCTCGGCCGCGGCGAAGAGTTCGTCCTCCTGCGCGTAGTAGAAATTTTCGACATCGAGCCGCCCCTGCTCCTCGCGGAAGGGGGTCTTGGGCAGGAGGCCCTTACCGTAGGCCTCGAAGGGCCCGAGGTAGTGCTTGAGCCCGGTCACCAGCGCCACGTGCCGCGTACTGCGGGCGGGAGGCAGCGCGGCCAGCAGGTTGCGCACCATCGCGCCGTTCACGCGGATGTTTTCGACCTCGCTGTCCCGGCGCAGCCATGTAGTGAGGAAGACCGCGTCAGGATGGATGCCCGCCAGGGCGGCCTTCGTGGCTTGCTCGTCGAGCAGATCGGCCGCGACCGGCATCACCCCGTCCTGTTCCTGCGGGCGGCGAGCAAGGGCATGGACCTTCCAGCCTTCGGCGACGAGCTCGCGCGCGACGGCGCTGCCGGTAATGCCAGTTGCGCCCACCACGAGTGCAGTGCGGGTCATGCAATTCTCCGTTTCTCAGCTTTGCAGGTTTACCTTGGCCCCCGATCTAGGCAGGAATGCACGACCCTTCCAGAAGGCACCATTTCGGGACATAGGCACCAGGAGGTAACCACCCATGCAACCAGGTACCCCCGAGGACCAGTGGCGCGAGGACTGCGCGCCGCGCCGGGTCCTCGAACTCTTCGCGACCAAGTGGACCAGCATGGTCCTGCACACGCTCCACGCCCGCCACGAAGGGGCCGCGCGCACCGGTGTGCTCTTGCGCAGCCTTCCTGGAATCTCCAAGAAGATGCTGACGCAAACCCTTCGAGATATGGAATATTCCGGTCTCATATCGCGCCACGTCCAGGGCACGATCCCACCCGCGGTCGAATATCGCCTGACACCGCTCGGCCTGCGCTTCGTGGAGCCTGTCGAACTGCTCTACGGCTGGGGGCGCGACAACGCGGACGCCCTCGACGAATTGAAACAAAGGCCGACCTCGCGCCGTTGAGCGCACGTTCGCTGCATCCCAAAGAAAGACCTCTCCATGCGCCAGGTTCTCCGCCAGCACCCCGCCCTTCGCGACGATATCGGCGACCTCACCACGCGCCGCCCGCTGCCGAGCCGCGATCTGCCCCAGCTCGATCCATTCCTGTTCCTCAACCACCATGGCCCGCAGGTCTATGCCCCCGGCAACCATAGCCTCCCCTTCGGCCCGCACCCGCACCGCGGCTTCGAGACGGTCAGCTTCATCCTCAAGGGCGAGATGGCACACCTCGACAGCGGCGGGCACGAAAGCGTGATCGGTGAAGGCGGGATCCAGTGGATGACGGCGGGCTCGGGGCTCATCCACGCCGAGATCAGCCCGGAGAGCTTCAAACAGAGCGGCGGCCCGCTCGAGATCCTGCAACTGTGGGTCAACCTGCCCGCCCGCCTCAAGATGACCCAACCCTCCTACACCGGCCTGCAGCGCGCGGACATTCCGGCCATCGCGGTGCCAGGCGGAACGGTGAACCTGATCTCTGGCGAGTTCCGCGAGGAGACAGGGCCCTATACCTCGCTTACCGGGGTGGCGATGATGACGGTGGAACTGGAGGCCGGGGCCAGCCTGACGCTGCCGGCTCCCTCGGCGCGCACGGTGTTCCTCTATGTCGTTACGGGCGAGCCGGTCATTGGCCGCACTGCGTGCCGGGAAGCGCATCTCGTCGAACTCGACCAGGGCGGTGACGAGGTGGAGATCACCACGCAAGCCCCCGTAACCCTGCTCTACGGGCACGCCGATCCCATTGGCGAGCCGGTTGTCGCACACGGCCCCTTCGTGATGAACACCCGCGAGGAAATCCACGCGGCGATCCAAGACTACCAGGCAGGCAAATTTGGCGCGATTGCCGGGTAATCGGGCAACGCGCCTTCAGCGCAGGCGCCGCCTGTCGAGGGCGATCCCGGCAAGGTTCTGCCCCCGCCGGACCCAGCGCACGCGCACTCTGGGACCACCTGCGATGAGGGCGCGCAAACGCGCGGCGTAGAGCTCCCGCCCCGAACCACCGTCCAGCACGGCCTGCGCCTCGTTCACCACGGCCAGCGCATCGCCGAGCAGGACCACGTCCTCAAGGCCAATCCGGCAGGCAAGATCGAGCGCCTCCAGCAGCGCTATCCACTCGGCATCGAAACTGCCGCCCTCTCCCATATCGTCGAACAGATGCGCCTCGCCGCGCACGACGACCGCCGCCTCCATGCGGCCCGGGTTGGGACGGCAACCGCCGTCGAAATAGATCTTGGTCCTGCCACCTGCCATGACGCCCTCTACCGCGCCACTGTCGCCTGCGCGAGCCTCTCTTGCGGGAATGCCGAGAAGCAGATCGACCTGAAGAAGGAAATACGTTTTCAAGGGGCCATCGTCCCTTGACCCCAAAATCGGCAACCTCGCCTTTCTCAACCAATGTGGCGCGCGCAAGGTGAGCTAGACGGGATGGGGAGCCCGAGGGCGATGGCCCTCGGAAAATTCCTTATAAACTTGAAATGTAGACATTAAATAACTGAAAAATATAGATTTAAATCTACCCAAAGATCCCTTGGAGAAACCACGCCGGGACACCCCCGCGCCCGTCTCCGACAACCCCGCTGCGATAGATCCAGTAGCGACGTCCTGTCGCATCCTCGATCCGGTAATAGTCGCGCAGGCGCACGGCGCCGCGCTCCCGCCACCATTCCGGGGCAATGCGTTCGGGCCCTTCGGAGCGCAAGACGTCGTGCGTTGCGCCTCGCCAGCGAAAGCGCCGGGGCAGGCCGTCCGGTGTCTCGTAAATCACCGATATAGGTTCTGGATTATCCAGTATTTTCAAAGGTCTGATCTTGAAATCGGATACGCTTTGCGAAGTTTTGAGGGGGGCTAGAGGTTCCTGCCAGCGCTGCGCACGCTCGGGCATGTGGCTGGCAAAGGGAACCGGGCGGCCCACCGCCCCGGCCCCGAGGCGTACCGTCAGCCGGTCTACGCAAGCCGCAAGGCTGGTTCCGCGCGCCTCGCCTTCCTCGCCTGCCTGTTCGAGATCGCCCTGGGCCAGGTCGAGCGGCTCGCACCAGGGCGCACGCAGGCGCACCATCTCGATCCCGAAGCCCGCATCGACATCCTCGATCCGCCGCGCGAAGAGCTCGGCCAGATGCGCGGCCGCGCGCGAGGGCGCCGCCATCTCGACCTTGCGCACGACGAGTTCGCCATCGACTTTCCAGAGGCCCAACTCGAGCCGCCGTGCCCCTTCCCCCCGGCCTTCCAGCACGCGCTCCATATCCCCCGAGAGATCCCGCACCACCTGCTCCAAAAGGGCCAGATGGCGGATCGGTTCGAGCAAGCGCCGCTGGACAAGCGGGGCGTGGGTAACAAGGACAGGCAGAAGCGGTTCGGGCACGCGGCCCAGAAGCTGGTCCATGCGCATGAGCGGGTTGGCGCTGGCCGAACGGCGGTTGCGAAAGCGCCGCACCAGCGCGTCGCGTGCCACGCCGTCCAGATCTCCCAGCCGCTTGAGCCCCAGCCGCCGCAGAACTGTCAGGACGTCCCCGTCGAGCCGGAGCGCGGCCACGGGAAGGCTAGCGAGGCGCTGGACCGGATCGTCCCCTTCGCGCAGGATCGCCCCGTCCGGGCCATGGTGCGCAAGCGCCCAGGCGGCTCCGGCGGTGGGCGCGATGGCCATGCGCGTCGCCAGCCGGCGGCGCGCAAAGGCCCTGCGCGCATCGGCCAGCAGCGCCGCCTCCCCCCCGAACAGATGCGCGACCCCGGTCACATCGACCAGCAGGCCATCGGGGGGATCAAGCGCGGACCAGGGCCCCCAGCGCAGCGCCCAGCCCGCAAGCTTTTCCAGAAACGCCAAGTCTCCTGCCGGGTCGGACGGGGCCACGGCGAGGTCAGGACAAAGCGTGCGTGCATCGGCCAGCATCATGCCCGCCTGTGCGCCTGCGGTGAGCCCCGCCGCGTTGGCCGCGGCAATGCGCGGCCCATGCGCGGTCTCGGCGATCAGCGCGAGCGGGTGGGCATCAGCGCCCTCCCCTTCGGCAAGGCCTTCGCCCAGCCGCCAGCGGTCGAGCGCCAGAACACGTAGCCAGATGCCGAGGATACGGCGGGAGGAGGCTCCTTCCAGCATGGCGCGTCAGGCCCCGCCACCTCCCTTGGCACGCGCCAGGGTGTTCTGCAGTTCGGGAGCCGCGCCGCCGGTTTCGGCCACCAGCCGTCCATCCCCACGCAAAAGCCACTGGCCCGGAGGATGGCGCCGCGCGCGGAAGAGCTGCGCCTGCCAACTGGGCGCGCCGGGCGCCTGCGCGTTCCAGCGCGGCGCAAGGGACGGCGCGGAGGCCACCTCCCAGCGCATCCGCGCGGAGGAAAGATCGCGCCGGGCATCGAGCCGGACCAGCCAGAACGGCACGCCATGACGCTCCGCAGCAAGACCAAGACGGCGCGAGGCGGTCATGTCGAGCGCGCGCGGGTTGCCCGAAATCTCGCCGATGACGAAGGCAAGGTCGCGGCAGCGCAGCCCTTCCTCAAGCGCGAAGAGCGCATCCTCCGGGCTCTTCACCGCGACATGGATCAGGCGGTCGCGCAAGCTCTCGGGAAGCCCGGCCCGGTAAGGGCGTCCGCTGTGGGTCAGGGCCTTGCGATCCTGCACCCAGAGCCACATGCGCGTATCGGGCGTGTCGGCCAGCGGATCGGGCGCGCGGGCCTGCTGGCGATCAAGCGCAAGGGCAAGGGCCAGCGCGGCGCCCGCGCCCTCATCGCCCGCAGCGAAGATCTCGCCATGCGCGGTGGCTTCCCCTGCCTGTCCCGGCGTCCATCGCGCGCCCTGCTGCTCACCAAGACGGGTGGCGCCAAGCTCGGCGGCGGTCGGGAGGGAAAGGGACGGATGCGAAGTCATGGCAGAACACCGTTACGGGAACAATGTTCTCATTATGTTCTCATTGGCGTGCGTTTGCAATCGCCTTGCTGTGCGCAAGGGCGTGGAGATGCATGTGGATAACCTGTGCGCACAATGAGGATATCGTCAGCGCGATCTCCCTCCCCGCACGAAAAAGGGGGCGCCCAGACGCCCCCTTTTTCTGTTTCGAAACCTGATGCGCAAGGCTCAGTCGATCGGCGGGACCGGCTGCGGTGGCGCATCGGCGTCGCTCTCATGCACCTCGACAAGGCCGCGTCCGACGTGGCTCTTGCGGTAGCCGTAGGCGAAGTAGACGATCAGGCCGATGCCGCCCCAGACCGGAAGAACCATCTTCGATTCAAACGGCAGGTTGAGGAACAGGCCGAAGCAGCCAGCCGCGGCCAGCGGGGCAACCACCCACACCAGCGGCGTGCGGAACGGACGCGGACGGTCGGGTTGGGTGCGGCGCAGGATCAGGACGGCCAGGGCCACCATGAAAAAGGCGAACAGCGTACCCGAGTTCGAGATGTCGGCCAGCTGGCCCACCGGCAGGAACGCGGCAAAGAATGAGACGGCAACGCCGGTGATCATGGTCACGATGTGCGGGGTCTTCCACTTGGGGTGGATCGAGGCGAGCTTCTCGGGGAGAAGGCCATCGCGCGCCATCACGAAGAAGATGCGGGTCTGGCCAAAGAGCATGATCAGAATGACCGAGGGCAGCGCCAGGAAGGCGGCTACGCCGATGAGGTCGCCCACACGCTCCCAGCCCACCGCGCGCAGCACGTGGGCCAGCGCCTCGCGCGAGCAGACGAGCGGCTCGGTGCCGGCGGCAACAAGGCTCTTGCACTGGTCGGCCAGCATCGAGGTGCCGGGCGCCAGGATCTCGCCGTTGGGGCCCGAAACCGGCTGCGCGCCGATGGCGCCGATCGCGCCTGCGGCAACCAGCAGGTAGAAAACGGTGCAGATCGCCAGGCTGCCGATCAGGCCGATGGGCACGTTCTTCTGGGGGTTCTTGGTCTCCTCAGCCGCGGTCGAGACCGCGTCGAAGCCGACATAGGCGAAGAAGATCGAGGCCGCCGCGCCCACCGCGCCAAGGCCCGCGCCCTGGCCATTGCCGAACCAGCCGTTGGGCATGAAGGGTTCGAAGTTCTCGCCCTTGATGACGGGCAGTGTGAGCACGATGAAGACCGTAAGTGCAGTAACCTTGATCGCCACGAGCACGGCGTTGACGCGCGCGCTTTCGGTGGTGCCGACCATCAGCAGCGCGGTCACCAGCAGCGCGATCAGGAGCGCGGGCAGGTTCACGATACCGCCCGCATAGGGCCCGACCGAGATCGCATGGGGCAAGGTGATGCCCCAGCTGTTGAGAAGGCCCACGAAGTAGCCCGACCAGCCGACCGAAACGGCGCTGGCGGCCACCGCATATTCGAGGATGAGCGCCCAGCCCACCATCCAGGCGAGCAGTTCGCCCATGACCGCGTAGGTATAGGTGTACGCCGAGCCCGAGACCGGCACCATCGAGGCGATCTCGGAGTAGCACAGGGCCGCCACGCCGCAGACGACCGCGGCGATGACGAAGGCCCACATCATGCCCGGCCCCGCCTTTTGCGCGGCCTCCGAGGTGAGAACGAAGATACCGGTGCCAATGATCGCGCCAACGCCCAGAAGCGTCAGCTGGATGGCCCCGAGCGAGCGATGTAATGATTTCTTTTCCGCCGTCGCCAAAATGGCGTCGAGCGGTTTGACGCGTCCAAACATGCGTGGATCCCTGAATTCGCTGATGGGCGCAAGCTAGTCCAAGGCGCGCGCAAGGCAATAGCTGCAAGCCCCATAAGGGCGGCCTTTGAACAGGAATCCGCGCAAAACATGCCATTTGCGCCAAGTTTCACCTCCCGCTAGGAGGCGCAGCACATAACGGGCACACCAAAGGAGAGGCCATGTCCACGACGTTCCAGCTCGACACGGCGACCAGCCGTGCCCATCCCACGCCCGCGCCGATGAAGCGCCTGACGATCCCGGCCATCCGCGCGCGCAAGGATGATGGCGTCACGACAGAGCCCATCGTCATGCTCACCGCCTACACCGCGCGCCAGGCGCAGCTGCTCGATGCGCACTGCGACCTCCTGCTCGTGGGCGACAGCCTGGGCCAGGTGATCTACGGCCTGTCCTCCAGTGTGCCCGTCACGCTGGAGATGATGATCAACCACGGCGCCGCCGTCGTGCGGGGCAGCTACCACGCCGCCGTAGTCGTCGACATGCCATTTGGCACTTACGAGCAGTCGCCCGAGCAGGCCTTTGCCAACGCGGCCCGCCTGCTGAAGGAAACCGGCTGCGCGGCGGTCAAACTGGAGGGCGGCGAGGCCATGGCCGAAACCGTCGCCTTCCTGACGCAGCGCGGCATTCCGGTGATGGGCCATGTCGGCCTTACCCCCCAGGCGGTGAACGTACTGGGCGGCTACAACGCGCGCGGACGCTCGGACGCCGAGGCGCAGAAGATCGTGGACGATGCCAAGGCGCTCGACGCGGCAGGGGCCTTTGCGGTCGTGATCGAGGGCGTGGTCGAGCCGATCGCGATTGCCGCCACCAAGGCCATCGCCTGCCCGACCATCGGCATCGGCGGCTCGGCGCAGTGCGATGGGCAGGTGCTCGTGACAGAGGACATGTGCGGCCTGTTCGAGCGTGTGCCCCGCTTCGTGAAGCGCTATGCCAATCTCGCCGAGGAGATCGAGACCGCGGCGGCGACGTACGCAAGCGAAGTGCGCGCGCGCAGCTTTCCCGGACCCGAGCAGACCTACCAGCCCCGCAAGGGCTGAGCTGGTCTCCTCTCACCCGGCGTTCGGCGCCTCGTCCAGCAGCGCTTCGCCCTCGGCGATGAGCGGGGTCTCTCCAACCATGCTCCGCGCCTTGGCGAGAAGCGCGCGGGCGGTGCCGGGCGCCTCGTCCGAAGCGGCCAGCGCAAAGCCGAGCGCCTGCGCCGCGTCCGGGCTGGAGCGCTGGAGGCGGTAGGCCGCCTGCGCCGCCTCGCGTGCCTCTTGCGGGTTGCCCAGCCCCGTCTCGACGAGGGCCAGATCGCAGAGCAGGCGCACATCACGCGCGCCGCCGTTCTCGCGCAGCCAGATCAGGATTGCCCGTGCGCGCAGATAGTCCCCGCTCGCCATCGCCAGCCCGGCCGCTGCGCGCAGAGCCACGCGGCTCTCCGGGTTCTGATCGAGATAGCCCTGCACCAGGCCTTGCGCGCCCTTCGGATCGCCGGCGAGAAGAAAAGCCTCCACGCGGCGGCGGAACAGGCTGGGGGGCATGCGCACTCTTGTGGCAAGAGCATAGCGCTCCTGCGCGGCGGCGGGATGGCCGAGTGCCAGTTGGACATCGCCGGCAAGCGCCTGGCTGTCGAAGAACCCGGGCCTCTCGCGGCGCATCGCCTCGGCGGCCTGTTCGGCCGCGCGCCCCTGCCCTTCGGCAAGTAGCCTACCGATCCGCCCAGCTCGCCCGACAACACGCAGCTGCGCCTGTGCCGGGCGCGCGGCGCGGTCGAGCAGTTCGCCGGCCTTCTGGCGATTTCCCAGGACCTCGTACGCGCGGGCCACCTGGGTCAGCAGGTAGGGCGACGCCTCGTCCCGGGCGATCTCCGTGCCAAAGCGCATCGTCGCAAAGCGGAACTGCCCGGCCTCGTAGATCGCGCGGGCGAGCAGGTCCTTGGTGCGGCGGCTGTCAGGCCGCTGGCGCAGCACCGCCTCGAACGCCTCGATCGCGGTCTGCGGATTGCCGAGCGCGAGTTCGGCCACGCCGCGCAGTTGCTGGACACCGGCTACCGTATCGAGCTGGCCTTCCGTGTGCGCAAGCAGGCTGCGGGCCAGCTCGAAATTTCCGGCGCGCGCGGCGATCACCGCCTGAAGGTAGTAGGCCTGCGGATTGCCGGGCATCAGTTCGAGCACGCGCCGCGTGACCGTTACGGCCTGCCCGGCGCGTCCGAGGTCGCCAAGGGTTGCCGCGTAGTCGAGCAGCAGCGACACGTCCGCAGGCGCAGCCATGATGCCCTTCTCGAACCACGGCAAGGCACCCGCAAGGCCATAGCGATCGCGCACGAGCTGCCCCTTGAACTGCAAGGCCCGGGCGTTGTGCGGCCCCAGTTCCAGCGCATGGTCGGCTGCGGCAATGGCGTCCATGTGAGCGCCGCGCACGTAATCCAGCCGTCCCATCTCGACCCACAGTTCCGGGTCATCCGGGGTCAGCGCGCGCGCCTTGGCGAAGGCCGCCTGTCCAGCCTCGAAGTGCCCTGAAAGCTGCTCCAGGCGGGCCAGCGCGCGCCAGCCGCGTGCGGCGCTGCCGGGGGCAAAGCCGCCCTCCTCCAACCAGGACCGCGCCTTGGCAAGCTGCCCTTGCGCCAGATAGGCTTCGCCCATCCAGGCCGCGACCTCACCGCGCGATGCCCCATTGCCGAGCGCGGCGCGCAGTTTCATTTCGGCCGCAATGCCATCGGCGCGCGCCAGCGCCGCGCGCGCCTCATCGATGAGCGCGGACGCGGCCACCGGCTCCTGCCCGCGCCCCTCCCCGCTACCGGGCAGCGGACACAGCACGAGCAGAGCCGACACCAGCGCGGCGCGCCCCCACGTCCATCTTCCCACCGTCATCGGGGCATCAGGGCTGCAGGTCGTACTGCTTGAGCAGATCATAGAGCGTGGGACGGCTGATCCCGAGCATCTTGGCCGTGCTGGAGATATTACCTTCGCTGCGCGCCAGGGCATGGCGGATCACCTTGCGGTCAGCCTGCTCGCGCGCGGTCTTGAGATTGAGCGCGTTGATGACCTGCTCGTCAGGATCGGCGAGGTCGAGGTCGCTGGCCGAGACCAGCTTCTCGTCGGCCATGATCACCGCGCGCTTCACCCGGTTCTCCAGCTCGCGCACGTTGCCCTGCCAGGGCCAGGCATCGATCGCGGCCAGAGCATCGCTGGCAAAGCCGCGCACCTTGGGGTTCATCTCGGCCGCGTAGCGCGCAAGGAAGGTCTTGGCGAGGAGCGTTGCATCGCCCGGACGCTCGGCCAGGCTGGGAATGCGTACGACGATTTCAGCGAGGCGGTAGTAGAGATCCTCGCGGAAACGGCCATCGGCGATCATCGCATCGAGATCCTGATGGGTGGCGCACACGATGCGCGTGTCGACCGGGATCGATTCGCGCGAGCCCACCCGCTCGATCACGCGCTCCTGCAAGAAGCGCAGCAGCTTGACCTGGAGCTGGAGCGGGATGTCGCCCACCTCGTCGAGGAACAGGGTCCCGCCCCCTGCCTGCTCGATCTTGCCGGGCGTCGTCTTGACCGCTCCGGTAAAGGCGCCCTTCTCGTGGCCGAACAGTTCGCTTTCGAGGAGGTTCTCGGGGATCGCAGCGCAGTTGATGGCGACGAACTCGCCGCGCGCCCGGTCGCTCGCATCGTGCAGGCCGCGTGCGAGCAGTTCCTTGCCGGTCCCACTCGCCCCCAGCAGCATGACCGAGACATTGGTGTTGGCGACGCGTTCGATGGTGCGCGCGACCTTGAGCATTTCGGGTGCGGCGGTGATCATCCGCCCCAGTACCTTTTCCTCCTTCTCGACCTTGGAGGACAGGCGCCGATTCTCTTCCTCCAGCCGGTGAAGCTGGAGCGCACGGCGCACGATGAGGCCCAGTGCATCGATGTCGACAGGCTTCTGGTAAAAGTCGTAGGCTCCGCGCGCGATGGCGGTCAGCGCGCTTTCCCGCGCACCATGGCCGCTGGCGACGATGACCTTGGTGTCGGGCTTGAGCGCCATGATCTCGTCGAGAACGGCAAACCCCTCGCTCGTGCCATCGGGATCGGGCGGCAGCCCCAGGTCGAGTGTCACCACGTCGGGCGCCTCGGAGCGCAGGAGGGCAAGCGCCGAGGGACGATCGCCGGCCACGATGACCTCGAAGTCCTCGTAAGCCCACTTGAGCTGGGCCTGAAGCCCGGCATCGTCCTCGACGATGAGGAGCTTGGGCAGCGACTTTGCGGCAGTATCACTCATCACGCGACTTTCTGATCATTCTTCGTGAGGTTCTGGTAGAGATTGGTCGCCTCGCTGAGCGGGATACGCACGACGAAGCGCGAACCCAGCCCCTCGCGCGATTCCACGTCGAGCCGGCCGCGCATCGCGCGCACCAGTTCGCGCGCCTCGTACGCACCGATCCCGAAGCCTCCGCTCTTGGTTGACACGAAAGGCTTGAATAGACCGTTGCGCACGAACTCGGCAGACATGCCACAGCCGGAATCGAGCACCTCGAAACGGGCATGGAGGCCGTCGGGAACGACCGACAGGAAGACAGGGCTATGCGGATCGCTTGCATCGATCCCGTTCTGTACAAGGTGGACCAGCACCTGCTCGAGCGAATGGCGATTGGCGGTAATCGCCAGATCGGGCGAATCCACCGCCACGAACTGCGCGCTGTTCTCGAAACTGGTCCCGACCGCGGCCAGTACGTCGCGGGTGCGAATGTTCTCCAGCTTCTCCACCGCGCCGTTACCGTAGCGCCCGAGCCGGGCGATCAGAGCGTTCAGCTTCTCCGAGGAATTGCGCAAGGTCACCAGCATGTCGGCACGGAAGGCCGGCTTGTCGGCGTGCAGTTCGGCGTTGCGGGCAAGCAGGCTGAACTGGCTCGCGAGGTTCTTGATGTCGTGCATGACGAACGCGATACGGCGGTGGAAGTCATCGAACCGGTTGGCCTCGGCCAGCGCAGTCTGGCTGGCGTTCTCCGCAAGGTAGCTCGCCACCTGCTGGCTGATGACGCGCAGGAGATCGAGGTCCTCCCAGTCAAAGGTGCGCGCGAACTGCGGCCGGGCGAGCACCACAAGGCCGACCAGGCGCTCGAAGTGGACGAGCGGAATGACCGCCCAACTGCGCGCATCGGCGAGGAGCCACTCCGGGATCTCGAATACCGTGTCCGCATCCGGGGCTGCGCTGCGGCCGCGTACTTCGTCGAGATCGACAATATAGCCGGTGCGTTCAAGGTAGGACTGGCTCTGCAGCGACATCGCGACACCCGGCACCTCGATCTCGGGCCAGTTCCAGCGTGCCGCGAGCGTCATTTCGCCCTGCTCACCGGGCGCGAGGAGAAGTCCTGCGGGGCTCTCGAACAAGTCCGCCACCGACTTGACCACGCGTTCGCCCAGCGGCGCGGCGTTCTCCCCCCCGCTGCCGATGGTGCGGGTGAAGCGCAGCCATTCCTCGCGGTAATCGTAGCGGTGCTGGAAGAAGTGCTTGGCCAGCGTCACCTTGAGCCAGCTGCGCAGCTTGCGCGAGGGCAGAACCACCAGCGCAATCGCGCTGGCGAGGGTCAGGAAGGCGAGTTCGAGCAGGCGCGCGAAGTTGCCCCCCGCATAGGACAGCCACTGCGCCACCGCGACCATCCCCACCAGATAGGCCCCGATCACGAGCAGCGAAAAGGTCTGGAACGTGACCGCACGCGAAGGACGGATTTTCAACTCGTCCCGGTTGGCCGCGACCGAAAGACCGATGAACATCGCAAGGATCACCGTCGCCACCGCACGCAGGGCCGCCACTTCGCGCGGCCAGGACCCGGCGAGGTACGAGATCGTGTAAAGATTGAGGTCGAAGGCCCACAGCACGGCGAGGCCAATCGTCGGCCAGCGAAGCGCCGGGCGCGCATCGTGCGAACAGCCCGCGTAGAGATTGTGGACCAGGACCAGCCCACCCACCGTCACCAGGAGCCGGAACAGGACATTGAATTCGAAGGCCAGGCTTCGCAATTCGGGGGGCAGTGGCAGGGTTCCCATCCCATAGTCGATGCCCAGATGCAGTATCTCGACAAAGCACAGCGCGATGACGACAGGGCGGATCGGGGCCAGCGTGGTGTCGCGTCCATCGCCGCCGAACAGGCGAAAGACGACAAAGAGCCATCCCATGTTGCGCGCGGTCTCGCACAGCGATGCCAGGATCGGCGGCACCGTCCCGACCGCGACGGCCGCCACCGAAAGGCTCCACAAGGAGGTCAGGAACAGGGCGAAGAGCGCGGCCCCGCCCGCACCGGCAAGACGGTGGCGGCGTGGCCACAGCGAGAGGCCGACGGCCGCCGTCGCAATGGCGCCCGTAAGGTCGAGCGCGATCGCGATGGTGGTCCAGATATCGGGACTGTTCCAGGCCATCATCGAGCTCCCTCGCTCCAGATCACGACCCGCAGGGTCTGCAACAGGATCAGGAGGTCGAGGAAGGGCGTGTAGTTCTTCGCGTAATAGAGATCGTATTCCAGCTTGTTGCGCGAATCCTCGACCGACGCGCCATAAGGATAGTTGATCTGCGCCCACCCGGTAATTCCGGGTTTGACCATATGGCGCTCGGCAAAGAAGGGAATGTGCGCTTCGAGGTCGGCCACGAACTCGGGTCGCTCCGGGCGGGGCCCGACGAAGCTCATCTCGCCTTTGAGGACCGTCCAGGCCTGCGGCAGTTCATCGATCCGCAGCTTGCGCAGGAAACGGCCCAGCCGGGTGATGCGGGGATCGTCCTTGGTCGCCCATTGCGCTCCGGCCGCTTCCGCATCGCTGCGCATCGAGCGCAACTTGATGACATCGAAAGGCACACCGAACAGGCCGACACGGGACTGGCGGTAGAAGGCCGGCCCCTTGCTGTCGAGCTTGACGAGGACCGCGAAGACCAGGACCACCGGGCCGGTCAGGAGCAGAACGCAGGAACTTGCAACGATGTCGAAGAGACGTTTGACCGCGCTGGAAACGGCACGCCCTGACGAAAAGCCATCCGAAAAGATCAGCCAGCTGGGATTGACCGTGTCGAGGTCGATCCGGCCGGTCTCGCGCTCGACCAGGCTCGAGAAATCGTTGACGTGAACGCCGGCGGTCTTGATCCGCAGCAGGTCCTTGAGCGGCATCGCGTTGCGCCGCTCCTGCAGGGCCAGCACGACCTCGCTGACCCCGAGGCTCTCGACGAAACGGGTGAGGTTCTCGATCTCCGCGCGCGGGGTTGCCCCCTCCACGCAGGGAGGCCCCTCGTTCATATCGACGAAACCGGCGACCGCGAAGCCGCTTTCCGGGCGCTTGGAGAGCACCTCGATACGCCGCGCACGCGCGCCCGAGCCCAGCACCAGGACACGGCGCCGGAACACGGCGGAGCCGAAGGCGGCGTGGAAGAAGAGACGGTTGCCCATCAACAGCACGATTGCCAGGCCCATCGAATAGACAAGGGTGGAGCGCCAGAACTGCTCACTGGCCACAACAAAGTCGACGAAGGCCAGCGCGATCACGCCCAGCGAGACTGCAACGAGCAGGCGCGCGGCGGCAAATCGCATGGAACGAAGCGCCTCCGAGGCATAGACGCCGACCGAAACCATCGCGAGGATCATCACGGCCCCGAAAGCGCCGTGCGCGGCCATACGCGCCAGGAGCGAGCCCATGTCCATACCGATCTGCATCGCCCGCAAGCGCCAGGACAGCTCGTTCGCGAGGACGAGCAGGGCGAAGTCGACAATACACAGCAGGATCACCGCGTAGGGGATGTAGTGTTTGAAAAGCCGGACCATCGCCTCGGGTCGCTATCCTTGTGCATGTTAACACGTGTGACGTCAGCTTAACCCCAAGGCGTAAACTGTCGGTAAAACTAACACATCACTACCCGTCTGCCCGCGGGACACAAGGACGCAAATCCCGGATCATGGGGCCTTCACAGCTGCCGCCCATGCAAAATGTCGGCGTATTTTACAGGAACGTGCGGCACTTCTGAGGGCGCCCGACGCCTTTCCGGGACTGACTGTAAACCATGCGCTAACCACGAGAGGAAACCATGGTGTTACGCGCCTCGCGCTAGATGCCGCGCTGCCATGACAGGAATACGCACCAGCCGCGCGTCAGCCGGCAAACTCTCGCTTAAGCAGATCTCGGTACACTTCGCAGCCATCACGCTCGTCGCCACGGGCATGCTGGCCGTGTTCGCCGACGGCGAGCGCAGCAAGGCGGCCCTCGCTGCCGCGGCCGCGCATGAGGCCGACGCGGAGGATGCGATCGGCGAGGCCGCAAAAGGCGCGGCCAAGAACCTCATCAAGATACGCCCGCGCCGCGATACAGCCGGGCAGTTCGGCCCGGACCCGGTGCTGCGCCCTGCCCCATCAGGCGCAATGGCCTATGCTCAGGGCCACGACATGCGCCATGAGCCCGGCTACGAACCCGGCCCGGACCTCCTGCCCACATCCCCCCTCGCGCCGTCGGCACCTCCAGCCAATCTGCCAGCGGGCATGACGCTCGAGGAATGGCTGGCCCTGCACGACGAGGAGCGCGGCGAACTGCCCGCCATCCGCCTTGGCCCTGATGACCTGCGCGCGATGGGTGCCCTGCCCTCGTCCGGCCAGCCCGCCGGCTGACCGAACATAGGCCACAAGGCGCGCCTACTTCGTGCCGAGGATATCAAGCGCGGTGAGCGTCAACGTCTCCGCGCCCGAGCCGATGACCTTGTCCGCTTCGGGCGCCCAGAACGCGCTGTGAAGCGAGGGCAAGGGCGGCCCGCCGTCCTGCGCGGCCTTGTAGGCGGCCTCGGGCACACCGCCGACCCAGAAGATGATCGATTTGATGTTTTCCTCATCGGCGCGGCGGTACTCGCCAAAGTCCTCCCCGCCCATCACGGATGGGAGTTCGCCGACCTTGTCGGTCCCCATCTTCGCCTGGAGCCGCCCCAGCGTTTCTTCTGTAAATTCCGGCGAGTTCCAGGTCGCCCGGGTATAGAGCTCCTTCCAGCTCACCTCGGGCAGGTCCTCTTCAGGGACGCCTGCGGCCAGCGCTTCGCCGCGCGCGATCCGCTGGATACCCTCCAGCAGCTTGGCGCGCGTTTCATCCGAGTAGCTGCGCACCGTCAGCTCCAGCTTGGCGCTGGAGGAAATGACGTTGTGCTTGGTGCCTGCGTGGAACGAACCGACCGTCACCACGACCGAGTCCTTGGGATCGATCTCACGTGACGCCAGGGTCTGCAGCTTCATGACGATCGAACTGGCCAGCACGATCGGGTCGATCGTGGTGTGGGGGTAAGCTCCGTGCCCGCCGCGGCCTTTGACGAGGATGTCCACGCTGTCGACGTTGGCCAGCGCCCAGCCCACGGCCGCGCCGACCTTGCCCGCTTCCATTGCGGCGGAATCGTGAAAGGCCAGCGCATAATCCGGCTTGGGAAAGCGGGAATAGAGGCCGTCCGCCAGCATTGCGCGCGCACCGGTCCCCATTTCTTCGGCAGGCTGGCCGACCATCACGAGCGTGCCCGACCACGCCTCGCGCCGGGCCGAGAGCAGCCGCGCGGTCTCGATCCAGGCGGTCATGTGGGTGTCATGGCCGCAGGCGTGCATGATGCCACTCTCCACTCCGGCCGTGGATACCCCCTTCATCTTCGAGGCAAAGGGAAGGCCGGTCTGCTCGGTCACGGGAAGGCCATCCATGTCCGCGCGGATAAGAACCGTGGGGCCCTCGCCGTTGCGCATGACGGCAACGATGCCCGTGCCGCCCACGCCCTCCGTCACCTCGAACCCGGCCTCGCGCGCGGCCTCGGCCATGATCCCGGCGCTGCGCGTCTCCTGCATCGAGAGCTCCGGGTGCGCGTGCAGATCGCGGTAGATCTCCATGAGCGCGGGCATATCGGCCGAAATCGCCTGCGCGACCTCGTTGCCCCCCTGCGCCGCCACAGGTGAGGAGGTAAAGCCCAGCGCCGTGCCGGCGGCCAGAGCCAAGCGAAGCATGTCAAGATGTCCCATGCGCGCAAGGCTATGGAATGCCCTGTAAAAGGCAAGTGCTCATAACATCATGGGAGAGAGCCGAGCCACAGCGCGTGGCGGCATGGTGCCCCTGGCCCGACTCGAACGGGCACGCCTTTCGACAAACGATTTTGAGTCGTTCGCGTCTACCATTCCGCCACAGGGGCACGGGATGAAGGCCAGACGCTTAGCGGCAGCCATCGGCGCATTCAAGAGGCCAATGCGCGAATACCCACCGGGACGCACATTTGCGCAGGTAAAGGTCTTTTTCTCAGAATTCCCAATCGAGTGCGACGTGGAGCAATTGGCGCTTCATCGCGCCCTTGCGCGATCCGATCGAGCCGATCTCGAAGCGCGGCCCATCTTCACCAGTGGCGTACTGCCAGCGCAGCTTGATCTTCTCGGCGTCCGCTTCGGGAGCCGGGCCGAGCTCGACGCGTTCGTTGCGCAGTTGGGTATTCAAGGGCTTGGCGGAAAGAGAAAATCCACGAAGATCAAGACGTGAGCCCGACAATGGCGCGCTGGCCGAAGTGGCGGCGAGTGCCAGCGGAACCACGCCCTTCGCGACAGGCTCTCCCGCATGGACAGCGGCGGCCGGGACACATGCCCCGAGACCAAAACCCAAGCAAAGGACGTTCCTGATCGCCATTCCATCTCCCCGGATCAGCTCTACGTAAGTACCACGTAGAAACGGCGTGGGGAACACGACAGTTCCCGGCAAGACCGGGAAAGGCTCATAAAGGCGGCCTGGAAAGGGATACTAAGCCCCCATTTCCAGCGCCTTGGGCCATCCGAAAAAAATCGATGCACCCGACACGAAAAAGGGCGGCCGAAGCCGCCCTTCCCCGATCCGGATCATCCGCGAGCCTCAGCCCTTGAGCGAGTTCGCGAGAATCTTGTGAATGCGCGAATGGAGCACGTCGTTGCCCGCCAGGATCTGGCTATCGCAATAGGGAAGCGAACGGCCCTTCCAGTCGGACACGAAGCCTCCAGCCTCGCGCACGAGAAGGCAGCCCGCCGCCGTATCCCACGGCTTCAGGTCGGCTTCCCAGAAGCCCTCGTAACGGCCCGCCGCAACCCAGGCGAGATCAAGTGCAGCCGAACCGAAACGACGGATGCCCGCAACCTGCGGTGCCAGCGCCTGATAGATGCGCGACCATTCCGCGACGTTGCCATGCCCCTGAAAGGGAATGCCCGTCGCGATCACGCTCTCATCAAGATGACGGCGCGAGGATACGCGCAGGCGCGCATCGTGAAGCCAGGCGCCCCGGCTCTTCTCGGCCCAGAAGCTCTCGTCGGTGATCGGCTGGTAGATCAGCCCCGCGGTCACTTCGCCCCAGCCGCCGTTGATCGACTTGTTGCCGTCAAGGCGCGGCTCCTGCACCGCGATCGAGATCGCGAAGTGCGGGATGCCGTGAAGGAAGTTCGTGGTGCCGTCGAGCGGATCGACGATGAAACGCGGCTTGTCAGGATCGCCCTCGATCGAGCCGCCTTCCTCGAACAGGAAGCCCCAATCCGGGCGGGCTGCGCGCAGCTCGTCCCAGATGGTGCGCTCGGCGGCCTGGTCCGCCTTGGAGACGAAGTCGGACGGCCCCTTGCGCGAGACCTGGAGATGTTCGACTTCACCGAAGTCACGGCGAAGTCGGCCACCAGCCTTGCGGGCGGCCTTTTCCATGACGCGGATGAGACCGGAAATTGCGGCCATAACCTTTACTCTGCTCCTACTGCCGGCCGGGCCGGCACATCAATTTTCAAACGCGCCGACCTCACCCGAACGATCGGGTGGTCAGCGCTCGTTGCCCGCGCTCGCGCCTTCGGGCTGATAACCGCAGACCAGGGCAATGGCTTGCAGCAACTCGCCGGGCTTGTCACGGTGAACCTTGTCGGCGTTCTTGGCGATAAGGCCATCCACCGAAGTACCGATCTTGCCCAGCGAGTTGTTGTAGAGACAGCCCACCAGCGCGTTCTTGACCGGCTCCTCGACCTGCTCGGAGCGCAGGGCAGAGACCATCACGTTGAGATAGAGGACCGCGTTCTGCACGTCCTCGGCCTTGGGCTGGGCCGGGGCAGCGTCCTGCGCCGCCACGCCGACCGGCAGGGCCGAGAGGGACAGGGCAGCGCCGAGCGCCAGCTTGTGGAGGTTGGAACGCAGCTTCATGATCAGTCCGCCTTTCGCACGTAGGCCTTTTCATAAACATCAACGACGATGCGCGTACCGCTTTCGATGTGCGGCGGCACCATCACGCGAACACCGTTGTCGAGGACAGCGGGCTTGTAGCTCGACGAGGCGGTCTGCCCCTTCACCACGGCGTCGGCCTCGACGATGACGGCCTCGACCTGCTCGGGCAGCTGCACCGAGATCGGGCGCTCTTCCCACAGTTCCAGAGCGACCTGCATGCCGTCCTGAAGGAAAGCCGCGGCATCGCCGAGAAGATCGGCGGGAAGCTGGATCTGGTCGTAGGTCTCGGTGTCCATGAACACCAGCATGTCGCCTTCGGCGTAGAGGTACTGGAAGTCCTTGGTGTCGAGACGCACCTTCTCGATCGTGTCGGCGCTGCGGAAGCGCACGTTGGTCTTGCGGCCATCGACGAGGTTCTTCATCTCGACCTGCATGTACGCACCGCCCTTGCCGGGCTGGGTGTGCTGCGTCTTGGCCACCTTCCAGATGCCCTTTTCGTATTCGAGAATGTTGCCGGGACGAATGTCGACGCCGCTGATCTTCATGGAAACCTGCCTTCGATGGGAAAGAGCTGAGCGAAACGGTTCCGGACCTCTACAGGAGAGACACAGGGTTTCGCAAATCCCGCGCCCCTTAGCCGAGGCAGACGGGCATGGCAATTGCCTCGCTGCGGTGCTAGCGCAGCTGTCATGAACCGAGCCGCCCTCTCCCGCCGCCTTTCGCCGGCGATCCTGTGCCTTGCTGCTTCTCTGGCTCTTGCCGCGCCGCTCAGTTCGGCGGGCGCCGACAGTTCAGAGCCGCCGCCGGTTCCGGGCGGCAAGATCGGCACGCTCAAGATGGGGCGCTACGCCTGCGAACTGCCCGGGGATGCGGGCGGCCTGATCGGCGAGCCGGTGCCCGAGTACGACTTCACCATCGTCAATGCGTCCAGCTATCTCGCCAAGGGCGTGCGCGGAAGCTACCTGCATACAGGCTCCGAGGTGGTGATGACGGGCGGCGTCTTCCGCAACCGCCGCTTCACGCGCATCAGCGCGGGTTTCCTCGAAGAAACGGGCCCCGGTCCCGAACCTGAGGCCGGCGCGATGCGCTGCATTCTGGTGCCCCGGCGCTGATCGCGAATTTCGCGCTCCTTCAACGCCTGACGGCAAAAGCGCACCGGGGCGTGCAGCCTTTTGCGCATCGGACCATTTCCTCCCCCAAGGCGACGCGGCCCCGGTTCCTCCGGCCCCGCCAGACAAAGGGGATCGGGAATGACCGACAGGATCAGGATCGGAGTGCTCAACGACGCAGCGGACCTGCGCGCGGACGAGGATGACGATTCGCCCGCCTGCCACGACATCGCCTTCTGGCTTGATCGCGAGATCGCGGCCTTGCGCAGGCGCGGTTGCGCAGTCCCCGAAGTGGAGATCGTGCATGCCTACGCGCTGGGCCTGCCCGGCGGGACCGGAGCCGCGGTTGAGGACGCCTGCCATCGCCTGGTCGACGACGGTGTGGCCCTGATCGTGGGCCCCCTCGTCAGCGACAACGCCGCCATCGCCGCGCGCGTCTACGAAGATCGGCGCGTTCCCGCCGTGATCTGCTCCCACGACGAGCACGCGCGCACGCGCCATGCCTTTCAGCTCCAGTCGGGCGGCGCTGTCGAAGAGGCCGTGCGACTTGTCGAGCATCTGGTCGCCAGCGGATGCACTCGCCCGGTGGTCCTTCACGAAACATCCCGCCTGGGTGAACGTCTGGCCAAGGCATTCCAGGAAGAGGCCGGGATCGCGGGCCTGGCTCCGAGCGCGAGCATCGCGGTGCCGACGCTGGCCGGAGCGGACGACGTTCCGGATATTCTTGCCCCAGCGCTCAACCAGGAAGGCGCACGCCCGGATGCGCTGATCTATCTGGGGCGCACAGCGCCGCCACGCGAACTGCGCGATGCGATTGGCCAGTCCGGCTATGACGGCGCCTGCCTGCTCAACCTCCTCGCGGCCCGCAGCGCCGCGAGGCCGCACGCTCCTGCACGCCCCGAAGACCTCGAAGGGTGGCTGCATCTGTCGCTCGTAACCGAGAGCAACCCGCGCTTCCGGGCGCTTCAGAGCGAATTTCCCGCTGCCGGCGCGCACCATGACACGATGGCCCGCAATCACGATCTGGCACGGCTGGTCGCCCATGCGCTTGCGCGCGCGCCTTCGCTTACCCCTTCGGGCCTGCGACTTGCTCTGGAACAGGTCCGCCTTCTTCCCGCAGCGCAAGGCGAGGATGGTACGATGCTCGGCTTTGGTCCGCTTGTGCGCGCGGCCCTACAGGGCGCCTACCTCACGATCCGGCGATGGCAGGCCGGAGGCAGCGTGGCGCTAGCAGAAACCTGAACTAGACGCCCCCCTCTGCCGAGGCGCCCAGAACCGGGGAAGCCGCAAGGACAGGCTCCAAGCCCTTGGCGGCATTGCGGATTGGCAGGATCGAACCCCGGAAAGGGCGCACACAGTTCCGGCCTGCGCTCTTTGCCTCATAGAGCATCTGATCCGCCCGTGCCATGGCGGTCACAACCCCGCGGGGCGAGGTCCTGTCCACTTCCGCCACGCCGACACTCAACGTGACGCTGAGCGCCCTGCCACCAGCCATGAACGGCTCTCCGGCCACGGCCTCGCGCACCCGGTCAGCCACATCAATCGCGCCCGCGAGAGACGTCTCGGGAAGCAGGATGGCAAATTCCTCGCCTCCAATGCGCCCGACCAGATCCTCGCGGCGCCCCTGCATGTCGAGGATCTGGGCAATCCCGAAGAGCACCTCGTCCCCCGCAAGATGCCCATGGACATCGTTGACCTGCTTGAAGTGATCAACGTCCAGGAGCAGCAGCGACATCGGCCGGTCATGGCGACGCGCGCGCTGGATTTCGGTCTCGGCCCGCGCGGTGAACGCCCGGCGATTGAGCATCCCGGTCAGATAGTCGTGGTCGGCCAGATCGAGAAGCTGGCCGACGTATTCGGAAATGCGCCGCACCATCGGCCGGAAGATGAAAAGGGCCTCGAAGGCCAGGGTCAGGAGCACGATCGCAAGTATCCCCCACTGGATCCGCTCCATCTGCTGCGCGCGAATCTCGCTGACCGACTGGTGGATCGCGACCACCTCCTCAAGGCCGGCGAGCAAGGGCCCGCGCGAGAGCACCGACAAGGTGCGCAGGTTCCCGATCTCGCCAGCGGCCGCGGGCCGATGGCCTCCCCGCGGGAGAGCGATCTCCGCCTCGGCCGCATCCAGAAAACGCCGAGCCAGGCGGTCTATTTCGGCAGGCCCGTAGTAGACGTCGTACAAACGGCGCTCGGCAACCGAGGCACCTTCCTTTCTGGAAGCGAGGCTGGCCAGTTCACGGTGGGCGTCGGCAAACTGGCGCACGGCCGTCTCGAGCGGTTCGCGCACCTCCTCGTCGCCCCGGTGCAGATCGTCCGCGAGTGCGCTGATACGCTGCGAAAGCATACGCTGACGCCCGCTCATGTTGATGATCGCTGCGCCGCCTTCGTTCGCCCGCAACGTCTCGGTGAGGACAAAGTGCGAAACGATGCTGAGGAGCGCGATCAGTCCCAGCGCCACGACATAGCGTAGCGTAAGACTGCGCGGTGTAACCTGCGACATCTGCAACCAACCCCCGTTCGAAATCCGCGGGGACAGTGCCTGTGAAGGCTTAACAACTAGTAATAATACTTAGGATTCAATCATATGTGCAATTTGCACACACATTTGACCTCACAGGAGTATCCCTGAACGACGCCCTAGGCCCGCCGAACCCGGGGGCCTTTGACATGGCCCAAAGTTCGCCAGGATTTTTCCTGTTGGCTCTGATCAGTAGATGCCGCCCTGCTCCTCGGCGAAATTGTCGGCAACACCCTGGGCAGCTTCGGCCGCCGCCGCCCGCGCCTTGCGCGCACCATCGATCTCGGCGATCAACGCGTCGCGGCGCTTGGTGAACTCATCCTCGGCGGTGTACTGGCGCGGTTCGGTGTCAGGCTTGAAGGCTTCCCAGATGACCGACGCCTTGGGTTCGTCCGAAGGCTCCACGCCCATCACCTGCTTGCCGGTCACGCGGTCGATGCGCACCATGCGCACACCCGGCGGCGCGACGAAAGGCTGGTCGCTCCAGCGCTCGCGCGTGGCCTCGATCACGTCTTTGAAGATCGGCGCGGCAATACGGCCGCCCTGGGCATAGCCGCCCAGCGAACGCGGATTGTCGTAGCCCACGTAGACGCCGCCCACGTAGTCCTGCGAGCCGCCCATGAACCACACGTCGGTCGGACCGTTGGTGGTGCCGGTCTTGCCGAAGAGCGGCAGGTCGAGGCTGCGCAGACGCACCGCAGTACCGCGCGTAACGACGCCTTCGAGCATGTGGATAGTCTGGTAAGCGGTGTCCGCGTTCATCACCTGCTTGCCGCGGCGCGCGATGCGCGGCATCGGCTTGCCGTCCCATTCGGCCATGTTGCAGCCATCGCAGTTGCGCTTGTCGGCCTTCCAGATAACCTTGCCGCTGCGATCCTGCACGTAATCGATGACCGAGGCGTCATACTGCACGCCGTTGTTGGCGAGCGCGGAGTAGGCGTTGGCCATGCGCGCCACGGTCGTCTCGCCGGCGCCGAGCGCGAAGGAGAGGTAGGGCTTGTACTCGCCGATACCCATGGTCTTGAAGGTCTTGACCACCTTGCCCATGCCGATGTCGTTGGCAATGCGCACGGTCATCAGGTTGCGCGACTGTTCGAGGCCCCAGCGCATGGTGCGCGAACCCGCGCCGCCTTCGTTGCCGAAGTTGCGGAAGCACTTCTGCCCTAGATTGCCGCCCTGGTAGACACAGAAGGTACCGTCGAGCACCTGCGTCGCAGGCGTCATGCCGTTGTCGAGCCCGGTCGCATAGACAAAGGGCTTGATCGTCGAGCCGGGCTGCCGCTCGGCCTGGACCGCGCGGTTGAACGAGCCCAAACCGGAATCGAAGCCGCCCTGAAGAGCCAGCAGACGTCCCGAATAGGGCTGCTCCATGACCATGCCGCCCGAAACCTCGGGCACGGTGCGCACCGCGTAGGTCCCCGCCGAAACCGGGGCAGCGGCCAGAAAATCTCCGACCTTGGCGCGGTCCGGGACATTGGTGAGCGCGGCGATGTCGCCATCGGAAAAGCCGATGCGCCCTTCCCCGTTCGCGGCATCCAGCACGACGCCCACGCGCCAGTTCTGGTAATCGATGGTCTTGTTCGAGACGATGAGCTGGGTCTGCCAGTTCTCCATGTCGTTGATGTGCGCAATCGGCCCCGCCCAGCCACGGCGGCCGTGGTAGTTCAGAAGCCCTTTGCGCAGCGCCGCGCGCACCGCGCCCTGCAGTTCAGGATCGAGCGACGTGCGCACCCACAGACCACCAGCGTAGACACTGTTGGGGCCGTCCTCGGCCTTTTCGCCGTAACGGTCGATCAGGCGGCGGCGCACTTCCTCGATGAAGTAGCCGTTGGCGGGATCGTAGTCGGGGCCGCGCTGCGTGACGAGGCCAAGCGGCTGCGCCTTGGCCTGCGCGGCATCGGCTTCGCTCACCCACTCATTACGCACCATCTGGTCGAGCACCCAGTTGCGGCGTTCCAGCGCGCGGGCCTCGTGCTTCTTGCGCCCATAGACCTCAGGCGCGCGCGGCAGGATGGCGAGAAAAGCGGATTCGCTCAGCGTCAGCTCGTCGACGTCCTTATCGAAATACGCGCGCGCCGCGGCCTGGACACCGAACGAGCGGCGGCCAAGCGGGATCTCGTTGAGATAGAGCTCGAGGATCTGCTCCTTCGAAAGCACGCCCTCGATGCGATAGGCGAGCACCATTTCCTTGAGCTTGCGGGTGACCGAGTACTCATCGCCGATCAGTATGTTCTTGGCGACCTGCTGGGTGATCGTCGAGCCACCCTTGGCGCGCTGGCCCGAGCCGTACTTGGACACATAGTCGACCACGGCGCCTGCAAAGCCGCCGATATCTACGCCGCCATGCGACCAGAACGTACGGTCCTCGGCTGAGAGGAACGCGTTGACCAGCGGGCGCGGCAGGTCGACATAGCGCAGCTGGACGCGGCGTTCGCGCGCGTAACTATAGGCAATATCGCCATTGATATCGCGCACCATGGTCGGCAGCGGCGGTTGGTAGGCAAGCAACGACTTGGCATCGGGCATGTCGCGCATGAGCACGACCCACAGACCGATCAGGCCAATGACACCGGCCACACACAGGTACACAAATCCGCGCAGGAGCCGGCTCGAACGCCAGATCCGTGCGATTCGACCCTGGCCACGTTCGCGGCGGGGGCTGGTGCTTGCGTCTTCCGGCGTATCCTGGGCCGCGCCGGGGCCGGTGTCAGAGCTCGTGTCGGTCATCGTGCAAGCCCTCTAGCACGCCCTTTTTGCGCAAGGCCAGCGCGAGATCGGCCAAGTCGCGGATAACACGGCGAAGCGAGACACACATCGACGCCCTCGCATACGCCAGGGCCGAACTCCTGTGCGCCTACTGGAAATCCGCCCGCCGCGCGAAATAGCGCCGGATCGCGCGCGCCGCCGCGCCTGCAACCACGCCCTGCCCCTCGCGCGACTGAAGGAAAGCGGCATCCTTGGCATTGTTGATATATCCGGTCTCGAACAGGACCGAGGGCATGTCCGGCGCCTTCAGGACGGCCAGCGCGGCGGTTTCGACGTGACGACGGTGAAGCCGCACGTCCGCATCGGCCAGCTCCTCGATCAGGAAGGAGGCAACTTGCGCGGAGGCCTCCTGCGCACCGCGCTGCGAGAGGTCGAGCAGGATCGCGCCCACTGCATCATTGGCGGCATCGAGGACGATGCCGTTTACCCGGCGCGCGCTCGCGGCGTCGCTCTCGGCAGCGCTGGCCGCGAACCGGCGTGCAGCCTCGCTGCTCCCCTTCTCCGAAAGGACATAGGCGCTGGCACCGCGCGCACGGTCGCTTTCCGCGCTGTCGGCGTGGATCGAGAGAAAGAGGTCGGCCCCCAGGCGCCGGGCAATATCGGGGCGATCGGCAAGCGAAATGAACCGGTCGTCATCCCGCGTCAGCGCAACCCGGATATCGCCGTGGGCGAGCAGGTCGGCCCGGATCTCGCGCGCGATCTGCAGGGCAATCTGCTTCTCCTTGACCCGGCCATGTCCCGCGCCCGGATCGAAACCGCCGTGCCCGGCATCGATCACGACCAGTGGCTGGCGGGCGTCGCGCGGCCCTTCGACCGGGGGCAGATCGGCCGGAACGCCAATCTCCGGCAGCTTCATGCGCACCACGTATTCACGCCCGCCACTCGCTTGTGCGAACGTGCGGTTAATCACGAAGACGCAGGCAAGCAGCGCAAGCGGAGCCAGCAGCAGCAGGAATATCTGGACCAGACGCACCATAATCGGTGTCTCGTTAGGGCCTCGCCGCAAGCCCCGCAATCCTCTTGCGCGCGTCGGCACGGATCCCCCCGCAACACGGCGCCTTTCAGCGGGCGCACGCCCCGCTACAGCGATGTTCGGTCCACTTCGGAAGGCACGGCACACCAAGCAACTTGCCGTGGCTTACGTGTAGTGCTAGGCAGTTCAAATCCGCGACTGTTCACCCCAGACAGGTTGGCAAGTTATCTTCCTGAAAAGGACTTGCAATCTGCCATCAGGGCCGACAGCCTACGCGGAGAGAATTGAACCGGCCGCTTTCCGGTCCGGCTCCAACAGGTTGATGCGAGAGATGAGAAGCCAATTGCCGCCTTGCCAGCCCAAGCCCTTCGGGGCGGTGGCGGCGTGGCCGCAACTTTCGGCGTGTTGGGTTTCGCCACGCGAACTTCCGCTCGCAGACGCAATCGCTGCCGCAACGGCAGTGGAATTTGATACGACACTCGGAGCGATGGATTGCTCCGACCCCATCTACAATCCGGTCCGCTACGGAGACGAGGCACCCCGTCGTTACGGCGCCCTCCCGTTCTCCTGCGACCTTCACGACAATCGACGCGCGCCACTGGCTGATCCGGCCGGAAGGCAGCGCGTCCGGAGACTTACCAATGGCAACGCGCATGCTCATCGATGCGCGCCACCCGGAAGAAACGCGGGTGGCGGTACTCAAGGGAAATCGCATTGAAGAGTTCGATTTCGAATCGACCGAACGCAAGCAGATAAAGGGTAACATCTACCTCGCGAAGGTGACGCGCGTGGAGCCTTCGCTCCAGGCCGCCTTCGTCGATTTTGGTGGCAACCGTCACGGCTTCCTCGCCTTCAGCGAAATCCACCCGGACTACTACCAGATCCCCAAGGAAGACCGCGATGCGCTCCTCGCCGAGGAAGCTGCGCACGCGGAGGAAGAAGCGGCCCTGCGCGCAAGCGAAGTGGACGATGAGGACGAGGACGAAGAGAACGACACCGACGGCGAGGACTTCGACGACGGCGGCCTGACCGAGGTCGATACCTCCGAGAAGGACGATGTCGCCACGATCGAGGACGGCAACGTCGAGCGGGGCTTCGAGGACGGCGAAGACAGCGAGGACGACAACCAGGGCCGCTCGCGCCGTGGCCGTGGTCGCGGCCGCCGCCAGGGCAAGGCCCGCTCGAAGGAAGCCGAAGAGCTGCGTTCGAAGCGCCTTGCGCTGCGTCGCCGCTACAAGATCCAGGACGTCATCCATCGTCGCCAGGTCCTGCTCGTGCAGGTTGTCAAGGAAGAGCGTGGGAACAAGGGCGCAGCTCTCACCACCTACCTCAGCCTTGCCGGTCGCTACTGCGTGCTCATGCCCAATTCGAGCCACGGCGGCGGCATCAGCCGCAAGATCAGCTCGGCCTCGGACCGCAAGCGCCTGAAGTCGATCATCGCGGAGATGAACCTGCCGCGTTCGATGGGCTGCATCGTGCGCACGGCCGGCCTCCAGCGTACCAAGACCGAGATCAAGCGCGACTTCGACTACCTCGCCCGCCTCTGGGACGAACTGCGCGAAAAGACGCTGCACTCGGCCGCGCCCTCGCTGATCCACTCGGACAGCGACCTGGTGAAGCGCGCCATCCGCGACATCTACAACCGCGAGATCGAGGAAGTCGTCGTCGAGGGCGAGGAAGGCTACCGCGCGGCCAAGGACTTCATGAAGCTCCTGATGCCCAGCCACGCGCGCCGGGTTAAGCCTTATTCGGATCCCGTGCCGCTGTTCCAGCGCTACGGCGCCGAGGATCAGCTGACTGCGATGTACGACCCGGTCGTGCAGCTCAAGTCGGGTGGCTACATCGTCATCAACCCGACCGAGGCGCTGGTCTCGATCGACATCAACTCGGGCCGCGCCACCAAGGAGCACGGTATCGAGCAGACGGCGGTCGCCACCAACCTCGAAGCCGCGCGCGAAATTGCCCGCCAGCTGCGACTGCGCGACATGGCCGGCCTCGTCGTGATCGACTTCATCGACATGGAATACGGCTCGAACGTCCGCAAGGTCGAGAAGGCCATGAAGGACGCGCTCAAGAACGACCGCGCCCGCATCCAGGTCGGCCGCATCTCGAGCTTCGGCCTCATGGAGATGAGCCGCCAGCGCCTGCGCACCGGCGTGCTCGAGGCGACCACCCGCTCGTGCCCGCACTGCGACGGCACCGGCCTCGTGCGCACCGCCAGCTCGGCAGGCCTCTCGGCCCTGCGCCTGATCGAGGACGAAGCGGCCAAGGGCAAGGGCGTGATCGTCTCGCTCTTCGCCAGCACCGAAGCGGCGGTCTACATGCTCAACGCCAAGCGCGCGGACCTCGCCGACATCGAGGAACGCTACGGCGTGACCGTGGAAGTCATCCCCGAGGGTGAGAACGAGGGCGCCAAGATGCGCGTTGCCTCGTCCGGCCCACGCAACGACTTCGTCCCCCGCTTCGACCCGATCGCGACCGAAGTCGAGGACGACGGCCTCTACGAAGACGAGGAAGACGAAGCCTTCGAGGCCGAGGAAGCCCGTTCGAACGACGAGGACGAAGGCGGTTCGCGCCGCAAGCGTCGCAAGCGCCGCCGTGGTCGTGGTGGTCGTGACCGCCGCGAGGACGGTCAGGATGCGGGCGAAGCCCAGGCCGAGGCTGACGAGGACGGTGAAAGTGCCGAAACCAACGGCGCCGAAGCCAGCGACGAGCACGACGATGAAGCCGAAGCTCCCCGCAAGCGCCGTCGCCGTGGCGGTCGCCGCCGCCGGGGTCGCCGCAACGCCGAGGGCGAAGGCTTTGGCAGTGAAGGTGACGAAAACACTTCGGACGAGCGCCCTGCGCTCGAAGCCGAAGCGGAAACCGAAGCACCTTCCGAGCCCGCCGTGAGCGCGCCCGAACCGGCCCCTGAACCCGAAGCCGCCGTGGCCGCCGAAATGGCGCCCGAGCCGGTCGAGGTTGCGGAAGTTCCGGCCGAGGAAGAGCCGGCTCCCAAGCCGAAGCGCACGCGCACTCGTCGCAAGAAGGTCGAGCCTGCTGCCGAAGACGCCGCCGCCGAACCGGCTGCGGAAGCTCCGGCCGAGGCTGCGACTGCCGAAGCGCAAGCCGAGGAAAAGCCCAAGCCCAAGCGCGCCCCGCGCCGCAAGAAGGCTGAGCCTGCCGCCGAAGAGGCCGCAGCCACGACCGAAGCGACCGAGGAGAAGCCCAAGCCCAAGCGCGCTCCGCGTCGCAAGAAGGCTGAGCCTGCCGCCGAAGACGCGGCAGCCACGCCCGAAGCGACCGAGGAAAAGCCCAAGCCCAAGCGTGCCCCGCGTCGTAAGAAGGTTGAGCCCGTCGCAGAAGAGGTCGCCGCCGAGGCTGCCCCCGAAGCCGCGGCAACCAAGCCTGCCAGCGAGGAAACCCAGACCAAGGTTGAAGCCGAGGCCGAGGAAGCCCCCAAGACCGAGGCTCCGCGCCGCGGTTGGTGGCAGCGCACCTTCGGCGAATAATCGCCGCGACCGCGCAAAAATCGAAAAAAGGCTCCCCGCTCTTCGGATGCGGGGAGCCTTTTTTTGCATGGGCCATCGCAAACTGCGCTGGCGTCTCTATCCAGGCACACAGCCTCAAGCCTTGCGCCCGCTCGCGTTCAAAATACCGTCACCACATCCCCCTGATCTGCAAAATCATCGATTTTCTGCGACTTACAAACCACGACTGTCGCTACAGATCACGGATCCCGCAGACGCCATTTCGCCGCTCGGTTCAGCCGAAGGTGCGCAATTTGCATGCAAAAAAGCGGTGTTAGAGAGCTGGAATGCCCATCTGTTCACACTCCCCCCTTGCCCCGCGCGGCTGAATCGCTAGAGGGGAACCACCGAGGCGGTTATGCCGCAATGCAAGAAAACGGGGATTCGTTCATGGCGCAGTTCACCCTTCCGGCCAACAGCAAGATCAAGAAGCAGGGCAACGTCCACAAGGCTGAAGGTGCGACCCGCGTCAAGAAGTTCACCGTCTACCGCTACGACCCGGATTCGGGTGAGAACCCGCGCTACGACACGTTCGAGATCGACCTCGACAACTGCGGCCCGATGGTTCTCGACGCGCTCATCAAGATGAAGAGCGAGCAGGACCCCACCCTCACTTTCCGCCGTTCGTGCCGCGAAGGCATCTGCGGTTCGTGCGCCATGAACATGAATGGCGCCAACGGTCTTGCCTGCACGACCGCGATCGAGGATCTCAAGGGCAACATCCGCATCACGCCGCTGCCGCACATGGACGTGGTCAAGGACCTGGTTCCCGACTTCACGCACTTCTACGCGCAGTACGCGTCGATCCGCCCCTGGCTGCAGACTGTCTCGACCACCCCGTCGGGCAAGGAACGCCTGCAGACCCCCGACCAGCGCGAGAAGCTCGACGGCCTCTACGAGTGCATCCTGTGCGCCTGCTGCTCGACCTCGTGCCCGAGCTACTGGTGGAACTCCGACAAGTTCCTGGGCCCGGCCATCCTGCTTCAGGCCTACCGCTGGCTGGCTGACAGCCGCGACGAAATGACCGGTGAGCGCCTCGACGAGCTGGAAGATCCCTTCCGCCTCTACCGCTGCCACACGATCATGAACTGCTCGAACGTGTGCCCCAAGGGTCTCTCGCCCGCGCGCGCGATCGCCGAAATCAAGAAGATGCAGGCCGAACGCCAGATCTGATCGGCGTACCCCGGCGTTTCATCGATGTCAGTCGTGATGCATTGCGCGCTCCCCGTCGGCGGCCTTCGCCTGCGTGATAGCAACCGAGAGCGCGCGGCATGACCGCGATGCTCGGTCGCTACGAGACCTTGGTCGCCACCGGAGAGCTGCGCTCGGATCCCGAGCAGGCCGCCGTGGCCGAGCGTCTCGATCAATTGCAGCGCGCCTTCTACAAGGCGCGCAATTCCACAGGTCTTTTCGGCAAGCTTCTGGGCAAGAAGGCCCCCTCCCCGCGCGGTGTCTACATGTGGGGCGGCGTCGGGCGCGGCAAGTCGATGCTGATGGACCTGTTCCACCAGACGCTCGACATCACGGCCAAGCGCCGGGTTCACTTCCACGCCTTCATGCTCGAGGTGCACGCTCTCCTCAACGAAGAGCGCAAGAAGGAAAGTGGCGACCCGATCCCGCCTGTGGCCGCAACGATCGCACGCAACGTGCAGTGCCTTGCCTTTGACGAAATGGTGGTCAACAACTCCGCCGACGCGATGATCATGAGCCGCCTGTTCACGCAGCTCATCGAGCACGAGGGCGTCACCATCGTGACGACGTCGAACCGGGCGCCGTCCGAGCTCTACAAGGACGGCCTCAACCGCGAACACTTCCTGCCCTTCATCGACCTCATCGAGCGTGAACTCGACGTCTACACGCTGAACGGCCCGACCGACTATCGCCTCCAGCGCCTCGGCGGCATGGCGACCTGGCACACCCCCTTGGGCGAAGAGGCGACCGAGCAGACCCGAGAGGCTTTCTACCGCCTGACCGACTATCCACCCGAGGATGCCGAGCACGTTCCCCCGGCGGATATCGACGTTGGTGGCGGACGGCTGCTGCATGTACCCAAGAGCCTCAAGGGTGTAGGCGTCTTCAGCTTCAAGCGCCTGTGCGCCGAAGCGCGCGGCGCCTCCGATTACCTGGCGATTGCGCGCGCCTACCACACGGTCATCGTCGTCGGCATTCCCCGTATGGGCCCGGACCGCCGCAACGAAGCGGCACGCTTCGTGACCCTGATCGACGCCCTTTACGAAAACAAGGTAAAGCTCATCGCGGCCGCCGATGCCTCTCCGGAAGAGCTCTACGAGGCCGGCACCGGTCGCTTCGAGTTCGAGCGGACGGTCAGCCGCCTGAACGAGATGCAAAGCGCCGACTACCTCGCCAAAGGCCACGGCGAAGACTGAACGCCCGCCGATGGGCTGACACGGTGGCTGCTCCCACACCTTCGGGTCGTACTTCACCATCCGACTTCTCGGCAGATGAGGGCCACGAATCTGGCGTGGTGGGCGCATGATTGCCTGGATGGGCTTGCCTTCAAGGATCTCCGCCCTGGATCGACAGGCACTACGGCGCCTTAGAGCAGTCAGGCACTTAGACCGAGATGCAGTATTGCCTGGCAACCAATCCAAGCGGCCTACCTCACCCTTACCCTGACCGCCCCGGACAAGGACGCTCAGATCCTAACAGCCCCTGACGTGGGACTCCGTCAAATGGATTGCGCCCATGGCCCAGCGCGACAATCTCGAACCACTTCCCCCAACAATAGCTGCGCGGAACCCCGAAATTCGGTGGCAGCGGCGAAAGTTCGAGACTCGTCATCCCGCCCCTATAGCCGCTCGAAAAGCCGCATGAGGTCACGCATAAGAGCTTGGCTTGCACGCTCTCGGCCAGAAGCCTGACTATCCAAAAGCGCTGTAAGGCCTGGCGGCTCCAATAAGGCGCTTCTTGCCGACGTTCCGTCCTCAAGCGATTACGCCCCCCTCCCCGCAGAATCAGGTTACCTAACGCCGACTCGCAAGCTCCGGAGTTAGTCACAGAAACTAACTAAAGAAGATTACTTAGAGAGACTGCAGATCACCAGAGGTCGCCCATTCGGCACAAGAGCAGCCACGCGAACCGACCAGAAAATACGCAATCCGTAGAAAATAAGCAGAATACCAAATAAAAAACCCCTCGGAAATCAATATTGACTTCCAAGGGGCTTCTTTTGAATGGGCCATGAAGGGCTTCTAGCCAATCATGTCAGTCAGATATTACTGACCGAACGAGCCCCACCAGTAACCAGAAAGCATTGTATTTCCCCATGTGAACCGTCGCTATTGCTGCGACAGACACAGGGTTAACCGTTAGCTAACTCAATCTCAAGACTTTTTTAACCATGGAGCTTCAATTGCCCCGCGGCAATCATCAGTGCGAGGTCAGCGAAGGGCACGGGCCGGCCGATGTGGTAGCCCTGTACAATGTCGCAGCCCTGCCGCTTGAGGATGTCGAGACCAACCGAGGTCTCCACACCTTCCGCGACAACGGTGCGATCCAGTGAATGCGCCATCTCGATGATCGACTGGACGAGCACGAGATCATCCTTGCTGGTTTCCATGGCGGAAACGAACGAACGATCGATCTTCACCTCGCTCGCCGGCAGGTAGCGCAGGTAGTCCAGGGTCGCGTTGCCCGTTCCGAAGTCATCGATCGAGAGACGCAGCCCGGACTGCACGAGACGCTGCAGCATCTGGTAGGTCCGCGAACTGCGGTCCAGCTTGTCCGTCTCGGTGATCTCGAGGATCAGGCGGTCGGCAGGCAACCCATGCAAGGCCAGGATATCCGAGATCATCGTCGGCAGAACCGGATTGCGCAGCAGTTGCGCCGAGATATTGACCGACATCGAGATATCGAGCCCTTCACGCATCATCTCGACCGCGCAACGCACGGCATCATCGACCACGAACCGCGTGATGCGCTCGATCCGATGAAATTCCTCGGCGATGCGGATGAATTTTTCCGGCGAGATCGGACCACGCTCGGGGTGGGTCCAGCGCACGAGCGCTTCGGCACCGCAAATCCGGTTCGAGCGAAGGTCGAACTTGGGCTGGTAGGCAACCCACACCTCCCCGTTGTCGATCGCCCGATCAAGCGAGGTCAGCAGCGAGATTTCCCACTGCGCCTCGTGCTTGCGACTGTCGTGCTGGTAGACCAACTCGTCATTGCGAATGGCCTCTTCCGCCGACTGCATGGCTCCGGCCACACGGGTCGACATGGCGCGGTCAAACTCGGAATCGACGCCGCAGTTGAACGAGAGGTCGATATCGAGACCACCAACCTGAATGCCGTTCTGGACGATACGATGAAGACCCTCCAGGTTCTCGAACAGGTCAAAGGCATTGCGGATCGACGAGAGCCACATGAACATGCCCCCCTCGTGATAGACGGTGGCGGTATCGTCACTGATGCGAATGCGCCGGACAATCTCGCGGGCGACGTTGGCTTCTACATGCTCGGCAAAACTGCCGATGATCGCGCCATAGTTGCGAATCTTGAGTGCAACGAGGATCCGATTGGACTTTTCGGCCGAGTTGCGCAGCGCCTGAACGCTGGGCAGGCCCGATCCCGCATTGGTTTCGCTCGCGACTTCGACCCTGTCGAGACTGCGCATGCGCAGAACAGCCGTCAAGGCCACCACGAAGGCGGGAGCAACCTGCATGGACACACGGACATATTCCAGCATGAATGGAGCCGCGACGATGACCGTGAGAAGTGCGCCCGAGCGCTTCCAGTCGAGCACACGGCCTCGCCCGATGCCCGTCACGATGATCGCGACCACGATCACCAGCGGCAGGAGCCACCCGACATTGCGCGGAAGGCCCTGCTGCAAGGTCTCCCCCGCCAGGGCCTGAATATAGCCGCCAGGAACGGTACCGTACTGGCCCGCAATCTTGTGGATGTCGTTGTAGTTCGCGGCCGCGGCGACAACGATGACATCCTTGCCCGTCACGTTTTCGCGGATGAAATCACCACGCAGCACGTCAATGTAGCTGATCTCGGGATAGGAACGGACATCAATCGAGGTGTCTGGGGTAAAGAGGGTGCTGGTATCGCCTTCCACGCCCGCAAGGGCTGCCGACATGCTGGGTATCTGACCGATCGGACTGTCCGAGGCGAACGGCATTTCAAAGCCGATATTGAACGGATGATGCAGCGTCAGCAACGAGACGACCTCGATGTGCTGCGCATAGGCGCTCGTCGGTACGCGCGCCGCGTAGTTGCCCGGCTTCTGGTCGGAACTCGGCAGGGCACCGGTAAACACGCGTCCCGGATGCGCCTTCAGCTGCGCGATGAACGCGTCACGATCTTCAGGCCTCGCCTGGTCGGGAAGAAGGCGGGCAAAGAATACCCGCTTCGCACCAGCTCCGAACAGCGTGTCCAGCAGCTTCGCATCATCTCCTCGTGACACATCGAGACTGTCGAGCGCACCAAGCGTCCGATCGTCCATCAGGACCATCACGGTCTGGCCGTTGGAAGGATGCAGCCGCAGCGGCACACGCAGATTGCGCAAGACGTCCTCGATCGGCACACTGAGGCCGCTTACACCGAGCATAAGCCCGGTGAAAGTGGCCCAGAACACGATCCGGAACCGGGCACTCTTCCAGTACTGGCGAAGCCGCGCGATCATGTCAGGCGAAGTCCCCACTCAGGCGCCCTGAGGCAACTGGTGTACAGGCATAGCCCGCGGCTACGCCGCGTTCGCGCCAAGACACCTCGGATTTGCAACCAAAATTCGTCATCTACGTCCCATCTGTGACGTTTCGTCCTACCCTCTTAGGGCCAACTTCCTAAGAATATGTGTAGTTAATCTTAACTTTGCTGCACACCTTTGCAGAAAGCCGAGAACCCCGGAATTCAAGCCATTTCAGACCAGTCCCAACGTGGTAAACGAGCGTTCAAGCATAAGCAGTTGCCAGAGCAATCGCGCGTGATCGCTCCGACCGGACACATGCTCTTCCACGAGATGCCCGAGGTGGCGCTGGTCAAACCAGCCTGAGGCAGCGAGCCCCTTGCCATGTACGATTTCCCGTGCCGCGTCGCGGAGCGGCCCCCGGAACCATTGCGCAATAGGCGTTACAAAACCCTGCTTGGGGCGATAGAGGATGTCCTCGGGAAGGTGGCGCTGCATCGCCTTCTTCATCAGCCACTTGCCCTGGCGTCCCCGCACCCTCAGGCTTTCGGGCAAGCAGGCGGCAAATTCGACGAGGCGATGATCGAGCAGCGGTTCGCGCGCCTCAAGGCCCACCGCCATGCTCGTCCGGTCGATCTTGGTCAGGATATCGCCCGGTAGCCAGAACTTGAGATCGGCGTACTGGGCGCGGTCCAGTCCCGAGCGCGCTGGCGCCCTGCGCATCAGCGCCTCGAGCGGCTGCTCCGCGCGGTATTCGCCGCGCAGTCGTTGAAATTCGGGGGAATACAGCCCCTCACGCATTTCCGGCGTGGCGTAGGCCAAGGCCCGTGCATACCCTTGCGCACTGTCGCCTGCCAAAGCCAGCAGGGTCGACTTCGCCCGCAAGGGACGCGGCGCCCAGTCGGCCTTGGGATAGAGCGCGCCGAGCCTGCCGAACACCGAGGCACGCATGGACGCGGGAAGCGCACCGCGCACCCGATCTTCCGCACGCTGAAAGACATGGCGGCGATATCCCGCCAGGGCTTCGTCCGCGCCATCGCCCGACAGCGCCACGGTGACATGCTCACGCGCAAGCTGGCAGACCCGCCAGGTCGGAAGCGCCGAGGCATCGGCGAAAGGTTCATCGAACATGCCCGCCAAGGCTTCGACCGCCTCGAAATCATCAGGTGAGACGCGCCTTGTGACATGGTCGGTTCCAAAGCGCTGGGCGATCTTCTGCGCGTAGGCGGTCTCGTCGAGCCCTGTGACGTCAAAGCCTATCGAGCAGGTGCGCACCGGCTGCGCGCCTGCCTTGGCCATGAAGGCGACCACGCTCGAACTGTCAACGCCGCCGGACAGGAACGCTCCCAGGGGCACGTCGGCCACCATGCGCGAGCGGACCGCTTCCTCCAAAAGCGCATGAAGTTCCTCTTCCAACGCAGCCCGGCGTCCAGCACGACGCCCGGCAAAGCTCACGTCCCACCACTCGCTCGGGGCTGGCAGGGGCTTGCCGTGGCGCAGGAGGAGGAAATGGCCGGCCGCCAGCTTGTGCACGTTCTTCAGGATTGCGCGGTGATCGGGCACGTAGCCCCAGGTCATGTAGTCCTCGACCGCCAGCGGATCGGCCTCGCGCCGCAGCAGCGGATGGGCCAGCAAGGCCTTGAGTTCCGACCCGAAGATGACGCTGCCATCGCTCAACGTGGTATAGAACAGTGGTTTGACGCCCAGCCGGTCACGCGCGAGGAACAGGCTGCGCGCCTCCAGGTCATAAATCGCAAAGGCGAACATGCCCTGCAGATGCTGCAGGCAGTCCGTGCCCCAACGCTGCCAGGCCGCAAGGATCACCTCGCTGTCGCCATCGGTGCGAAAATGCACGCCGCCCGCCGCCAGCTCGCGGCGAAGTTCGCGGAAATTGTATATTTCGCCATTGAAGACCAGAACCGCGCGGCCATCGCTCGAGGCCATGGGCTGGGGAGAACCGGCCAGGTCGATGATGGAAAGACGGCGATGGCCAAGCCCCACGCCCGGCGCCGTCCAGACACCTTCGCCATCAGGGCCACGATGCGCCAGCGCATCGCACATGCCCGCCACCCGCGCCGGATCGACCGGCTTGGGTGTATCCAAATGATATATGCCCACAATTCCACACATGGCGGATGTGCCCTATCTCAGCCCGGCCACGCCGTCCATCCAAAGGGACAGATCGCCAGTCGCCTCCAGGAAATGTCCGATCCTCTGCTGGGCCCGTTCACCCTCCCCCTCTTCGGCGGAAAGGATGAGCGTGAGCGTTGGCTGCGCCCGCAGGACGAGCTGGTCCTCGATGACGGCAAGCTTGAGCCGGGCGTTGCTCCCCGAAAGGAGATCCCCATTGCGGTACCAGGTCATCGCCAGGCGTTCGAGCTGGCCATGTGCGACCAGGCGTTCGCCGTGCCCGCCCTGGGGAGCTGTCGCCGGAGCCGCCCAGGCCCAGGGGCTATCGGACATCACCGCGCCCTGCCCAAAGCCACCGGCCTCACGGCCCTCGCCCTGGCCCGAATAGAGCGCGACGAAGACGTCCACGGTCCCGCCCTTGCCGTCCGCATAGCGTCCGAGCAGGCGGTGGTCCGCGCCTTGCGCGCGCGGTTCCCACCAGACTTCAGGGGTGTAAGGAACCCGCCGCCAGCCTGTGACTTCGGGCAAGGCGATCTGGACTGGCAAGGGCGCGGCCAGCCGGTCTGCGCTCCAGGCCCAGGCTTTCACCCCCATGAGCAGAAGGCACAAGGCCAATAGGGCCATGACGCTCTTGCCACGTCCGATGGCTTCCAGTTTCGCCAGGACAGGGCTGCGCGCGAGCTTCTCCAGATCGAGCATCGGGGCCTCCAACGGCCGATCGAAGAAGCGCCATGCCCCGGCAATGACCAGCCCCAAGACCACTGCGAAGAAGATCCAGCCATAGACGATGTGATCGAAGCCCGCGGCGACCTCTATCCCCACGTGCTGGGCGGCGTAGATCGTCCCCCATGCGCGCAGCCCGTTCGCCAGGATCGGCACGACAACGCAGGCCGCCAGCAAGGCTAGGCGCCGCCCCCAGCGCACGAAGCATACGTTGGCGGCAAGGACGCCAAAGGCCACCATCGCGATAAGGAACTTCACGCCCGAACAGGCTTCGGCCACCTTGAAGAGGCCAGCGGGTGTGTCGATGAAGACCCCCTCGATCACGGCGGGAATGCCACTCGCGCGGGTCAGGGCAATGGTGATCTCGGCCGTGATCATCTGGAGCGGCTTCACCAGCTCCTCCCCGAAGGGCACCATGAACACGAGATAGAAGAGTGGAAAGCACAGGGCCATGGCCACGCGCGGCCCGAGCAGCAGGGGAACGCAGGCTCCCAGCAAGGCGACGACGCCCGCCTGGCGCGCGAGGTCCAGTCCCGAAACGCCGCCCAGCAACCACACGAAGGCCGCGCCAGCCATCAGGACCAGGCCCGGCCACCAGGCCGCCGGTTGGAGGCGCGCCAACTGGTGGCGCCTCTGCCAGACAAGCCACATTTCGACCGGCGGGATAAGCAGCATGTGGTTGTAGGTCGAGATGTCCCACCACTGGCGCGCCATGGCGCCCCAATCGCTTGCAAATCCGACCAGCAACACGAGCCAGGCGGCGACCAGTGTCGTCAGCGGTGTGCGCCAAGCCTGCGGAATGCGCGCGGGCAGATCACGCAATGCCTTGGAATATGCGGCGCTAGGCATCGCCGGGCTCCCCGCACAGCCCCGCAAGGGCCGAAAGAGCGGCCTCCCAACTGGCGTGCTGGCAGACCCAGGCGCGTGCGGCCATGCCCATATCCCGCCGGATCTCTGTCTGGATGGCGAGATGAACAATGGCCGCGGCAAGGTCCTCGTCGGTGTCCCCCACGCGAAAATCCACGCCATCGCGCGCGGCGATGCCGGTGGCCGCGCCCGATGTCAGGACCACCGGGCGCGCCATCGCCATGGCTTCCAGCACCTTGTTCTGAACGCCGCGCGCAATGGACAGCGGCACGAGCGCCATGTCCGCCGCTTCCAGAAAGGGACGGACATCAGGAACCCGGCCCCAGACCGTGACGCCCTCTTCCTGTCCCAACGCCTGCACCTCGCGCGTGGGGTTGCGGCCCACGATGTGGAGACTTGCCTGTGGGAAATGCTCCTGAACACGCGGCAGGATCTGGCGCGCGGCGCGCTCGACCGCACCAATGTTGGGGGCGTAATCCATCTGCCCGGTAAACACGAGACGCGGGAAGCCTGCTGCGCGCATCCGGGGCTCAGGCTCCACGGCATCCGGCGCGAAGGTCTGTGCATCGATCCCGTTGCCCATGGCGGCCACGCGCGAGGAGGACTGCGGCAAGCGTGTGCGCAGAAGGTCGGCCTCGGCTTCGCTGACTAGCAGCGTCGCATCGCTGCGCGCGGCAATTCGCGCCTCTTCGGCCGCGAGGAGGCGGGCTTCGCGCCTCTCCATCCATTGGCGCGGCCCCTTGTGATCGCGTGCATAGGCCTCGAACTTGGCCGAATCGACATCGACAAGATCGGTCACCACGCGTCCGGCAAAGCCATCCGGGACATAGTGCGCCATCTGCCCGGAGAAGACGAAGATGACCGCAATGTTCGCGTGGGCCAGGACGCGATCGACATAGGCGGCGAGGCGCGGATCGTGAAACGCACGCAGACTGACGGGAACGCCAAGCGCCAGAGCTTCCAGCGCCGCACGCGGAACGCTCTTGGTGCGGGGCAGAAGGCAATGGCTCGCCGCAAGCGCGGCCAGATCCTTCTCGTGGCCCCAATCAGCCGGATCGTCGGCGAAGGTGGCAACGTGAACGGGGGCCAGCCGCGCCAGCGCCTTCAGCACATGATGCGAGCGGATCTTGTCCCCGCGGTCGGGCGGAAACGGCAGGCGATGGGCCAGGAAAAGGATCTCGCCGCGCATCGTGCCTACCCGATCCCGCGCGCAATGAGGGGGCCGAGGCGATTGGCAATGCCCAGCGGCAGGCGCTGCCACAGCCGCACCTGCAGCGCCCGCTTCGCGCTTTGCGGGTTCATATCGCGCATCGCCGCGCCCGGTGCGGTCCAGTTCGCGTAGGTCAACGCGCGCGGCTCGAAGCCCCAGTTGCGCTTGTAGTGGTAGGCGCCGCTGTCGGTCTTGGAGCGACCGAAGTCGAAGCTGTGCATGCCCCGGCGCCGGGCGTGGAGCATGAGTTCGAAATACATGCGCTCGTTCGCGCGCAGCCGCCGTGCAGCCCAGGTCCCGCCGCCCCAGTACGGCATGACGGTGCCCTTGTGATAAAGGCTCAGCACGCTGGCGACCGCCTGCCCTTCATGGCGCACAGTCAGGATGTCGGCGTCCTCGCCAAAGGCCCGGAGCACAGCGCCCAGCAGCTTGCGCGGGAAGACCGGGGTACCAAGATTTCGATAGCTTTCGCAAAAGACGCGGTAATGCTCGGCCAGCGCGTCCTCGCTGCGTCCGACATGGACCTCCAGATCGGCCGAGAGGCTCTTGCGCACCTCGGCACGCTGCTTGCGCGGGATCGCCGTGAGCTCGCTCTCGTCGTCCCCGGCGAGAGGGCGCGCGAAGGTGCAATGCGAGCCGTCCTGATGCGACCAGCCCTCTCCCACTGAGGGAAGCACGCCTCCGCGCAGTTCCACCGTTGGACAGGACAAGCGCACGGCCAGTTCGCGTGCGGCGTCGAAGAACGCCTGCGGATCGCCTCCCTCGTGAACCAGAAGCCCGCCGTCCACCGCAAAACCGCTCGATGCGAGCACCCGTCCAAAGATCGGCGAGGAGATGCAGTCGAGTGGAAGAAGGCCCGAAAGTGCGCCCGCCCGCTCGGCCACCAGAGCCAGCGCCATGTTGCCCGTCGCCTCGGCCACGGTGCAGAACCAGGCCGGACGATGAAAGGGTGTGCCTTGCGGATGGGCCAGCACGAAGTCGTCGATGCGCGCACGTTCGTGCCGGTCAGACAGGTCCGCCAGACGCACCTGTGTGCCGGCCGGGGCAAAGGGCGCGTTCACGCCGCGAGCCTTACGGCGCGCCGACGTTCGGCATCGGCCAGGACGTCCATCCGGCCCCAGCGGAATTCGGCCATCAAGCGCTGCAGCTTTCCCGCCATACGGTGAAGGTTGGTGTAGTGGCGCAGGCGCGAGCGCAGCGGGGCCCCCTCGACGCGGGGCTGGTCGGGATCGGTCTCCCAAGGGTGGAAGTAGAAGACCGCCGGACGCCCCTCGGCGTTGACCTGGCGGATCGCCCAGCGCGTGAAGGCATAGGGAAGAACACGGAAGAACCCGCCTCCACCAGCCGCCAAGCGCCGCGCACCGACTTCGGCGGTGGTCACGGGAATTTCGACAAGATCGCTGCCCGCAATGGGGTGGAAAGCAAAGCGCGGCGCCTCGCGCCAGCCATAGTGATCGTGCACCACGGGCGCCACGCTCGAACTGTAGGCATATCCGGCCTCGGCCAAGACCTCGTAGGCCCAGGGGGTCCGCGCATCGATGGAAAAGCTGGGCGCACGGTACCCCTGCACGGACGCGCCGCTCACATCCTCCAGGACCTTGCGACTGCGCGCCAGATCTTCGCGAAAGGCGTCTGCCCCCAGGCGAAACACGCGTTCGTGCGCCCAGCCATGGCTGGCGATCTCATGCCCGGCCTCGGCGATCCGGCGCATCATGGCGGGGGCGCGCTCGGCGATCCAGCCCAGCGTGAAGAAGGTTCCGGTCACGCCTGCCTCGGCAAACAGGTCGAGCACGGCCTCGCAGTTGCGCTCCACCCGCAAGGGCAGGCGATCCCAGTCGCTGCGCGCGATCACGTTCTCGAACGCCCCGACCTGGAACCAGTCCTCGACGTCGACCGAGAGGCCGTTGATGATGGCCTTTGGCCCCACCGCGCTCATGCCGCGCTGCGCTGGTCTCCGCCGCCCTCGACCCACTCGATCAGCATGGTCAGGACATGGCGCAAGGTCCGCTCCTGTTCGTCGAGCCGGGCTTCCAGCGCCGCCGTTCGCTCATGCGCCTCGGCCAGCTGCGCCTCAAGATGGCCTACGAGTTCGACGGAAGGATCCTCCGCTTCAAGAGCCTGAGCCTCATGGGCCTCAGCCTTGTTGGCGAGTTCGACGACAGCCTGCTGAAGCTCGCAGATCTGGGCGTCGCGATCCGCCAGCGCGCTTTCGATGAGGGCAATCGCGGCGGGTGCATCGATCGCCGCGTGGCCCGCCCTTGCCGCACTCCTGCCCTCCTCTTCCGAGGCAAAGGCAGCATCGTGCGCAATCGCAACCGAGGCAGGTACCCCGTTGTCGAGCGAATGATCGGGATGGTGGTGGGCGGTCCGGGCATCTTCGCCCTCATGGCCATGGCCGATGGTGCCATCGTGCTTCATCTCGTCCAGCACCTGCGTCAGCATGGCGCTGTCGATCCGCGTGCGCTGCTCAACCGATCCGAGCAGCAGAAGGCGGTTGGCGACCTGGTTGATCCGGCGCGGGACACCGCCCGTCGCCTCGTAGATGCCGGAAAAGACGCGCTGATCGAAGCTGGGATTGCCATCCCACCCCACGCAGGTGAGGCGATGTTCGATATAGGCCTGGACTTCCTTGGGCTGCATCGCGGTCAGGTGGTGCGTTGCGATCACGCGCTGGCGCAGCTGCTCCAGGCGGTCGCTTTCCATCAGCGTGGTGCGAAATTCGGGCTGGCCCAGAAGCAGTGTCTGGAGCAGCGGGTGCGATCCCAGCTGGAAGTTCGAGAGCATCCGCAGCTCTTCGAGCGCGGTGATCGACAGGTTCTGCGCCTCGTCCACGATCAGCAGCGAACGGCGTCCCGCACGCGCTTCCTCGTGGAGGAAGGCCTCGATGGCGCCAAGCGCGGAGGCCTTGTCGTGCCCGTCAACCTCGACCCCGAAGGCCCGCGCGACAACATGGACGATCTCTTCGCCATCGAGCGCACTGGTCACCACGTTGGCCGCCGTCATCCGGCCCGGATCGATGGTGGCCATGAGGTAGGCGACCAGCGTCGACTTGCCCGAGCCGACCTCACCGGTGATGGCCACGAAGCCCTCCCCTTGCGCAAGGCCATATCCCAGATAGGAGAGCGCCTTGCGGTGCGTCACGCTCTCGAAATAGAACGCCGGGTCGGGCGTCAGCTGAAAGGGTCTGGCTTCGAGCCCGTAGAAATCATCGAACATCGTGAACTCCTCCCTCGAAGTCAGAAGTTGTAGCGAAGGCCGGCAAGGCCTGTCAGCGACCAGTAGTCGCGCACCGTGTCGAGATCATAGCTCGAACCATCGACCGACACGGCCAGGGTACCGCGCAGGCGCGGCGTGATCATGTGGTAATAGGACGCGGCCAGACCATAGGTCGTGACATCGCCAAAGGTGGTGTCGGTCGACGTGATCCAGTTGACATAGCCGTTGGTCGACCAGCCCGCGTTGCGGCCCAGAGGCCCCGACAGGTAGAGCGAGGCCCAGGTGTTCTCGTCAACCATGCCATCGGCGCTGGCAAGGATGGTCCCCTGCGCGGCGATATACTTGCGTCGGTCATAGCCAAGCCCGATCCCTGCGCTCAGGCGGCCAATCTGCATCGTGTAACTGGCCGCGATGCCGCGCGCGCGGAAGGCCGAAGCGCGCAGCGAGCCCAGAACGCCGGGAAGGCAGTTGCTGCCCTCCAGCGAATTGACGCAGCCCACCAGATCTCCCGTCACCGGATCACGCACCGCCTCGAAATCCGTCGGAAGGTCGTTGAGCGCACGGTTGATCTGCCCCCCGAAGCCAGCCAGGTTGTCGTAGACCGAGACGCTGAGGGTCTTGCGGTCATCGGGCGAGTACGCAAGCTGGCCACCGAAGGTGGTGGAGCCGTAACGGCGCCCCACATGCGCCGAGAACGACGTACGCCGGCTCGGCCGCCACATGACAGCAACGTCCCACAGGATGCCCGAGACATCGTAGGACAGCTGGCGACGCGAACTCTTGTCGGTCACGTACTGTCCGTCGCGCCCGATCACAGGCCGATCCTCGGCATCATAAACCACGTCGCGGTTCGAAATCTCGACATCCTCGTACCCGATGGCGCCGACCACCTGGACGGTCCGGCTCACCGGTAAGGTTACCATCGCGCGCGCCTGCATGTCGCGCACGCGCTGGTCGAGAACGGAGATATCCTCCTGATAGGCGCTCCCGGCCACGGCTAGGCCGACGGGAAGCACTGTGCCCGGCTTGACCCCCGCCTGAAGCTCGACGGACTGGACCACGCTGTCCTCGCTGCGCGTGACGCGCTCACCATCCGGCGTTGGCAGGAAGGCGCTGCCCTGCTCCACCCGCGAATAGCCCGCGCGGTAGCTGCCCTGCAGATCCACAGCGCCCGCGCGCGTAGCCAGGGTCGGTCCGGCGTAGACCGAATAGACCGTGCGCCGGTCGTCCCCGCCTAGATAGCGTGCCGATCCGCCCGAGAAGCTCGACTGCGTGGCAAGGCCGCCCGCCTCAAGCGTCAGGCCCGGCGTCACCGTCGCATAGCCGCGCGCGACGCCGCTCAGGACATCGCTGTCGCGCGCATCGCCCCAACCGATCTGCCGGGCATAGCGGGCCGACAGCGAAAGACCGGTGCGCCGCCCCTGCAGCCCGGCATCGACCCCGACGGCGGCCTGGGTGTAGGTCAGGACGTCGCTGCCTGGTGAAAGCTGGGCGCTGACGATCTGGTCCAGTTCGATATAGGGGCGGATTTCCACGCGGCGTCCGCCCGTGGCCTTCTCGCCCTGCGCGCCGCCCGAAGCCCCATTACCCGACGTGGCCCCGGAACCGGCTCCGTCCTCACCGCCAAGCCCGCCATAGCCCATGGTCTGCGCGGCGGCGCTGCCGGGATGAGCCCCGGAGACACAGGCAAGGGCGAGCCCCAGGCCTGCGTAAGTCAGAAGGGGATGGCCGCGCATCAATCCTTGTATCCGTAGTAGGACCCGAAGCGGCGGCCGCTCGGGCTGAATTGTGCGCCGTTCAGAAGGAGCTGCACGTTGGGGCAGCCATCCAGCAGCTTGATCGCATCGTCAAGAGCCCCCTGCCCGGTCCGGTCCGCCCGCACGATGACGATCGCCTGTCCGACATGCTTGGCCAGTTCGGCGGCGGGTGAGGCGGCCAGCGCGGGCGGCGAATCGAAGATGACGATGCGCTGCGGGGCGCCTTGCGTCAGGCGGTCGAGCACACGCTTCGTCCGCGAGCTCGACAGGTACTCGCTGTCGGTATTGGTGTCCTCACCCGCAGGCAGGACCCACAGACCCGGAATGTCGGTGCCCAGCACGCAGTCGACCACATCGAGCGTCTCGTCCATCAGCGCGTCCATCAGACCGCGTCCACCGGGCAGGCCCAGCATCGAGAGAACCGAGGGCTTGGCAAAGTCAGCATCGACGAGGAGCACCTCACTCTCCTTCTCCGCCGCGATGGAAAGCGCGAGGTTGAGAGCGCAATAGGTCTTGCCTTCACCGGGATGCGGCGAGCTGATGAGCACGCGCTGCGCGGCGGGCCCCGCCTTCTTGCGACGCAGTTCCGCCGCCTGGGGCAGCACCTGCCGTTTGACGATGCGGAACTCTTCGAGAAGCGCCGTCACCGCCCCTTCGGGCACGATCAGGCCATGCTCGGCCAGGGAATCTCGGTCGATGGGGTGGCGCGTCCCGGAAAAGACCACCGGCTCCTCGACCACCTCCGGGACCGGCTCCACCGCTGCAACCGCGACAGGCGCGGGATCGGCGGGTGCAGGCGCAAAGTCACTCGCCCGGCGTCGGGGATGCGGCGCGGCGCTGGCAGGCACGGATGCGGCCGGTTCAGGCTCTCCGCCCGGCTTTGCCGCGTTGTCGTTGCGCACGATCCGGCGCGCCTTGCCGCTTGCCGCAGCCTTGGCCGCAACATCGGCGGGAAGCGGATCGGGGCGCGCGATGAAGCTGCCGAAATCGAAGCGGCGCGCGGCACGCTCGATCAGCGAGGGGCTCTCACTTTCGGAATTGTTCGGCACCTGCGCCGCACCGTCCGCAGACGCCTCGGACGCCGTGTTCGCGTCCTCCGGCGCCATGTCTTCGGCGGGGGTCTTGTCCGGTTCGCTCATCTTGCCTTCCCCGCTCATGCGACCATGCCCCGCTGGACGAACTCAACCATCAGCAGCACGACGAGAAGACCGCCGAGCGCCGCCGTCGCGCCGTAAAAGTACTTGAGCCTGCGCCGCCGCAGCGCACGCGCGCCCTCGGTCAGGTTCTGCGAGATCGCGCCCAGCACGGGAAGGCCCGTGGCGCGTTCCAGACCGGCGGTGGTCGCGAAGACCGAACGCACCTTGCTCAGCGCGAAGGCCGCCGCGCAGCCCCCGCCGACACCTGCGATCAGCACGCCGATCAGCAGTACCGGACGGTTGGGCGCAACGGGCGCACGCGGGGTCGTGGGCGGATCGACGACCTCGAACTTCACCGCCTCGCGCTCGGTCTTGACCTCGCCGCGAATGCGCAGTTCCTCTCGGTCCTGCAGAAGCTTGTCGTATTGCTGGCGCAGCACGTCATAGTCACGCGCGATGCGGTTGGCCTCCGCTGCAAGTTCGGGGTTGGCAATGGCGTTCGCGGTCATCGTGGCGACGTCGGACTGCAAGGCGGCCTTGCGCGCGACCAGCGCCTGGACATTGGCCATGCGTTCGGCGCGGATCGAGACCAGCGAGGCGTAGGCCGGGTTGGGCATCCCTGCACCGCTGTCGCTCTCGGCCGCGGCCGCGCTCTTCAGGGCATTGACCTGGTTGCGCGCGGCGATGACATCGGGATGGTTCTCGGTAAGGCCGCGCCCACGCATCGAGGCGAGATCGGACTGGGCCTTCGCCAGCGCCGCGCTGGCCGATCCCGCGCTGCCGCCCGGCATCGTGCGCGGCGTGCTCGCGATCTGACCGTTGATCGCGGCAAGCGCGCTCTGCGCGGCGGCAAGATCGGCCTCGACCCCGCGCAGCTGCGAACGCGCCGCTTCGAGCCGCTGGTTGTTGAGAGCCCCGCCCTGCGCGAGTTCGGGATGCTGTGCCTCGAACGTGGAGCGCTTGTTCTCGGCCGATTCCAGTTCGCTCTCGCGCTGCTTGAGCTGCTGGTTGAGGAACTGGAGGCTCTCGGCCATCTCACCGCGATTTCCCGAAAGGTTTTCCTCGCGGAAGATGTCGATCAGCTTCTGCGCGACGTTCTGGGCCAGCTTCGCGTTCTCGGCATCGGAGAACGAGGCATTGCTGGCCGTCGCCCGGATCTCGAAGAGGTTGTCCTGCTGCGCGATGACCGAGACGTTCTTGCCCAGCGCCAGGACCGCCGCCTCCATCGCCTTGGGGTCCTCGATGGTGTCGCCAAGGCGCGTCGCGCGCACCACCTTTTCCAGGTTCACCGCGCTCGTCAGCGTCTGGCGGATGCGCTCGATGTCGCGCTTCTTGTCGGCCACACCGATGCCCACCTGTTCGGCCAGGGCATCGTCGAGCTGGATGAAGATACGTGCACGCGATTCGTACGAGTTGGGGATCAGGGCCACAGCCAGCCACCCCACCAGACAGATCGCCCAGGCGCAGGCCAGCGCAATCCAGCGCCGGTGCCAGACGCTGTGCATCGCTGCGAGCAGTTCTTCATACAGCGTGTTCATGGCTGCGCCCTGACCTTCAGAACATGCTCTCGGGGATGATGATGACATCGCCCGGCGAGAGCATCACGTTGGCCTTGCTATCCCCTTCCTTGAGCAGGTCGGAGAGGCGCAGCTTGTATTCCTTCTGCTTGCCGCTGGTCTTGTCGAAGCGGATCAGGCGCGCACGGTTGCCCGCCGCGTACTCCGACAGCCCGCCCACCGCGATCATCGCGTCGAGCAGCGTCATGTTCGCGCGGTAGGGGATCGAGGCGGGCTTCTCGGTCGCACCGACCACGCGGATCTGCTGGCTGAACGTGCCCGAGAAGCTGTTGACGATCACCGAGACGAGCGGGTCCTCAATATACTGCGAGAGCTGCAGACGGATGTCCTCGGCCAGCATCGCAGGTGTCTTGCCCACGGCAGGCATGTCGGTGATGAGGGGCGTGGTGATGCGCCCGTCCGGCCGCACCTGGACCTTGGCGCCCAGTTCCGGATTGCGCCAGACGAAGACGGTCAGATCATCGAGCGGCCCGATGATGTACTCCTCGCCCGGCCCTTCCTGCATCGCCACGAACGTGGCTGGCGGCAGTTCAGGCGCGCTGGTCGTGGCGCAGCCCGAGAGCGCAAGGCTGGCCAGTGCGCATCCGGACACGAGTGTGGCAAGGCGATCAAACCGCATGTCTTCTTCCCTCTGACCCCGTTATGCCTCTCCTGCGCCCGTGTGTTGCGCAAGTTAAGGTTCGGGCAAATTCCACCCTGCCCTATGGCCAGAAAGGGTGAACATTGCGTTAGCCTTACGCACTAACTCTAGCCCCAGTCCCGAAATGGCACAATGGGCCACCCCTCCCTGCAATCGTTGTCAGACAAGCCGCTCCAAGGCTGGCCCCTGCCCCAGGAACGAGGCCGGGCTCGCACTGGCACCATAAGCGCCCGCACAGAACACCGCGACGAGATCCCCAACGTCCGCGCACGGGAAACCGGCTTTTTCCGCCAGCTTGTCGAGCGGCGTGCACAGGCACCCCACAATCGAGGCCTCTTCCTCGACCGGCGCGTCGAAACGCGTGGCAATGGCGACCGGGTAGTTGCGCCGGACCACCGTCCCGAAGTTTCCCGAGGCGGCCAACTGGTGGTGCAGTCCACCGTCCGTCACAAGAAAAGTTTCACCATGGCTCGTTTTGCGATCGAGCACGCGGGTGAGGTAGACCCCGGCCTCACCCACCAGGTAGCGCCCAAGCTCCATGCAGAAGCGCGTCTCTTTGAGGATCTCAGGAAGCTGCTCGAAACGCTGCGCCAGCGCGCCGCCGACAGCCTCCAGGTCCACCGGACGGTCCGGACCGAAATAGGGAATGCCAAGGCCGCCGCCCAGATTGCAGTGAGGGGGCACCTCGCCCACCTCCTCGGCCAGCCGCGCGGCAAGATCGAGCGTCTGGCCCTGCGTTTCGGCAATCGCCGTGGCATCCAGCGCCTGGCTGCCTGCGAATATGTGAAAGCCGCGCCAGTCCGCGCCCGCGTCCAGCAGGCGGCGCACAAGGGCCGGAACGCGCTGCGCATCGATACCGAAGGGCTTGGCTCCGCCCCCCATCTTCATCCCTGAGCCCTTCAGGTCGAAGTCGGGATTGACCCGCACGGCAAGGCGCGGGCGCAGGCCCAGCTTCTGGCCAAGGGCAAGCGCACGGGCCGCCTCGCCCTCGGATTCCAGGTTGAGCGTGACACCGTGGACGATGGCCGCCTCCAGTTCGCGGTCACGCTTGCCGGGCCCGGCGAAGCTGATCTCCCCGCCCGCAACGCCGCAGGCCAGAAGTTCGCGCAGTTCGCCGCCCGAGGCGATGTCGAAGCCATCGACCAGCCCGTGCATCAGCGAAAGCACAGGACCGAACGGATTGGCCTTGACCGCGTACTGCAGCGCGAGGCGTTCGGGCATGGCCGCGCGCAGCTGGGCAATGCGCGCGCGGATACGCTCTGCGCTGTAGAGGAACAGCGGGGTATCTCCGGCTTCCTCGACCCAGTGCGTCACGGGCTTTCCGGCCACGGCCAGCACGCCGTCGACAGCCTCGAACCCTGCAGGGATGGGACCCAGCGGCTTCATGCCGACACCTCGCCGGTCAGGTTCGCACGGATTTCGGCGGCAAGGCCTGCCCGGTCGATCTTGCCATTGGGACCCGTGGGCAGGACCTCGCGCCAGTGAATGACCTTGGGCTGCATGAAATTGGGGAGCTCCTTCATCAGCGCGCGCGGCAGGCGCGCCTGTGCCTCGAACGCGTCCGCCACCGGGCGAACGACAAGGTGGACCGCCTGCCCCAGCCGCGTATCGGGGACGCCCAGCGCGACCGCCTCGGCCACGAGCCCGCTCGCAAGCGCCGCATCCTCGACCTCCTGCGGGCTGATGCGGTTGCCCGCGCTCTTGATCATCGCATCGCGCCTTCCCACGAAATAGAGAAAGCCTTGGGCGTCGCGCCGCACCCGGTCGCCCGACCACACCGCGATCCCGCCGGTGTGCGAGGCGGACGGGGCCGGTCGGTAGCGCTCGGCCGTGCGCGCGGGGTCCTGCCAGTAGCCCTGCCCGACCAGCGGACCGCAGTGGACCAGTTCGCCCTCCTCGTCGTCCGCCGCGACCTCACCGGTATCGTTGATGACCAGAATTTCGGCATGGGGCACCGCCTTGCCCATCGAGGTGGGCCGTTCCTCGATCAACGCCGGATCAAGGTAGGTCGAGCGGAACGCCTCGGTCAGCCCGTACATCGCGTAAAGGCGCGCCTGCGGGAAAAGCCCTCGCAGCCGTGTCACCAGGTCCGAGGTCAGCGCGCCGCCGCTGTTGGTCAGGCGGCGCAGGTGCGCGGCCGTATCGGCGGGCCAGTCGAGCTCGCACACCTGCACCCAGAGCGGAGGCACGGCAGCCAGTGTCGTGATCCGGTGGCGCGCCACGGCCTTCACCAGATCGCGGGGCAGAAGATAGTCGAGCGGGACGACGCAGCCCCCGGCCAGCCAGGTCGAAAAGAGCTGGCTCTGACCGTAATCGAAGGCCAGCGGCAACACGGCGAGCGTACGATCCTGCGCACTGAGCTGCGTGTACTGCGCCACGCTTTCAGCGCCCAGCCACAGGTTCGCATGGCTCAGCATCACGCCCTTGGGCCGTCCGGTCGAGCCGCTGGTGTAGAGAATGGCAGCAAGGTCCGCCGGGTCGGCAGCCGAAGGAGGCAGAGGCGCATCCATCTGCGCGGCCTGCGCCAGCGCGTCGGCTTCCTCAATGCAGCGACAGCCTTCGGGCACGTCGCCCTCCTGGAGGCTTGCCAGGCGGCTTGGCGTGCCCAGCAGCATCGCGGCACCACTGTCAGCCAGAATATGCGCCACCTGCGCATGCTTCAGAAGCGGGTTCACCGGCACATGAACGAGCCCGGCGCGCGCGGCGGCAAGCGGCATGAGGCAGGCCAGCTCGCCCTTCGCCGCCCAGGTTGCGACCCGAGCGCCCGGCCCGGGCACCTCGCGCGCAAGCCAGGCAGCCAGACGCCCGACACGCAATCTTAAGGTCTTGTAGTCCAGCACCGTTTCGCGCAGCACAAGGGCCTCCGCCGATGCCTCCCCCATCTCGATGACATGGTCGACAGGGCGCGCCGGGACCGGCAACGGAGGGGAGAGCGTGGAACGCATGGCGATGGAATTGACCCGCAAATCATGAACATTTCGGTTAGCGCCTCGATCTACCACCAGCCGCTGCGCGAAGTCCAACCCGGCACGCGCCTCGATACCCTGCTTTGTGAAGAGGCGCGCGCGCCCTTCGACCGGTTGTGGTGGTGGCAGGCGCTCGAGCGCCATTGCGGCCTTTCCGGCACGCTCCACGGCGCCCGCGGCGAGGCGGGGGAGGCCCTGCTGGCCCTGCACGAGGCGGCGCCGGGGCACCTTGTCGCGCTCGCCAACTGGTACACCTTCCGCTTCCGCCCGATCGTGCACGGTGATCCGGAGCTGCTGGTCCCGCTTGCCAAGGCGCTCAAGCCCCTCGCCCGCCGGATCACGCTCGACAAGGTCCCGGACGAAGATGGGAGCACCCGCGCCCTTGTCCAGGCCTTTCGTACGGCCGGATGGTGGGTGTTCTGCGAGCCGTGCGACACCAACCACGTGCTCGAGGTGCACGGGCGCGATTTTCCAGCCTATCACGCCGCGCTTCCCGGCCCCTTGCGCACGACCCTCACGCGCAAGAGCGGCAAGGTGCGCACCCAGGTCCTCAGGCATTTCGATGCCGAAGCCTGGGCGCAATACGAAGCTATCTACGCGCAAAGCTGGAAGGGCGAGGAAGGCTTCCCAGCCTTCCTGCGTGCCTTTGCCGAGGCCGAAGGCGCGGCCGGACGCCTGCGCCTCGGCCTTGCCCATGACGCCGCCGATCCGACCGGGCCCGCCATCGCGGCACAGATGTGGAGCATCGAAGGCAACACCGCCTTCATCCACAAGCTCGCCCATCGTGAGAGCGCCCGTGCGCTTTCGCCGGGCTCCGTGCTCACCGCCGCGCTTTTTCGCCAGGCGCTCGACACCGATCGGGTCGCGCTCGTCGATTTCGGGACCGGCGATGATGCCTACAAGCGCGACTGGATGAACGCCGTGCGCCCACGCTATCGTATCGAGGCGTTCCGACCCGGCGCGCTTGCCAACCTGCCCCGGCTTGCGCGCCGCCTTGCCGCGCATCACCTTGCCGCACGCTTCAAGCGCGGCTAGAGGCGCGCGGGAGATAGATATGCCTGTTTTCGAGAGGGCCATGGCAGACACCACCGACCAGACCTTGCGCGCGATCCTCACCGACGTGCTCGGCCTCGCACCCGAACAGACCGCCACCTTCGAGGCCGACACCGGCCTTTTCGGGCACCTTCCCGAACTCGATTCGATGGCCGTCGCTGGCCTCCTTACGGAAATCGAGGACCGCTTCGATATCCTGATCGAGGATGAGGATATCGACGGCGAGATGCTCGAGACCTACGGCGCTCTTCGTGCCTTCGTCTCGGCCAAGACCGCGCAAGGCTGACAGGACCGGGCGGGCACACATGGATTATATCTCCTGGCCCGATCCGACGTTTCCGAGAGAGCCCGCCCACGCGCTCGCCTTCGAAGGCGCAGGGCCGCATCGCCTGCTGATCGTCCCGGCGCTCTTCGATGAGGGCAACCGCCTGCGCCGCCTGACGGTTGAGGTCCAGCGCCGTCTTGCGGGGCGCCACACCATCACCAGCGTTCTGCCCGACCTTCCCGGCTGCAACGAGAGCCTGGCCCCACTGGAGGCACAGGACCTTGCAAGCTGGCGCGGGGCCATGGAGGCCTGCACGGCGCACTTTGGCGCAACGCACGTCCTTACCTTTCGCGGCGGCGCACTGGCTGCGCCTCGCGCCCTCCCTGCGCTCCACTACGCCCCCGTCACAGGCGCCGCGATCCTGCGCCAGATGCTACGCGCGCGCCTTCTGTCCACGCGTGAGGCGGGCCGCACGGAAACGCGCGCGCGCCTGGAAAACCTGGCCCGCACCAAGGGCCTTGACCTCAACGGCTATCGCATCGGCGCGCGCCTCTTCACCGACCTCGAACAGGCCGAGCCACGCGGCGAAGCGCAAGATCTCCCCCAGTCGCAGATCGGCGGTGCCGCTCTCTGGCTGCGCGCCGAACCCGGCGAGAGCCCGGAGCAGGCCGACACGCTCGCGCGCGCCGTGGCCGAGTGGGTGGAAGGGAGCGCCCGGCCATGAGACGGCACCCCATCCTCTTCCCATGCGCAGAGCAGCACCTTGCCGGAACGCTCGACATCGCGGACGGCACCACCGCGCTCCTGATCGTGAGCGGCGGCAACGAGACGCGCGCCGGGGCTTGGGACGGGCAGGCCGCGCTTGCCACCCGGATTGCTGAGGCCGGGTATCCCGTCCTGCGCTTCGATCGGCGCGGCGTGGGCGATAGTGAGGGAACCAACGGCGGTTTCCGCACGAGTGGCCCCGACATCGAGGCTGCATTCCAGGCCCTGCGCAGGCAGTGCCCACAGGTCGCTCGCATCGTCGCTTTCGGCAATTGCGATGGGGCCGCCGCTCTCATGCTGACGCGCGGACAAGGGTGCGACGCCCTCGTCCTTTCCAACCCCTGGACCCTCGAGGGCGAAGAGGAGGCAGCGCCCGCGCCCGAAGCAACCCGCGCGCACTACCGCCAGCGCCTGGCCGATCCCGCCGCGATCCGGCGTCTGCTGTCCGGCGAGGTCCGCCTGGGTGGCCTTATCCAAAGCCTGATCACCGCGCTTCGACCTGCGCCTGCCGTCAGGGGCCTTGTCGGCGAACTGGCGACCGGGATTGCGACCTTTCGCGGACCAATCCGCTTCCTCGTCGCCGAGCGAGACCGAACCGGACAGACCTTTCTGGCGCGCTGGGACAAGGCCGACCCGCGCATCCATCGCTGCCCGGGCGCCTCGCACAGCTACGTCGAGCCCGATGCGCAGGATTGGCTTTTTGCGCAGATCCTGGAGGTCTTACGCGAAACGGGCCGGAACGCAGGATAATACCCGCATTCCGGCCCGCTTTCAGATCGTTAGTGTTAAGGCGTGCAAACGCGCCCGGGCGATCAGCCCTGGACGGTCTCGGTCACGCCCGCGAATTCCTTTTCGGCAAGGTAACGCTCAGCGTCGAGCGCAGCCTGGCAGCCCATGCCCGCCGCCGTGATGGCTTGGCGGTAGGTGTGGTCGCAGACGTCACCGGCCGCGAAGACACCCGCAACGTCGGTCTTGGGCGTACCGGGCGTGACGAGCAGGTAGCCGGTGTCGTCCATTGCCAGCTTGCCCTTGAACAGCTCGGTGGCAGGCGCGTGGCCGATGGCGACGAACGCGCCGTCGGCCTCGAACTCGCTGGCATCGCCGGTCACCGTGTCGGTAAGCGCGAGCGCGCGCAGTTCGCCGTTGTCACCGGCAAGGAACTGGTCGACCTTCTTGTTCCACAGAACCGAAACCTTGGGGTTCGCTTCGAGGCGGTCTTGCAGGATCTTCTCGCAGCGCAGCGAATCGCGGCGGTGGATCAGGGTCACGTTGTCCGAGTGGTTGGTGAGGTAGAGCGCCTCTTCCACCGCGGTGTTACCACCGCCGATGACCACGACCTTCTTGCCGCGGTAGAAGAACCCGTCACAGGTCGCGCAGGCCGAGACGCCCTTGCCCGAAAGTTCCTGCTCGCCCGGAACGCCCAGCCACTTGGCCTGCGCGCCGGTGCAGATCACCAGCGTGTCGCCCTCATAGGTGTCGCCGCCGTCGCCGGTCGCGACGAACGTCGGGCCCGAAAGGTCCACGTCGGTAATCGTGTCCCACATCATGCGCGTGCCCACGTGCTCGGCCTGGGCCTGCATTTCCTGCATGAGCCAGGGACCCTGGATCACTTCACGAAAGCCCGGGTAGTTTTCCACATCGGTGGTGATGGTGAGCTGGCCGCCGGGCTGCAGGCCCTGCACCACGATCGGCTCCATGCCCGCACGCGCGCCATAGATCGCGGCGGAAAGGCCGGCGGGCCCCGATCCGATAATGAGCATGCGGGTCTTGTGATTGGTTGCCATCGGGCGGTCTCCGGAGAAATGCAGGAATCGGGCGAATATCGAGCGGGGGAAATAGGAACTTTCCGGCCCCTTTGCCAAGTCGGGCCGGGAAAGGATTTCGTGGCCTGTCTAAATCGGCGCTTGCCCGCCCCTTCCCGGCGTGCAGGCGGGCGCCTGGGAGTTGACCTTCCTGTTAGGCCGGGCCACCTCTCCTTCATGGACTCCCAACTTGGCCCTACTTCCAACCGTTTCGTCTCGCAGCGCCTGCGTCTGAATTACGTGGAATGGGGCAATCCCGACGCGCCCCCACTGATCCTGCAGCACGGCGGGCGCGACCATTGCCGCAGTTGGGACTGGGTGGCCGAGGAACTGCGCCGGGACTGGCACGTGATCTGCCCGGACCTGCGCGGACATGGCGACAGCGACTGGTCGCGCGAGGGGCACTACGGGATGGACGCCTTCGTCTTCGACATGGCGCAACTCGTTCACACGCTGGGTTACCCGCAGGTCAGTATCGTGGGCCATTCGCTGGGCGGCGCCATCGCCACCCGTTTCGCCGCGCTCTATCCCGAGCGCGTTGCAAAGCTTGTCGCCATCGAAGGGCTGCGTCCGGTCGAGGGCCCCTGCCGCGACCGGGAGCGGCAATCACCTGCAGACCGACTGCGCACCTGGATTGCCAGCAAGCGTGAGGCTGCCGGGCACCCGGCGCGGCGCTACACGACCCGCCGCGCAGCCTTTGAACGCATGCTGGCCGCCAACCCGTTCCTGAGCGAAGCGCAAGCACGCCACCTCAGCATCCATGGCGCCAGCCGCAACGAAGACGGCAGCTGGAGCTGGAAGTTCGATCCCTATGTCCGGATTTCGCAAACCATCGATCTCACCACCCCCGAACTTCACGCCTTGTGGGGAGAGATCACGTGTCCGGTGCTGCTGATGGCAGGCCTCAAGAGCTTTGCGCAGAGCCCCGCCAAGGACGGGCGTATGGACCTGTTCCGCAATGCCCGGCTGATCGAGTACGAGGAGGCTGGCCATTGGGTCCATCACGACCAGCTCAGCCGCTTCGTCGAGGATGTGCGGGCATTCCTGCATGGCTGACAACCGGTGGTCCGGGGTCGTAGACGTGCAAGGAGGGCACACTTTTCAACCGCGTAGGCAGCCTTGTCAGCGCGAGAGACGCGTATTGGCAGCCCGGAGATGATCGCTCTCGAACCTAATTTCCGGAGGCTTGGGGCGAAGCGTCCGCACCGTCGGCATTGCCGGCCACGGCCGAGCCGCCGAAGGGAAGCGCGAAGGCGACAATCGCCAGCCCAAGCCCGAACAGCACCGCCGGAATGACGGCCGCCGCCGCACGAGAGCGCGGCGGTTCATCCTCGCGCGCCTTATATCGCACGCGAACGGAGGTTTCAGACAAGCGGGTGCGGTCAGGGGCCATGTCGCAGTAACGCGCAGGCAACCTTGCGCGTTCCCGCCCGGCACTATCCTGATCAGTGGAGGAGGTAGAAGCCCAGAGCCGCCCAGCATGCCAGACTGAGCACGAAGCCCGCGATCAGCCCGCGCGGATCGTGCTCACCGGCACGGTTCTCCAGGCGCTGCATGGCATAGACCTGACGCGGTCCGGGATCGAACATGATGCTATTCTTGTTTGCGACCTGCACGGTGACATCCCCAAATAGTGGTCGGCATCTTGCGTTCTGCGCAACCGACCTCGTTTTACTCCAAACATCCGAGTGCACTTCTTAGTGTCATCCCGAATGGCCCTTCGACGCCTTGATCTATAACAAGATTACAGAACTTTTTCCAGATCGAATGCACAGAGGCCCAAAAACACCACAAGATGGCCGGATTTCAGAATATTAATTCGTAAATCTAAAATATGCTGACACCGAAGCGTAATAATATCCAATTGTCCAACATGCATGTCCGCACTGCAGCAAGGCGCAACCCTGCACGGATTCTGAGCATTGGCGATGCACGGCCACCGAACTCGCGGCAGGGCACAATTTGCGGCCGTTTTTCGTGCCGCAGAGCAGCAAATGCGGCGAAAACAGGTCGCACGCGGCTTGCCCGGAGCCGAATCAACGGCGCTCCGGGCAAGCATGTGTCAAACGATTCGGCAGTTCACGGCCGGGACAGACAGGTCTGCGTGCCATTCCGATCAAGCACGAGTCCGCGGCGTCCTGCTCAGCTGGAGAGGTGCGCAGCGTGCCAGGCGACGTGTTCGCCGAGGAACGTCGAGATGAAGTAGTAGGAGTGGTCGTAGCCCTCCTGCATGCGGATCGTGGCCGGCATGCCAGCGGCTTCGCAGGCCTCGACAAGAAGCTGGGTCTTGAGCTGCTCTTCGAGGAAGCCGTCGGCCGTGCCCTGGTCGACCAGCAGATGCGGTGCGCGCGCGCCGTCGGCAATGAGTGCGCAGGCATCGTATTCGCGCCAGTGTGCCCGGTCCGCCCCGATGTACCCGGTCAGGGCCTTCTCCCCCCAGGGGCACGCCAGTGGCGAAACGATCGGCGAGAACGCACTGATCGAGCGGAACCGCTCCGCATTGCGCAGGCCGATGGTCAAGGCGCCGTGGCCGCCCATCGAATGGCCGGTAATAGCCTGGCGTGCCATGTCGGCAGGGAACGCTTCCCCGATCAGCGCGGGCAGTTCGCTCTCGATGTAGGAGCGCATGCGGAAGTTGGCCTTCCAGGGCTCCTGCGTCGCATCGACATAGAAGCCAGCGCCCTTGCCGAAATCGTAGGTGTCCTCATCGGGCACGTCCTCACCGCGGGGCGAGGTATCGGGCGCGACGAAGATGATCCCGTGCCGGGCACAGGCTTCGCGAAACTCCCCCTTTTCGGTGACGTTCGCGTGGGTGCAGGTGAGCCCCGAGAGGTACCACAGGACCGGCAGCTTTGCGCCCTCGGCGTGGTCGGGCACGAAGACCGAGAAGGTCATGTCGGTGCCAGTCTCAGCCGAGCGATGCGTGTAGACGCCCTGGATGCCGCCATGGCTGCGGGTGGTGGATACCGTCTCGAGGCTCATGATCTGCTGTTCCTTATGCTGCCACGTGCCAGAGGCAGATCTTGTTGTTGTCCGGGTCGCGCAGGTACGCGCCGTAGCTGCCCGGGAACGCGGCGCGCGGCCCCGGTTCGCCATCGCAGGTGCCCCCGGCTGCAAGACCGGCCTTGTAGGCCGCGTCCACCGCCTCGGGGCTCGCGGCCTTCAGGCCGATCGTGCCGCCGTTGGCGAAGGTCGCGGGCTCACCGTTGGCGGGCACGCCGACGATGAAGTTGGCCGTTCCGTCGGAATACACGTAGGCCGCGCCGTCCTTGATCCCGAAGCCTTCCTTGAGACCATAGGCCCCGAAGACGGCGTCGTAGAAGGTCTTGGCGGTAGCGGCATCATTGGTGCCGACGAAAATGTGGCTGAACATCGTAAAGGGTCTCCTCAGTAAACCACGACCGAGCGAATGGATTCGCCCGCGTGCATCAGATCGAACGCCTTGTTGATGTCTTCAAGCCCCATGACGTGGGTAATCATCGGATCGATCTGGATCTTGCCGTCCATGTACCAATCGACGATCTTGGGCACGTCGGTCCGGCCCTTGGCGCCGCCGAAGGCCGAGCCCTTCCACACGCGCCCGGTGACGAGCTGGAACGGACGGGTGGAGATTTCCTTGCCCGCTTCGGCCACGCCGATGACGATGCTCTCGCCCCAGCCGCGGTGGCAGCATTCGAGCGCGGTGCGCATGACTTCGGTATTGCCGGTGCAGTCGAAAGTGTAGTCCGCGCCGCCGTCGGTCATCTGCAGGACCTTGGCGATCACGTCCTCGCGCTTCATGCCCTTGGTGTTGAGGAAGTCGGTCATGCCGAACTTGCGGCCCCATTCCTCACGGTCGGAGTTGAGGTCGATGCCGATGATCTTGTTGGCACCGGCGAGCTTGGCGCCCTGGATCACGTTGAGGCCGATACCGCCCAGGCCAAACACGACGACGTTGTCGCCGACCTGCACCTTGGCGGTGTTGACCACCGCGCCCACGCCCGTGGTCACGCCGCAGCCGATGTAGCAGGAGGTCTGGAACGGCGCGTCCTTGCGGATCTTGGCGAGCGCGATCTCGGGGAGGACGGTGAAGTTCGAGAAGGTCGAGCAGCCCATGTAGTGGTAGAGCTTCTGCCCCTTGTAGGAGAAGCGGCTGGTGCCGTCGGGCATCAGGCCCTGGCCCTGGGTCGAACGGATCGAGGTGCACAGGTTCGACTTGCCCGAGGTGCAGGTCTTACACTGGCGGCATTCGGGCGTGTAGAGCGGGATGACGTGGTCATCGACCGCGACCGAGGTCACGCCCGCGCCCACTTCGCGCACGATGCCTGCGCCTTCGTGGCCCAGGATCGAGGGGAACAGGCCTTCGGAATCGAGCCCGTCGAGGGTGTAGGCGTCGGTGTGGCAGATGCCGGTCGCCATGATCTCGACGAGGACCTCGCCCTCCTTGGGGCCTTCGAGATCCACTTCAACGATTTCCAGCGGCTTCTTGGCTTCGAACGCGACGGCTGCGCGAGTCTTCATGGGCGGTATCTCCTAGTCTGCCGGATGGCGTTGGCGGGCCTTCTAGCGCGTTGCTGGATTGGCGTGAATGGGGTTGTTTTGCAAAGCATTATAACCATACAGGAATAATCTTTGCAGGAGAACGGCCATGGGGCCAAGGACATGAGGCCACACGCATGAGCGGGGCCTGGGACGGCATCGAAGAATTCGTGAGCGTGGCGCGCGCGGGCAGCTTCACGGGTGCGGCGCGCAGTTTCGGCGCGTCCGTCACGCACATGAGCCGCTCGGTAAGCCGCCTGGAAGCGCGGCTGGGCAGCCAGCTCTTCCACCGCACCACCCGCTCGCTCAGCCTGACCGAGGCGGGGCGCCACTTTTTCGAGACCGGCAGCCGCCTCATTGCCGAACGCGACGATGCCATCGCCGCGATGACGGCGAGCAGTTCGCCGCGCGGGCATCTGCGGATCACCTGTTCCTACACGCTGGGCGAGCAGTTCATCGGCCCGATCCTGCGCGGCTATGCCCAGGAATATCCCGAGATCGCGATCACCTGCGATCTCGACAACGATGTCGTCGACCTCATTCGCGATGGCTATGATCTGGCCATCCGCACGGGCCACCTGGAGGACTCGCGCCTTGTCGCCACCCGCGTCGCCTCGCGCGCGATGGTCACGGTTGCCTCCCCCGGCTACCTGGCGGAGCACGGCGTGCCCCTGCGCATCGGCGACCTCAAGGGCCACGCCTGCCTGATGGGCTCGAACAGTCTGTGGCAGTTCGCACGGGGCGAAACCTTCCGCCCCGAAGGGCGCTGGAAGGCGAACAGCGGGATCATGGTGCTTGAGGCCGCGCTTGAAGGCATGGGGCTGTGCCAACTGCCGCGGTTCTATGCCGCACCGCACCTGCGCACCGGCGCCTTGCGCGAAGTCCTGAGCGCCGAATGCCCCGAGGACGAACCGATCTGGGCAGTCTACCCGCGCCCGAAGCATCTTTCCCCCAAGGTCAGCACGCTGGTGGAGCGGCTGAGAGCCGAACTCCAGGGACGGCTCTCTGGCGAGGATATCCCCGCCACCGCTCTCACCGGGTGAAGCTGTAGGGCTTTTCTTCCCGGAGCCGGGCCTCGAGCGCATCGAGCCCCAGCGCGCGGTCGAAATAGAACCCTTGCGCATACTCCACCCCGAGCCCGCGCAACAGGTGCACCTGCTGTTCGGTCTCGGCGCCCTCCCCGATGACCTCCAGATGCAGGTCCTTGGCGATCTCGATCACCCGCTCGGTCACGTGGCTGGTCGCGGTGTTGGCGCCGAGCGCGTGGACGAAGAGCTTGTCGACCTTGAGATAGTCGAGATCAAGCTGGGCGAGGAAGCTCAGGCTGGAATAGCCGGTCCCGAAATCGTCAATGGCGATGCGCGCGCCCATGGCGCGAATAGCCCGTATGGCATCGCCCGCACGCTCGACATCGATAAAGGCCCGTTCGGTCGCCTCGAAGACGAAATTGCGCGGCGGCAGCCCCGCCTCGGCAATGCGCCGCCCGATCCGGTCCGGCAGAGCCGGGTCGTGCAGATCGTTGGCCGAGAGGTTAATCCCGATATGGAGGTCGGGGCGCAGGGCCAGCAGGTTCGGCGCATCGCGCATGATCAGTTCGAAAAGTCGCTCGGTCAGCGCATGGATGAGCCCGGACGCCTCGGCCACGGGAATGAACTCATCGGGGCCCACCTTGCGCTCCCCATCGCAACGCCAGCGCAGCAGGGCCTCCACGCCCGAAATCCCTCCCGTCCGAAGGTCGATGACAGGCTGGTATTCGACGAAGAACTGGTCGCGCATCAGGCCACTGCGGATGAGCGCGGCGCTGGATGTGCGCTGACGCATGATGCTGATGAGCATGGCGGCCAGCAGCAGCCCGATCAGGATGCCGATCGGCACCAGCATCACGAGCGTCTGATAGAAGAACTGGCGCACCAGAACGCCCGGCACCGCAGCCCCCACGGCTAGATCGTAGCGGTCGTTCTTGAGCAGATAGACGACATGATCACCCGACCAGAAGCCCTTGTCCAGCATGGCCCTGCCTGCAAAGGGCGCAAAGTCGAAGGCGCCCCTGGACATGACCACGCGCTCGCTGCTCCAGGAAATCGCGGCAATGGCCGTCCCTGGCTGCAATTCCACGAAGCTGAGCAAAAGGTCCTTGTGGACGACCGCGACATAGGGCCCGCGGCCGATCACGAAATAGCCGGGTCCTTCGGGCTCGAACTGGACGTCCATCCAGACCTCGACACCGGTGTTCGAGCGGATTGACGGCTCGCCCAGTTCGACATGGATATCCTGATCGATGGAAGAGCAGACTATGGCGTTGTCCCGGACATAGCCGACGGCCTGAAGCAGAGTGGAATCGAGGTCGATGCTGCGCATCCTTGCCAGAGCCGCCTCCGAGCAGGGCGCAACGCCCTCCAGATCCAGCGCGAGGCGGTTGGCCGCCATGACCTGGTCGGCCGCCACCACCACCTTGCTCAGGACGACATCCGCCATTTCCCGGGCGGCTTCCTCGGCACGCGCCTCGGCCTGCTGCCAGGCGACCAGCGCGGCAAGGCCGACAGGCATGAGAACGAGGAAACATGCCGCGGCCAGTATCAGGGGAGAAAAAAGTCTCCGATTGGCCGACGCTGGGGTCACCCACTCACTCCAGGCAAGAAAAAGACACCGGCGCCACTCCTTACCCGATGCAGAACGGGTCTATCAGTGGCGGGAGGCAACTTCAATCTGCGGAGGCCGAGCGTAGACATATTGTATGCAATGCAGAACAAACGGCGAAGTTGCAGGGCACCTCGCCGGTCGCACAGCGCCGGTTATCCCGCCCCGATCAGTTCCCGTCCGATCAGCATACGCCGGATCTCGTTGGTGCCCGCTCCGATATCGAGGAGCTTGGCATCGCGCAGGTAGCGTTCGACCGGCCAGTCGGTCGTGTAGCCCGCCCCCCCCAGCGCCTGCACCGCCTCGCCCGCCACGCGAAACGCGCTTTCACTCGCCAGCAGGATTGCGCCAGCCGCATCGAAGCGCGTGGTGTTGCCTGCATCGCAGGCCCGAGCCACCGCGTAGACGTACGCACGGGCCGATTGCAGCGCGACATACATGTCCGCGACCTTGGCCTGCATGAGCTGGAAGGTTCCGATGGGCGCGCCGAACTGGTGCCGCTCGCGCACATAGGGAATGACGGTATCGAGGCAGGCCTGCATGATGCCCAGCTGCAAGCCGGCCAGCACCACGCGTTCGTAGTCGAGGCCGCTCATCAGCACCTTCACCCCGCCCCCGACCGGGCCGAGAACGTTCGCCTCGGGCACGAAGCAATCGGCGAAGACAAGCTCGCACGTGGGCGAGCCGCGCATGCCCAGCTTGTCGATCTTCTGGCCGATGGAGAAGCCTTGCATCCCCTTCTCGACCAGGAACGCAGTGATCCCGCGCGAGCCCGCATCCGCATCGGTGCGCGCGTAAACCACCAGCGTATCGGCAAATGTCCCGTTGGTGATCCAGAACTTGGTGCCATCAAGACGCCAGCCGCCCGGGACCGCCTCGGCGCGCAGCTTCATGTTCACGACGTCCGACCCTGCACCCGCCTCGGACATGGCGAGACTGCCGACGTGTTCGCCGCTGATGAGCGGGGCGAGGTACTTTTCCTTCTGCGCATCGCTGCCCCAGCGGCGGATCTGGTTGACGCACAGGTTCGAATGCGCGCCATAGGACAAGCCGACCGAGGCCGAGGCGCGGCTGACTTCCTCGACCGCCACGACATGTTCGAGATAGCCAAGGCCGATCCCGCCCCACTCTTCCTCCACCGTGATGCCGTGAAGGCCGAGCGCGCCCATCTCGGGCCAGAGCTCGCGGGGGAACCTGTCTTCGCGGTCAATCTCGGCTGCCATCGGCGCGATCCGCTCGGACGCGAAGCGCGCCACGCTTTCGCGGATCATCTGCGCGCTTTCGCCCAGGCCGAAATCGAAATCGGGGGTCGCTGTCATCTCTCTCCTCTTCCCGCCACCATGAACGGCGACGCATCCTTCGGACCTTGCGGGTGTTGTCCCCGGTATGTCCTGTTGTAGGCTGTCCCTGCATCCGGGACTTTGCGGTGCAGGTCAAGCAACACCTGACACCCAAGACGCTGCACTCGTAACCAAGGTGTGAAATTATCGTGCCAAAGCAGGATCCGATCGCAAAGCCATCGAGCCCCCGCGACGCGCAGCCCAGCAAGGCCGTCCTGGGTACCAACGCACCACCGCGCGTGCAGGTCCTCGTAACCTACCTTTTCCTGGCGATCATGGGCATCGAGCTGGTCACGCTGGTGATCTCCGCGCGCTGGGCCCACGTGTTCCTCGTCACCGGCCTCATGATCGTCATCGCCATTCCCGTCACGGTGCACCGTCGCCTGATCGCCAACGTGCCGGTCGAGATCCAGATCTTCGCGGTCATCTTCGTCTTCGCCACGCTGTTCCTGGGCGAAGTGGGCGACTTCTACGAGAAGTTCTGGTGGTGGGACATCGCGCTCCACACCTGTTCGGGCGTTTTGCTGGGGCTGCTCGGCTTTCTCACGCTCTACATGCTGAACGAGACCGAGACGGTCAGCCTGCACATGCGCCCCTCGTTCCTGGCCTTCTTCGCCTTCTTCTTCAGCGTCGGGCTCGGCGCGATCTGGGAGATCTTCGAGTTCACGATGGACCAGGTCTTCGGGCTCAACATGCAAAAGCCGATGCTGGACGATCCGTCCGGGCTCACCGACACGATGTGGGACCTCATTGTCGATACACTGGGCGCGCTGACCGCCAGCCTGATCGGCCTTGTCTACATGCTTCAGGCCCGCAAGGAGGGACGGCGCGACTGGCTGCAGCGCTTCGTCGACCGCTACCCCCGCTTCTTCAACCACACCTGAGGGCGCGCCCTCACGAGCCGATGAAGTGTGCCGGGCGCCGCTCGAAGACCGAGGCAACGCCCTCCGCGTAATCCGCCGTCGCGCGCAAGGCCGATTGCTCGGCATGTTCGCGCCGCATCGCCGCCACCGCCGCGTTGGCCGTGCCATCCATCAGCGTGCGTCGCACCGCAAGCAGCGCCAGCGGAGCGTTGCCGGCGATCTCGTGCGCCATGGCAAGCGCCTCTTCGCCCACGGTGCCCTCGTCCACCATGCGGTCGACCAGCCCCCAGTCGAGCGCCGTCTTGCCCTTCACGCGCTCCGAAGAAAGCATCATCCAGCTCGCCCGCTGAGGGCCCAGGAGCCGTGGCAGGGTGTAGGTCAGCGCGAAGCCGGGGTGAAAGCCAAGCCGGGTAAAATTGGCCGAGAGCCGCGTGGTCGGGTCGGCCACCCGGAAATCGGCGGCCATGGCAAGGCCCAGCCCTGCACCGATGGCCGCGCCCTGCACCCCGGCGATGATCGGCTTGCGGCGGCGGAACATGCGCTCGGCCTGATTGTAGAGCTTGGAGATCGCAGCCATGCCGCCATTGCCCGCAATCGCGGCGTCCCCGGCAAGATCCGCGCCTGCGCAGAACGAGCGCCCTTGCGAGGTCAGGACCGAGCAGCGCAGCGCCGGATCGCTGTCCACCTTGTAGAGCGCATCGGCAATCTGGCGCATCAGGTCGGGACAGGCGAAGTTGTGGGGTGGCTTGGAAAAATGGATCTTCGCAACGTGGTGATCACGCTCGAGGGTCACATCGATGCTCATCTCTGGTCGGTCTCCTGCCTGACGGCCTTTTTCATGCCTTTGCCGACTTATTCCAGAAAGGTTAGCGCCTGTTCAAGCACGTTCGCGGTTATGAGCCAGCGCATCTCTGTACGGCATCTATCGCGCGATTGCTGCATTGCCGAAATTTAAGGGCTCGCCTGTGCGCAATTCCTTCGACATACTCCACGGCCATGCACAGACGTGACACTCCGCCTCGCCTTGCAGTTCTGCCCATGCCCTGCGTTTCGGGGGAGCGCATCGTCCGCCTGTCCGCGCACTTGCGGTGCAGCGCGGCATGACGGCGGACCTATGGACCTGGGCTTTACCGCTCGTGCTCATGCTGGGAGCAGGTCTGGCCTCGGGCTTTGCCGCCGGGCTCTTCGGGATCGGCGGTGGTTTCGTGGTCGTGCCAGTGCTGTTCATCATGCTGCCGCTGCTGGGGGGGACGCCCGAGAGCCTCGCCCATGTCGCCATCGGCACCTCGCTCGCCACGATCCTCGTGACCTCGCTGCGCTCGGTTCAGGCCCATGCCCGGCGCGGGGCGGTCGACTTCGCGCTGCTCAAGGCCTGGGCGCCCTGGATCGTCCTTGGCGTGGCGGCAGGCGTACTGCTTGCGGCACGGGTCAGCGGCGCCATGCTTGCGCTCATTTTCGGGGCGGGCGTTGCCGTCATGGCGCTCCATTTCCTCTTCCCCATCCTTGCCAACCGCCACTTGCGTGACGAGCTTCCCGGCGGCCTTGCACGCGTCGGGATCGCGGGCGGGATCGGCGCCTTCTCCTCTCTTTTGGGCATTGGCGGCGGCACCATCGCGATCATCGTCATGACGCTGTGCGGCAAGGACATCCACCGCGCCATCGCGACGGCATCGGGCGTCGGCTTCCTGATCGCGGTGCCGGGCACCCTGGGCTTCATCGCCATCGGTCTTGGCGCGCCTGACCTGCCGAGCGGATCGCTGGGCTACATCAACCTTCCGGCCACGCTCGCCATCGTCAGCACCTCGATCATCTCGGCCCCCTGGGGCGCGGCGACCGCGCACCGCCTGCCTGCCGCCGTGCTGCGCCCGGTCTTCGGCCTCTACCTGCTCTTCGTCGCCTTCACCATGGTCCGCAACGGGCTCGGAGGCTGATCTCGCCAAGGACCTGCCCGCACTCGATCCCCCCGTCCATCCCATAAGGAGGAAACGCCCGATGTCCCATGCCTTCACCCGCCGCGCCCTGATCGGCAGCGCGACCGCCGGAACGGCGCTGGGCCTTGCCGCAACGGGCGCCTCGCGCGCGGCGCTGGCCGCCTCGCCGGTTCTGCCGCCCAGCGCAGTTGGCGACCTCTTCGGGCCGCCCACAGGGCTTGCCCAGCTCAGCCGGAACGAAAACCCCTTCGGCCCCTCGCCCAAGGCGCTCCAGGCCCTCACACAGGCCTCCGGCCACGGCGCCTACTACGCCGACCGAGGCGTCGCCTACCTTACCGACATGATCGCCGAGCGCTTTGGCCTTACCCCGGATCACGTCATCGTGAGCTCGGGCTCCACCGAGGTCCTGTGCTGCGCCTCGATGGCGCTGGCCGAGCAAGGCGCGATCCTGTGCCCGGACCTGTTCTGGGACACCACCGTCACGTATGCCGAGAAGAAGGGCGCCAGGCTGAAGCGCGTTCCGCTCGCCCCCGACATGGGCATCGACCTTGCCGCCATGAAGGCCGCGATCACCCCGGACATCGGCCTCATCCATATCTGCAATCCCAACAACCCCACCGCCATGTCGCTCGATGGCGATGCCCTGCGCGCCTTCATCCGCGGGGTCGACCCGGCCATCACCGTCCTTGTCGACGAGGCCTACATGGAGCTGACCGCGCGGCCCGAATACACCTCGATGGTCGATCTCCTGGCCGAACGCGAGAACCTCATCATCTGCCGCACCTTCTCCAAGATCTACGGCATGGCGGGGCTGCGTCTGGGCTACGCGCTCACTTCGCCCGCCATGGTGGAGAAGCTGCGCGGCTATCTGATGAGCTTTGGGGGCAACAGTGCCGGGCTCGCCGCGGGGATCGCCTCCTACCAGGATGAGGCTTTCCTTTCCTATTCCAAGGCCCGCATCCTTGAAGCGCGCGAGGCCATCATGGACGCGGTCGGCGCGGCCGGGCTCACCGCCCTGCCCTCTGACGCCAGCTTCGTCTATGTGAAGGTGCCCGATGCCGATGCCCTGAAGGCCGAGATGGCCAAGGCCCAGGTCGCGATCCGCCCGGCCTACGGGACCTGGACGCACTACTCACGCGTCAGCACCGGCCGCATGGAAGACGTGGCCCGCTACGCCGAGGTGCTGCGCCAGACCTACAAGGCCTGAGGCAGCGCCGCGTCCTCGCGGAACTTCTCGCGGATCAACTCGTGCACCGCCGCGATCCGCGGTTCGCGCAGGACCTTGGGCAGCCAGATCAGGAAGTAGCGGTTGACCGGCATCTCGACCGGCGGCTCGATCTCGACAAGTTCGCCGCTCGCGATGTGCCGTTCGCACAAGTAGCTGGGCAGGACGCACCAGCCAAAGCCGTCCATGACCATGCGCTGGAGGCACCTAAGGTCCTGCCCCATGACGGCGGGCGGAAGTGCATGGCGCGCCAGGCCATTGGCGCCCAGCCAGGTCGAAATGAGCTGCTGCTTGATGTTGAAGGCCAGCACCGGCTCATCGTGAAGCGCCTGGCTCAGATCGGGCGCGGCCATGATCCGCGCGGCCACTACAGGCGAGGCGACCGCGTGCAGGCGCTCCTCGTGCACCATCTCGCTGCGCACATTGCCGTCAAGCACCGGGTAGCCCGACAGCGCCAGGTCGCAATCGTCCTCCAGCACGCCAGCCGCCATCTGCGCGTGGTCCGCGGCCGCGAAGCGGATCTGCATCCCCGCCCGCACCAGTGAGACAAGCCGGGGCACGACCATCTCGGCCAGGAAATCGGCCTGCCCCATGATCCGCACGATGCCGGTCTGATCCCGTGAGCGGGCCCGGGTGCGCGCCAGGACGGCCTCGGCCATGTCGAGGGTATCGCCTAGCCCTGCGGCCATCTCGTCGGCAATCACCGTCGGGCGCACCCCCTTGGCGTGGCGCACGAAGAGCGCATGGCCGATCGCGGCCTCAAGCGCAGCGATATGCTGCGAGATTGCAGGCTGGGTCAGGCCCAGGCTGCGCGCAGCACCGCTAAGCGATTGTTGCCGGTAGACTTCCACGAAACTGCGCAGTTGTGTCAGGGCCATGACCTCACATAACGCAACTTATGGATAATCCCAAATCATCTAATATCCCTTAGGAGTAAAAACCGCATATTGGGCACCTCGCCCATCGCGGACGGATGATTGATCCCCCCTCCCCCACGTTCATCCGATCGCGATGGGCATTCTCGCCTTACCCTCGCACGCGCGCCCGACCGACCACCCCATCGCCCCTGCCGGACACCGTCGCCTCCCCGTTGGACCCCCGCCCGATGACCTCGCCCCGCTGGCAGGCTAGTTTCTTTGCCCTGAAGACCACGCTGGCCGCGCTCATGGCGCTGTGGATCACGCTGTGGGTCGGACTGGAGCGTCCGTTCTGGGCGATCACGACCGCCTACATCATCTCCAGTCCACTTTCCGGCGCAACGCGCTCCAAGGCGATCTACCGCGTGCTCGGCACCTTCGTGGGCGCGACCGTGGCCGTGGCGCTCGTCCCTGCGCTCGTCGACTGGCCGCCGCTCCTGTGCCTCGCCTTCGCGCTGTGGGTCGGGGGGACGCTGGCGATCTCGCTGCTCGACCGTTCGCCGCGCGCCTACACGATGATGCTGATGGGCTACACCGCGCTCATTGTCGGCTTTCCCGCGGTGGACCAGCCCGAGGCCGTGTTCGAGATCGCGACCGCGCGCGTGACCGAGATCGTGCTTGGCATCACCTGCGCGACGCTCACCCACAGTCTGCTCTGGCCCCAGTCGGTGGGCAGGACGATGGGCCTCAAGCTCTCGGTCTGGTGCCGCGATGCCCGCGCTTGGCGCGCCGAGATCCTGGCCTCGGACGGGTCGGGCGATCCCCGCGAGGGGCGCCGCAGGCTGGCCAAGGACGCGATGGACTGCGTCATCATGGCCACCCACATCCCCTTCGACACCTCGCACTGGCGCGACGCCAGCAGTTCGGTCCAGGCGATGCTGCGCCGGATCCTGCTGCTGCTGCCCGCGCTTTCGGGTCTCGCCGACCGCCAGCGCGCGCTCGACGAGCTTGCGACCCGGCCGGACGCGAGCCCGGAATGGCGCGACCTCCTGCGCCACAGCCATACCTTGCGCGAAGGCCAGACCGCGCAGCTCCTTGACGAATGCGAGGCGATCCTCGCCCACGTCGAGGACCGGCGCAAACCCAAGCCGGTCGACAAGCTGGAGAACCGCGCGGTGATCGCGCTCCACGCCGACTGGGTCTTTGCCATGCTGGCGGGGCTCGCCGCGGCGATCTCGATCCTCATCTGCTGCGCGATCTGGATCGGCACGGGTTGGGCCGACGGCGGGGTCTCGGCGATGATGACGGGCATCTTCTGCTGCCTCTTTGCCGCCCTCGACAATCCGGTGAAGATGATTTTGAGTTTTGGCGGGGCGATCATCGTCTCGCTGATCCCGGCCGCCTTCTACCTCTTCGTGCTGATGCCGCCGGTCGATGGGTTCATTCCCCTCGCAATCCTGCTTTTCCCGGTGCTGTTCGCGGCGGCCTGGATCATCCCCCATCCACGCTATGGCCTGATGGGGGGCGCGTTCATGCTGGGCTTTGCCAATGCGCTGGCGCTGCAGGAGAGCTACCACGCCGACTTTGCGCGCTTCCTCAACGGCAATGCCGGGCAGGTGCTGGGCGTGCTCGTCGCGGCGATCGTGACGGCGGGGCTGCGCTCGGCGGGCGTGGACCGGATCGTGCGGCGCCTGCGCCGCAATCTCCACCGCGATCTCGTCAGCCTCGCCTCGGCACGCGTCGCGCCCAACCCGATGGCCGCCCTGGGGCGCACGACCGACCGCATGGCGCTCATCACCGAGCGCCTCGGCGATGCGACCGACGAGGCCACCGCAACCTTGCGCGAGGTGCGCATCGCCGAGAACATCGTCACCATCCAGCAGGTGCGCACGAGCGCCGAGCGCAAGCTCTCGCTCGCCCTCGCGCGGGTCCTGCGCGACGTGACACGCACCTACCAGGAGCCCGCGCGGCCCGCGCCCCCGCGCCTGCTTGCCCGGATCGATGCGGCCATGCGCCTGATGCTCGCCAAGGGGCCGCCGGTCGCGCACCGCCAGGATGCCCTGCCCGACCGTACCGATGGCCTGGGCGCGCTGGTGGCCCTGCGCCGCAACCTCTTCCCCGAAGCCGCCGATTTTCGAAGGGATGCCCTGACGTGACGCCGGACTATCTGCTGGGCGTCATCTACGTCGCCGCCGCCCCGGTCGAGGCCTGCATCGCGCTCGTCCTCACCTTCCTCTTGCACCGCCTGCTCTCCACGCTGCGCCTCTACCGCTGGATCTGGCACGGGGTGCTTTTCGACACCGCTCTCTTCGTCGTCGTCTGGGCCGCCCTGGTCCTTGTCCTTCCCCCGCAGTTTGCCGGATACCACCCATGAGCCCGTCATCCACCGAACGTCGCCGCAAGGTCATTTCCATGGCCATCACGGGTTCGCTCGTGCTTGTCTCGATCTGGGCGGGCATCTCGCTGTTCCGCTACTATCAGGACGATCCCTGGACCCGGGACGGGCGCATTCGGGCCGACATCGTGCAGATCGCCCCTGACGTCGGCGGGCTCGTCACCAAGGTCTATTTCGACCACGACGATCCGGTGAAGCGCGGCGACATCCTCTTCGAGATCGACCCGGCCCGCTACACGCTGGCCGTGACCGAGGCGAAAGTCGCGGTGCGCCAGGCCGAGGCCGACCTCGACGCGGCCCGCTCCGCCGCGCAAGGAGTTGAAGCGAGCCTGGCCGAAGCCCGCCGCGAGGAAAAGCGGGACACCAGCCTGTCCGACCTTCTCCCCAGCGAGACAACCGAGCAGACCCAGACCCGCGCCCGCGAGCTGACCGCGCGCGCCGCACAGGCCCACGCCGCCATCGAGCAGGCCGCCGCCCGTCTCGCGGCCGCGCGCAACGCGCTCGATCTCGCCGAACTGAACCTCAAGCGCACCCACGTGGTCGCGCCGGTGAGCGGCTACATGTCGGACTTTGCCCTGCGCGTGGGGAACTACGTGAGCGCGGGCAGTCCGGTGCTCGCGCTCGTCGACACCTCCACCTTGCGCGTAGAAGGCTACTTCGAGGAAACCAAGCTGTCCCATATCCACTTGGGCCAGAAGGCGCTGATCCGGCCGATGGGCACCGACGAGCCGATGCACGGGCACGTCTTTTCCATCGCGGCGGGCATTAAGGACCACGACCGCACCGACAGCCAGGACCTCCTGCCCGCGATCAACCCCTCCTTCAGCTGGGTGCGCCTGCCCCAGCGTATCCCGGTGCGCATCCATATCGACGATGCACCCAGGGACCTTGCGCTGATCTCGGGGCGCACGGTCTCGGTCAGCCTCGAACTGGACGACGAGCAGTGAGACGCCTGCGCTTTCGCTCACTGGGCGCTCTCGCCAGCATCGCCGCGCTGGCCGCCTGCACCGTGGGGCCCGATTACCACCTGCCCGAGAACGCCGCCATTGCCCGGCCCGAGGCCAAGGCCCCGCTCACCTCGGGCGCACTGACCGTAGCGGACGAACTGCCACCGCGCTGGTGGTCGCTTTACGACGATCCGGTGCTCGACGCGCTGGAAGAGCAGGCGCTCGCGGCCAATACCGAGCTGCGTTCCGCCGGCGCCAACCTCGCGCGCTCGGCCGCTATGGTCCGTGCGACCAAGGGCCTGCACGATCCGCAGGTGGCGGTCGACGCCGAGGTTCAGCGGGCGCGTCTTTCGGGCGAGAGCTTCCTGCGCTTCGAGACGATCCCGATGAACAATCTGGGCATCGGCGAGGCCAACGTCTCCTACCAGCTTGACCTCTTTGGCCAGATCCGCCGCCGGGTCGAGCAGGCCGAGACCGAGCACGAGGCTACCGAGGCACTGCTGGAGGCCGTGCAGGTCACCGTCGCGGCCGAAGTCGCGCGCGCCTATGTCGAGGTCTGCGGCGAGAACGAGGCCGTGGAGCTGGCCGAACAGGCCGTCGCGACACGCGAACACATCCTGAGTGTGCTCGAACGGCTCCACGCCGCCGGCAAGATCGGCACCCCCGAGGTCACCCTTGCCGAACAGATGCTTGCGCAGGCCCGTTCGCAGCTCCCCGGACACCGCGCCCGCGTGCGCGCCGGGCTCTATCGCCTCGCCTATCTCATCGGCAAGACGCCCGCAGAGTACCCGCACGAGGTGGAAAGTTGCAAGGCTCTGCCCAAGCTGGACCGTCCCCTTCCCATCGGCGACGGCGCCTCGCTGCTGGCGCGCCGCCCCGATGTGCGCGCGGCCGAACGCACGCTGGCCTCGGCCACGGCCGGGATCGGCGTCGCCGAGGCCGACCTCTACCCGCACATCGCGATTGGCGGCGGGGGCGGCACCTTCGGTCTCCTCGCCGACGTGGGCAAGGCAATGGCGGGCCACTGGTCGATCGGCTCGATGCTGAGCTGGGTCTTTCCCACCCGCCAGCAGCGCGCGCGCGTCACGCTGGCCAAGGCCGGGGCGGACAAGGCGCTCGCCGATTTCGACGGCGCCGTGTTGGGCGCCTTGCGCGAGACCGAGACCGCGCTCTCCTCCTACCGCGAGGCGCACAACCGCGCCGTCGATCTGGAGGAAGCCTTGGAGAAGGCCGAAACGCTCGACGCGCAGAGCAAGCGTCTGTTTCGCGCAGGTAAGACCGGCCTTCGCGATGACCTCACCAGCAACGCCTCTCTCATCGCCGCACGCGATGCCGAGCGCGAGGCCAACGACGCGGTTGCACAGGCGCAGATCAACCTGTTCCTGGCGCTGGGCGGGGGCTGGACCGATCAGAAGGCGAGCGAGGCCCTCCCCGAGGAAGGCAGCGAACTGCCGCCCGAAGCCGGAACCTGACCTCGCCCAGCCGATCCGCCGTTACTTCGGCGCGCTGAGGACGGCGCAGGCAACGCGGCTGCCCGCCGCGCCCGAAGGCTGGCTGGTGTAATCGTCCGCGCCCTCGTGGATGACGAGCGCCGAACCGTCGCCATCATGGATCGAGGTTTCGCCCGCCATCAGCGTAACGCCGGTGTTGAGCACCTGGGTCTGGAGATGCCCGTCCGCGCCCACGGTCTGATTGGGCATGTCACCGCCGTGGGGGCCACCCTCGACCATCAGGCCATGGCTGCTGCCTCCCGGCGCGAAGTGGCCGCCTGCGCTCTTGAAGCCCACCGCGGGATCGCAGGTGCCACTCTCATGGATGTGAAAGCCGTGCGCACCGGGAGCAAGGCCGGTCACGTCCGCCTTGATGAGGACTCCCGCCGGGGTCTGTTCAAGGTCGACCCGGCCCACACTGGCCCCGGACGTGTCGATGACCGCAGCGCTCACCTTGCCTTCGTGATGCTCGGCCAGCGCGGTGGTCGCGGCGAGCGGGGAGAGGCTGACGGCCAGCAGGGCCGCGGCGGTCACGCGAGGGGAGGTGAACATGAAAAGGCTCCTTTGCTCAGACATTCGAGGTCCCCACCCCGGCTACTTGTATAAGTCTACGCGTGAGCCTTCACGCCGGTTCCCGTGCTAGTTGGCCGGCTGACCAAGCTTGGGGAACGGCGCCTTCTTCACCGTGTCGCGGTTAGTGAGGAGCAGGCGCGCCTGCGTGCCCCACTGGCCGATGAAGAGGTCATCCTTGCCATCGCCATCGAGATCGCCCTTCGCCATGCTCCAGCTGCGCCCGGTGGTCTCGCTCGGCATCATCGCCAGGGTGACATCGGTGAAGTGGCCCTTCCCGTCGTTCTGCCAGGCGCGCACCTGCAGCGGCACGAATCCCGGAACCTGGATGGCCGAGACAACGATGTCGGGCGCGCCGTCATGGTTGAAGTCGACAATCTCGCCGCCCCAGCTGGAAAAGCGATGCTGCGGAAGATTGCCCTTGGTCGCGTCGCGCCAGTGGCCCTTCCCATCGTTCAGTAGGAGGCGCGTCTGCGGGTCCTTGTCCCAGCCGTGGTTGTTGCTGGTGAGATTGAAGTACAGGATGTCGGGCAGACCGTTGCCGTTGGCGTCGAAGACGTGAACCTCGCGCGTCTCGGTGGGCACGTCCTGCTCCAGCCGGTCGGTCGCCTCGGTGAAGTGGCCGGTGCCATCGTTGAGGAGCAGGCGGTTGGGGCCGTCCTGCTGCGCGGTCACGATGTCGAGCGCGCCATCGCCGTTCATGTCAGCGAGCACGATCCCCTGCGTGCCCTGCTCGTTGCCGGGCAGGTGACTGACCGAGGCGTCGATGAAGTGGCCGGGATTCTCGGGATCGTTGAGCCACAGGAAGTCCCTGGCCGAGCCCGCCCCCTTCTCATTGGTGTTGCCGATCACGATGTCGGGCAAACCGTCGCCATCGACATCGCCGATGGCGAGCGCGTTGCCCTCGCTGTGGCTGGGCAGGCGATCGCTGGCATCGGTGAAGGTGCCGCCCGGTCCGCCCAGGAAGAGCTGATGCACGCCATCGTCCTCGGCCACGAAGACTACGTCCATCCAGCCATCGCCATCAAGGTCGGCCGCTGCGACATGCTCGCTGTCATGGACGATGTTGCCGAACGCGCCCTTCTTCCAGCTGAGCGTGCCATGCCCATCGTTGAGATAGAGCCGGTTGACCCCGTATTCGACCGCGACGACGACATCGAGATCGCCGTCCTTGTCGACATCGACAAAGGTCGCATCAAGCGCGTGTAGCCAGGGATCGAGCGGCACGTTGACCCGTGTCGCATCGACATACTCGGCCGAACGCGGCTCCTGCGCGGCGAGTGGGCCTAGCCACAGGACAACAAGGCCCGCGGCGGAAAGCGAAAGCAGGCTGCGCATGGCGATCTTCATGGAATGCTCCGAAATAATGTATCGGACGGGGCTCATTGGGCCGCCCCGAACGTGCCGATGTAGAGGCCGCCCTGCCCGGCGATCTCGGGGCTCTCGCGCGGATCGACGGCGTAGGCGATATGGACGCCATCGGGCGAAATGACCGACTGGCGCGCGGTAGCAGTGGTGTCGCCCATGGAGGTCAGGCGCCGGGGCTCCTGCGAACCGTCGATACGCACCATGTAGAGATCGAAAGGGCGATCAAAACCGACGTTGGCGCCATGGGGCGCATAGTCCTCCAACTCCTCCGGGCTCGGCAGATCAAGCCCGGTGCGCGTGGCCATGAATGCCATGAACCGCGCCGGGTGGCTGCTGAGCCCGCGCCACTTTCCATCCGGGTCCGAGGCGCGGTTGGATTCTTCCAGACCATAGCGCTCGTCAGGAAACAGGTGCGTTTCGGTGTGTGCGGGGCTGGTGTAGAGCGGCGTGATCGCGCCGGTCTCTACATCCACCTTGACCATCTCGTCGTCGAGCACGTCGCCCTTCTCGAAGATGGTGTAGAATGTGACGTAGCGCCCTTCATCCATAAAGCCGTAGGCTTCGGCGACGGTCATGCCTTCCGGCTTGTCGGGCGAACGCGCATCGTAAAGCACCCGCTCCTCGCTCAGTACCGGCTTGCCTTGGGCCCACGACAATTTTGCCATGGTCAGGAGCGAGTTGTTGTTCGCTGCATCTCCCCAGGCGATGCGCACCGCGCCGTCTGTATCGGGCGTGCGGGTAATCGCGATCTCGCCAAAGCCCTTGGCGCCGATGGGCAGGAGCGGACCCAACCCGGAAGACATCCAGTAGAGCTCCTGCCCTCGCACCGGGGTCCCATCCGCGGCAGGACGGCGCGGGGCCAGGATCAGGAAGCTGCCATCGTAGAGATAGTAGATCCGCGTCACGTCCTTCTGCCCGCCCAGATGACAGGTCAGGCAGCGTACTTTGCCCGTCGCCGGATCGAGTTCATGGGCCGGGGTGTTACGGCTCTCCGCCTCGGTGAAGGCGATTTTCGTGCCGTCGGGCGACCAGTCGGGACGCGTCCCCCAGTCTAGCACCCGCTTTGCCGAAAACGGGGCCGCCATGTAATCAGGATGCGCGGTCTCCGGGTCCTGCGCATGAGCCTGCGGCGCCAGCGCGGCGACAGTGACCGGAAGAGCAGCGGCCCGGATCAGGCGACGGATCGGGTTTGGCATGGTCGGCACGGCTCCTCAGGACGGCTGCACTGCGGGCGCTGCGCCCAGATAAGCCGCGCTCTTGGCCAGCGAGGTGAAGCGGTCGGTGGTGAACGGAGGCTCCTGTTCGACATAGAACTGGCGCACGCCCGCCGCGTAGGCCGCGGGCAGGAGACGCCCCCAGTCGAGGCTGCCCGCCCCCACTTCGGCCGGGTCCTGGCGAAACGCGAAGTTGGGTTTGGTAGTGGCGTGGATGTCCTTCACGTGGGCCTGGCGCACCCGGCCCGCGTAACGCGTGACGAAGTCCACCGGGTCGATCCCCGCCGCCGCGACCCAGCCAAGGTCGACCTCGAGCCCGACGAGATCGGGATCGGTGCGCTCCATCAGGATCTCCCAGCCGGTCCGGCCCGTATCATCGACCGGGCCGAACTCCACATTGTGGTTGTGGTAGGCGAGCTTCACCCCGTGCCGTGACAGCGACGCCGCGCGCTCGTTGAGGAGATCGGCGGTGCGTTCCCACACGTCCGCACCCTGGCTGTGGACGGCACGGTAGAGGAAATCGCCAAAGGGTTCATCCTCGCCCCGGCTCGCATCGCGCGGGAAAATGAACATGGGCAGGACAACGTCGCGCACGCCCAGGACGCCGAGATCCTCGACCAGCTTTTCGGTGTCGGCCTCGGTTCGGCCGATCAGTGCATCCCCCAGGTGAATGCTGGTGATGGCAAGACCAGCTTCGTCCGCCGCCGCGCGCAGGTCGTGCGGCGTATGGCCGTGTAGCCCTGCCAGCTCGAGCGAGCGGAAACCGATGGCGGAGAGCTTGCGCAAGGTACCCCGGATGTCCTCCCGCGCCATCGCATCCACGGTGTAGAGTTGCACGCCAAGCGGCAGGCCGTGGTCGGAGAGGAAGGGACGCATATCGGCAGGCTCCTTGGCGCGCAGGCGGCCGGGAATGGCCAGCGCCGTAGCGCCAATGGCCATGGCGGCCAGCATCTGGCGGCGGTGAAGACGGTGCATGGTGATCCCCCTTTTTCGCGGCGCGACCCTTCGCGCTTGGTGAGGGTGGTATGGCGCGGCAGGGACGCTGGCAACGAATTTTTCACGCCATTAAATTTTCTATCGCCTTGCGGAAAGAGCCCGTGCGCCCTCTCGATAATCGGGGCCGGCGTGCTAGAGATCCCCCATGCCCGACGCCGCCGCTTCCCCCCTTGATGCCCGCACGCCCCGGCGCCGTGGCTACGCCAAGGGCGCAGCAAAGCGCGAAGCGATCCTGCGCGGCGTGATGGAATTGATGAACCGCGCGGGGTACACCCGCCAGTCGCTGCGCGACATCGGCGAGGCACTCGGCATGGAGCCCGCCCATATCCTCTACTATTTCGCCAACCGCGAGGACCTGCTGCAAAGCGTGATCGAGCTTTGGGACAGCGATTCGATCCCCTCCTTGCGTGAAACGGGCACCCGCGCCGCGCCGCCAAGCCTGGACCTGTTCGTGGAGGCCGTGAGCCGCAATGTCGGCGCGCCGGGCATGGGCCACCTCTTCCTTGCCTTCGCCGCCGAAGCGGTCGACCCGGAGCACTCCGCCCACGCCTTCTTCAAGCAACGCGTGGATCGCGTGCAGCACGATCTGGCTGAGGCCATCCGCGAGGGCCAGTCGCGCGGCGATATCAAGCCCGGTCTCGATCCCGACCAGAGCGCGCGCCACCTCATGGCGCTGGCCGATGGCCTCCAACTCCAGGCCCTGCTCCAGGCCCGAGGCGACGTGATCGCAGACCTGCGCGCGGCCATAAACGCCCTCGCCGCCTGAGCCCACCCCTGCTCAGGGGTGTTCACAAGCTGGCGCGCACGGTTGCAGCACCGCAGCTTGCCACTTATGCCCCTGCCCCTTCACACCGGCGTCCTTTCCATCCCGGAGCGGGCGCCCAGATGGGACTTCGATGCAGACCGAGAGCAACGAACATCGGGAGAAAGGCACGCGCGATGCCCTGTTCGGGCATTTGCCTCCCAGCCTCTTTGCCGTTCTCGCCTCCCCCGCCCGGCGTGACTATGCGCGGCTGATCCTGTGGGTCTACCGGGCCTTCTTCGGCGAGCACTACACGAACCCCGTGCGCAAGGACGACCTCGTCGCCTTCATCGCGACACAGATCGACCGCCTCTCCGACATCGCCGACGACTTTGCCTCCGACGCGGCAAACGCGGACGCCAGCCAGAACCCGCTCAAGGTCTACGTCAAGCTGCGCCAGGCCGGATGGCTGGTCGAGCACTCGCGCGGCTATGTCGAGATGGTCGATCTCGACGCTTCGGTTTCGATGCTGCTCGAAACATTGAGCGCCATCGAGGAAGGCGAAGCGGTCCATTTCGGCGGCACCATCGCCGCTCTTGAAAGCGTGATCGAGCGGCTGGGCGATGACCCCTTCGACAAGGCCTCCTCGCTCGCCGATGCCGCGCTGCGCGCGCGGCGTTTCCAGCAGCACCTCTCCGCCATCATCGGCAATCTGCGCGCGCATGAGCAGCGCATCGTCTCCGATCCGCAGCCCACGCAGATCCTCGCCCGCTTCTTCGACTTCGTCGAGGACGTGCTGATCGCCGACTACCGGGTCATCAAGACCACCAACAACCCCTTCCGCCACCGCAACCGGATCATCCAGATGATCTCGGACTACGAGCACGACGCCGAAGTCGTGGCCGCCTTTGCGCAGGGGTATCAGGCGCAGGGCCTGGCGACGAACCCGGAGACCGCGACCTCACGCGTGCGCCAGCATCTCGACCAGGTGAAGCGCATCTTCGATGCCGCCGAGGAACGCCTCGACGACATCGACGCCTTCCGCAGCCGCCTCGAACAGCGCATCGCGCGCACCGTCAGCTACATGAACGAGATCGACGGCTCGAGCCTGCTGCGCGTCACACACTTGCTGCGCGACGCCTCGGCCCTGCCGCTCGAATGGGACGATGCGGTGGAGGTTCCGTCCGAACTCACCGATCCCGTGCGCCACTGGGGCCCGGACAGTCTCGCCGCGCCAACCGCCCGGCGTATCGTCGCGCCGCCCAGCCCCGTGCGCACATCCACGGTCGATCCCGCAATGGTCGCCTACGACCATTCGCAGAAGGCCTACCTCCTGCGCCTTGCCGTCACCCCGCAGAAGATCGCCGACTACGTCGAGCGCAACCTCGGCGAACGTGACGCGCTCGACGCCGACGCCTTCGGCATTGAAACCCCGGAGGAAGCGCTGCTGCTGCAGGGCGCGCGCCAGCTCGACATGTACGCCAGCAAGGACCTCTCGCGGCGGTTTCGCGTGGTCCATGATCCGGGCCGCGTGGTCGAGACCGACTGGTCCGCCTTCACCGCCTTTCGCATCGAACGTCTTTCCCCTGAACCTGCGAGCAACGAGCAATGAACGGCCCCACGCTGTACGATCTTGAAGAGCTTCTGGAGCACCCGCAGAACCGCGACCTCTCCAAGGAGATGATGGTGCGCGCGGCCGACCGCCTGCTTTACCAGCAGTGCCTGTTCCGCGACGACCACAACGCGGCCGGGACCTATGACCTGCTCGTGCGCCACCGCGTCTACTTCGCAGGGCTGTTTGACGCGCTGGGCCGCGATCTGGTGGTCCGCCCGGACGAGATGATGGTCGAACTGCGCCCGCAGGAGAGCCTCACGCGCACGATCCTCTCGCTCGACGAGACGATCCTCCTGCTGGCTCTTCGCGCCACCTTCGAGAACGGCGTCCTCACCATGAACCAGGAGGAGTTCGGCCACGTCGAGACGACCTCGATGGAGGTCATGGAGCGCTACGACCAGTGGGTCGCGCGCACCCGTCCGCCGTGGTCGCGCGTGCGCCGTATCCTCGACAGTTTCCGCCGCCGCCGCTTCATCGACCTGGGCGATGAAATCCCGCAGGAAAACGGCATTGCGATCACCATCCGCCCCTCGATCCGCAGCGTGACGGGCGATGCCTGGCAGACCCGCATCGAGGAATGGATGGAGGCCACCCGCGCCCGCCTCGAGACCGAGGCCGCGCAGGACGAGCCCGAGCCTGAGGTCGAGGCCGATGACGTCGCCGCGAACAAGGCCGCCGAGGCTCAGGCGCCTGACGCCGAGCCGGAAACGGACGCCACCACATCCGACGACGCCCAATCCGAAGACGGGGACGACACCTCGCAGGAGACCACCTCGTGATCACGCTCAGCCGCATCAACCTCATCAACTGGTACACCTTCGAGCGCCTCTCGGTGGACCTGCGCGGCAGCACCTCGCTGATCGGGCCTAACGGCGCGGGCAAGTCCTCGATCCTCGATGCGATCCAGGTCGTCCTCACCGGCAACAACCGCAACTACTTCCAGCTCAACGCCAGCGCCAACGTCACCGCAGGCCAGACCCGCAAGGTGGGCGAGAACCGTTCGGTCTTCGACTACTGCCTCGGCCGGGTCGCCGGTGAGACGCTGCGCACCAATTGCCTGAGCTACGTCAGTCTCGTCTTCGAGCGCGAGAGCGACGGCTACTGCTGGACGGTCGGCATCGCGATGAGCGCGGTCGAGGGCGAGCAGACCGAAACCGTGCTGGGCGCCTTCATTGCGCCGGGCCAGTCGCTGCGCGACGCCGACTTCATCGAGGAGAGCGAGGACGGCGCGTCCTACGTGCTGCCTTATGCCGACCTCGTCACCCGCCTGCGCACACAGGAGGGCTTCGAGAACTTCGGCCACCGCCCCACCCACTTTACCCGCCGCGTCCTTTCGGTGCTCGGCGGCAAGGGCCACCACGCCGACCCTGAGAAATTCCTCAAGGCCCTGCGCAACGGCCTGCGCATCCGCGAGATGAAGTCCGCGACCGAATTCGTGCGCGAGTTCCTGCTCGATCCCGCCGGGCTCGATGTCGATGGCCTGCGCAAGTCGGTCGCCACCTGGCGTGGCCTCCTCAAGAAGATCGACGACCTCGAAGTCCAGAAGAAGCAGGTCACCGAAGCCATCGCGGCCTACCGTGAACTGGACGAGAAGGTCTCCGAGGAAACCCGGATGCGCTGGATTGCCAGCAAGGCCGAGCGCGACCGTCTGGAAGAGCACCTGCGCGTCGTCACCGGCCAGCACGAGGCCAAGCTCGCCGAGCAGGACCTCGTCGACCGCCGCGTCGTGCGCACCCGTGAAACGGTGGGCCGCCTGCGCGAGGAAATCCGCGACATCTCGCGCGCGCTCGACAACGACACCCGCGAACAGGCGATCCGCGAATTTCGCGATCTCAACCTGCCGATCGCCGAGCGCGCCTTCACCGAGGCCGATGGCCAGTACCAGGCCTACTTTGCCGCTATCGGCGCGGTCGCCGGGCTCGCCGACCGCATCGTGCGCACCTATGCGGGCGAGGAATACCGCCACGCCAGCGAAGCGCTCGAAGCGCTGAAAGCCCGCATCGCCGATGGCGCGGCGCTGTCCGCCCGCGACATCGACCAGATCGTCGCCCAGCTCCTGCCCCCGCTCGAACGCTACGTGACGAGCGCGCAGGACGCGCGCGAAGCGCACCTCGCCAGCTTGGCCAGCCTGCGCCAGCAGCTACGCGAGAACCGTGAGCAGCTCCAGGGCCTGGAGCGCGGCGGCGCGCTGATCGAAGGGCCGACCGCGCGCCTCATCGACTACCTCGACGAAAACGGCATCACCGCCCGCCCGATCTGCGAACTTGTCGAAGTCATCGACGAGCGCTGGGTCGAGGCCGCCGAGACCTTGCTGGGCGCCGCACGCGACGCGCTGGTCGTTGACCCGGCCGACGCGCAACAGGCCATCGGGCTGCTGCGCAAGCGCCGCCGCGACTTCCCCGGCACCCAGATCGTCAACACCACCAAGACACGTGGCGACTGGAAGGAGCCCGACGCGACGAGCCTGGCCGCGATCATCGCCACCGATGACATCCACGCCCGCGCCTTCGTCAACCGCCGCCTCAACACCGTGCGCCGCGTCGAAACCGAACGCGAACTTCTCCAGTATGACCGCGCCGTCACCGAGGACTGCCTCTACTCCTCGGGCGGCTCGATCGAGAACCGCCGGCCTGCGCAGGTCCATCGCCTCGGCAAGGAAGCCAGCCGCAAGAACCTGCCGATGCTGGAGGAGCGCGTTGCCGAGCAGGAACGCACGCTGGAACAGACCAGCACGCAGGCCAACCGCCTCAAGGACCTCATTGCCGACATCCAGCGCTTCCTCGAGATTGCCGCCGGGCGAAGCCTGGCCGACCTCGAACGCGCGCGGCAGGACGCCGGAGAAGGCGTCGCCCAGATCGAGGACAATATCCGAACCCTCGAAGGCGAACGCCCGGTCGAGATCCGCGAGCGCCTGGAAGCGCTCAAGGTCGACCTTGCCGCCTATGAGGAAGAACTGGAGGAAGACGAACGCACCCAGCGCGTGACCGGCCACCACGTCGGCAGCGCCAGCGAAAAGCTGGCCGTCGCGCAAGAGGAATTCGCCAAGGCCGAAGCCTCCTTTGCCGAGCGCGACACGCTGGCCGAACTCGCCCGCGAGGATGCCTTACGCGATTTCGCCTACCTCATGGAAGAGCACCGCAAGGTCGTGCCCGCCGTGCGCAACGCAGCCCAGGAACAGGCGGCCCGCGCCCGCGCCCGCGTGACGCAACTCCTCGGCCAGGCCCCGCAGAAGGCTTATGCCTATGCCCACGATGCGGGCATCGTCGAGCAGTTCGATAAGGAAGCTCCCCACGAGGTCCAGCTCGCCTGGCTCGAAAAGCAACTCGGCGCGATCATCACCAACACGCTGGGCGAATACCGCGAGCAGGCCGAAGAGGCCCGCGCGTCGATCGAGACCTCGCTCAAGACCGACATGCTGGTGAAGCTGCACGACCGCCTCGAAGGCGCCAAGCGGCAGATCCGCAACATCAACCGCAGCCTGCAGATGCGCCCCTTCCACGGCGAACTCTACCGTTTCGAGGTGAAGCCCGACCGCTTCTTCGCCGAAATCGTCGAGATCGCGCGCCTCGTCCAGCTCAACAGCATCGATGTCAGCACCCTCTTCGACGAGGGTGCGAACGAGATCGAGCCGAGCCTGATGAAGGGCGTCGAGCGCATCAAGCGCATGATCGACGAGGGCGAGAACGTCGAGCAGATCAGCGACTACCGTAACTACCTGCAGTTCGAGCTGCTCACCACCACGCTCGACGGCGAGCGGGTCACCTCCGACTACGCCAAGCGCCAGGGCAGCGGCTCGGGCGGCGAGAAGCAGGTGCCCTTCTACATCGCCATGGCCTGCGCGATGGCCAATGTGTGCCACGGCGCGGAAGACAACCGCGACCGCCTGGGCTTTGGCATCATCCTCTTCGACGAAGCCTTCAACGCGCTGGACGGCGGCAACGTCAACAGCTGTCTCGCACTCCTGCGCGAGTTCAACCTCCAGGTCCTGGCCTGCGCCCCGATCGAGAAGCTGGGCGTGTTCATGGAGCAGATGGACACCGTGCTCTCGATCCGCCGCGTGGGGACGACCACCATGCTCTACGCGGACTACCTGAAGGACGAAGGCCGCCGCAAGTTCCGCGAGGCGAACCCCGCGAACGAGCCCTTCGACCTGTTCAAGGAGCGTTTCGCGAAGGACGACGCCCTCGCGCAATCCTGAGCACCTCGGGCCGCCGGGCGGTTTCCGTCCGGCGCGCTCCGCGCAAACCGCCTCCCCCGCCCACAGGCAGCCGCACCGCCCGAACACCGCTGGCCTGCCTTGAAACCTAGGCTTATCAGATGCTTCGCGCGCGGCATTGCGCGATCGCGGGTCCAGACTTGCGCGCCCATCCCGGCCCCCTCCACGGGCCGTATCGCCCCCAAACTTCTTTATTATTGCAACTGATTATCAATCACGTTAGTGCGCCCGCTTATTGAGATCAATTTGCAAAAGGGCCTAGCATGAAACTCGTCCGGTCGCTCGCCATGTGCGGCGCTGCGCATTTCGCCGTTCTCCAGCCGTCGCTTGCCATGGCCGAGGACGCCGCCCCGGACACCCCCGCGAGCGAGGACAGCATCATCGTGACCGCGGGCGTTGCCGGCACGAAGACAGAAACCCCGCTGGTCGAGATTCCCCAGCCGCTGACGGTCATTACTTCGGAGCGCTATGTCGAACAGGGCGCGATCAACATCAGCGACACGGTGAAATACGCAGCCGGCGTCCTTGCCAATCCCTACGGACGCGACACCCGCGTCGATGGCTTCACCATCCGCGGCCTTGATGCCCTCCAGTTCCGCGACGGCATGCGCGATATCTTCAGCTACTACGCAAGCATCACCTCCGACCCGTACAACTTCTCGCGCGTGGAAATCGTGCGCGGGCCAGCCTCGGTGCTGTTCGGACAGGGCTCGATCGGCGGGCTTGTGAACCTTGTTTCCAAGACGCCCGAATTCCGCACCGGCGGCGAAGCCAGCCTCGTCTATGGCAGCTATGACCGCAAGGAGGCGATGGCCGACCTCAACCTGCAGCTGGCCGACAACCTCGCCATCCGCGGCGTGGGCCGCGTGCGCGACGCCGACACCTATGTCGATCACGTGCCCGACGACCGCGTCATGTTCGCGCCCTCAATCCGCTGGCAGCCGACGCCCGACACCGACATCGTGCTCAACGGCCTCTACCAGGAGGACGACACTGGCTCGACCTCGCAGTTCCTGCCGATCGCGGTCACCATGGGCGCCGATCAGGAGAGCACCGCCAACCGCCTCGATCCCTTCACCTTCATCGGCAAGCCAGGCTGGGACCGCTACGACGGCCGTTCGCTCCAGGGTGGCGGCGCGATCACGCACCGCTTCTCGGAAGCCGTGCAGCTGAGCATGAAGGCACGCTACATCGACAGCGACCTCACTTACTATTCGCGCTACGCCGACAGCTACACCAACCCCACCAACCCATTCCTGCCTTATGGCAACGACGGCCGCACGATCGGGGTCTCGATCGGTGCCAGCAAGGCACGCATGAACGTCTTCTCGACCGACAACAACCTGCGCTTCGATTTCAGCACGGGCGCCAATATCGAGCACCAGCTCCTGGTCGGGGTTGACTACAGCTGGAACAAGGTCGGCCGCATCGATGTCTATGAAAGCGAGCTGATCGACCTTTACGACATCGACTACGAAGCCATGCGCGAGGTCGAAGCCACCGGCTCCTTCTCCGACACCAGCCAGAAGCAGCTGGGTATCTATGTGCAGGACCAGATCCGCTTCTTCGACCGCGTCTCGGCCGTCATCGGCGCACGCCGTGACAGGGTAACCTCCTCCAACGGCAATACCGACCACGCGACGACCTTCCGCGCGGGCCTCATCGGCGAACTCGTGGCCGGAATCTCGCCCTTCTTCAGCTACACCGAGAGCTTCCTCCCAGTCGCAGGCCGCATCAACAACGCCGATGGCACCTACGGCGATCCCTACGCGCCGCAGACCGGCCGCCAGTTCGAGGCCGGCCTCAAGTGGCAGCCCGAACGGGGTACTCTCGTCACCGTCACCGCCTTCCATATCAAGGAACGCAACCGTGTCCTCTACCTCGCCAACGGCGCGACCAGCCAGTCGGGCGAACTGACCACCAAGGGCGTCGAATTCGAGGCCAGCCACACCCTGCCCGGCAACTTCGAATTGCTCGTAAATTACGGTTATAACGAACTGGAATCCGAGACAAACAGTAGCCTCAACTACATGCCGCGCCACACCGCGTCGGCCTGGTCGACCAAGACCTTCAACGTCGATGACGAAGCGGCCCTGAAGCTGGGAGCCGGCGTCGTCTACACCGGCAAGAGCCGCTCGACCGGGCCTCTCGATCCCTATGGCCTCGACCCGGAGATCCCAGCCGGAACGCTCTACACCGTGGTGACGCCTTCGCGCACGACTGTCGACGCCATGGCCGAGATCGACTGGCGCAACTGGCGCTTTGCCCTCAACGCGACGAACCTGCTCAACAAGTCATTCTATGCCTCGTGCCTCGCACGCGGCGACTGCTTCGTGGGCGCACCGCGCAACGTCATGGCAACGGTCAGCTACCGCTTCTGACAACATTCCGGGAGGGGAAGGCAGAAGGTCACTCCCGGCCCTGCCCTCTCCTCCCCATGAGACCGGTTTGGCCAGGTCGGGTTTAGTATCAAATGGGCACATCCTCGCGCTCCGGGACATCGAAGCCATAGGTGCGAAAAGCGGCCTGCACGTCCTTTCCGGTAACTGTGATTTGGCAATAGCCTTCGGGTGTGCCTAGGCTCAGGATCTGCAATTGCAGAGCTTGGTGGTGCGATCTCTTGAGGGTTTCATGGATTTGTCCGCACTGGCCGAACCGGAAGCTGGTCGTGCTGGGTCGGGTCTCACAGAGGCGAACGTTGCATTGACTCGACGCGGGCTTGTTGATCCATCTGAGCACCTTCGTAAATCGTCCGTCCCTGCGTTCCCTCGCGGTACACCGCCCTCTGATCAGCTTTGACGTTTCACCGCTGGCAAACACATTCTACGCTACCTCATGCCTGAAACAAAGTGCCGGCGCGCAGCATGGCGTGCATGATCACCGCGAGGCGGCGTGCAAGCGCGACGCGGGCCTTCTTAAGACCTCAGCGCTTGGCGATCTTCTTGGCCCATGTTTTCAGAGCAAAGGTCTCTCGGCTGCGGGTGAGGATCGAGTTAGCCGCCTCGTAGAGCAGCTTGCGCACCGTGCCATCGCCCTGTTTGGTGATCCGGCCCGTCCAGTCGAGTTCGCCCGATTGGTGGCGTCTGGGCACCAGGCCGAAGTAGGCGCCGGCATTGCGCGATTGTCGGAAGCGGCCTGCCTCATCCACCGCCGCGGCAAAGGCAATGGATGTCTGCACACCAACGCCTAGGATCGTCATGAGGATCTCGCAGGCCTGTGACTGGCTGGCGATGACGCGCAACCGGCGATCCATTTCCTTGATCTGCTCGACCAGTTCAGCGCGAACAGCCAGCAGAGATGCAATGGCCTCGCCCGAGCCGGGAATGTGGGCAGCCTGTATGATCCGCTCAAGGAATGCCTTCCCCTGTCCCGGACCGGGGTGATAACCGAATGTGGTACAAAGACCGCGGATCATGTTGTCGAGCCGCACACGTGCTTCGACCAGATGGCCACGCGCGGTCATCACGCTGCGCACGCCATGCGCTGCCGGGGATTTGACGTGCACCTCCTTGTAGAACCCCGTCCGCACCAGCTGTGCGAGCCCGGCGCATCGTGCGGGTCTCTTGTTCGCCTTCATCGCCTTCAGGCTCTGGAGCGCCTGGCGGGCATCTATGCATACAATCGGCACGCTGATTTCGCGTAGGCTCAGGCAGATCGCTGGCGACATGCGCCCCGTCTCGATCACTGCACGCTCGATTGGGCCATAGCGCTCCAGCATCGCCGCGATCGCCTCCGGAGAACTCTCCGTTTTCTCCGACACGAGCTTCCGACCGTTTTCGTCAACGATGCAGACCTGCGTGCCTTCCATCGACAGATCCAGTCCGGCATAATGCTTCATGGCTGCTTCTTTCCTTCAGGATTCGACAACCAGAATTGTGCGCCTCAACCAAGGCCTGAAGCGCCCCGGGGTTTTCCGGAGGCAGTTTGGTTTGAGTCAGGCGACCATATCGAGGGTTTCGAGGGCCGCATAGTAGTTCGCTTCGGCCTCGGCGGGCGGGATGTAGCCGATAGGGCCGAAGAGGCGGTGGTTGTTGAACCAATCCACCCAGCGCAATGTCGCCATTTCCACCGCAGATACGCTTGGCCAGGAACGCTGGCACCAGATGACCTCAGCCTTGTAGAGACCGGTGATCGTCTCGGCCAAGGCGTTGTCATAAGAGTCGCCGACGCTCCGGACCGAGGGGACGAGATTGGCTTCGGCAAGGCGCTGTGTGTAGTTCATGGCGAGATATTGAACGCCTCTGTCGCTGTGAAGGATCAGGCCATCATCCGGGCCCGGGCCGGCGGGCATGGATGGCTTGCTCCAGGGCATCGAGGACAAAGCCGGCCATGGCCGACGTGCTGACCTTCCAGCCTACGATCCGTCGCGAATAAGCATCGATCACGAAGGCGACATAGACGAAGCCGACCCAGGAAAGGACGTACGTAAAATCGACAACCCACAAGGCATTGGGCCGCGAGACGCAGAACTCCCTATTGACCTTGTCCAGTGGGCATGGCGCCTTGGGATCGCTGATGTTTGTCACCGCCATCTTGCCTCGCCGTATGCCGGCAAGCCCCATGCTGCGCATGAGGCGCTCGAAGGTACACTTGGCAACTGCGAAGCCTTCGCGGCGTAGCTGATGCCAGACCTTGCGCGCCCCATAGAGGCTGTGGCTGTCCTTATAGACGCGTTTGATCTGACGGTAGATCTCTTCGTCCCGACGCGCACACTCGGGTCGCCTGGACGGATCAAACAGGCGTGAAGCATGTTCGTGATAGGAGGACGGGGCGACTGCCAGCTCTCGGCAGATTGGCTCGATACCCAGGTCCTGGCGATGGGCGTCTATGAACGCCATCATCATCTCTCGCGGCGCCAGTGGTTCAGGCTCGCTCCGCCATCGCAAAATATGCAGACGCCTTGCGGAGGATCTCGTTGGCCCAACGGAGTTCCTTCACTTCACGTTCGAAAGCCTTGATCCTGGCCTTCTCATCGGCCGCAAGCGCCGCTGGCCCCACTCGTCGGCTCGCCTCCTCGCGGCACCAGCGGCGCAGCGTCTCGGCCGTGCAGCCAATCTTGGCGGTAATCGAAGACATCGCCTCCCACTCCGAACCGTAATCGGCGCGATGTTCGCCAACCATACGCACTGCACGATCGCGGATCTCAGGTGATAACTAGTCCGGGCTCTGCTCAAAACGAAAGCTCCTTCTCATAAATCGGAGCCTCCGCAAAACCCCGGGCACTTCAAGGGCAAGTTCGACCTGATCGTGACCGAGGCCATGGACCGCCTCTCGCGCGACGTCGCCGACATTGCCCAGTTCCACAAGATCGCGCAGTTCCAGAACGTCTCCATCCACGGTGTCCACGACGGCGGCGACGCTGACACCATGCGTATCGCCCTCGGCGGCCTGATGAGCCAAATGTTCCGCGAAGGGAACGCACAGAAGGTCAAGCGCGGCATGCAGGGGCTCATCAAGGCCGGCATGTCCGCCGGGGGCCACGCTATGGCTATCGCGCCGTGCCAGGCGAGACCGGGATGCTGGAGATCGTCGAGGACGAGGCACGCATCGTGCGCAGGGTCTTCAAGGAGGTTGCGGAAGGGAAGTCCCCAGCGCGATCTGCTACGACCTGATCCAGGACGTGGTGCCCGGCCCACGCGGCAAGCTCTGGCAGCCCAGCAGCCTCAACGGCATGGCTTCGCGCGGCGCAGGCATCATCCGCAACCGCCTCTACATCGGCGAGCTCGTCTGGAACAAAGTGCGCATGGTCAAGGACCCGCAGACCGGCCGGCGTGTCTCCCGCCCCAATCCCGAGAGCGAATGGCACCACGCGCCAATGCCGGAGCTACGCATCGTCTCGGATGAAGAGTTCTACGCGGCGCACGCAGCGATCCGCCAGATAAAAAGTCCCGAGAACCCGAACAAGGCCAAGCGCCCCACCCGCTTCCTGTCCGGCCTCCTCAAGTGCGGAGCCTGCGGTTCCGGCATGTCGGTCAAAGGAATGGACAAGGCGAGCCGGCAGCGCATCAACTGCTCGGCACACAAGAACAGCCGATCGTGCCCGGCCCCGCACACCTTCTACCTGGACCTGATCGAAGAGCTCGCGCTGCAGCTCGTGACCCAGCACTTGAACAACCCGGACGAGCTGATGACCTTCGCGAAGGCCTACGAGGCTGAGCGCAAGGCGCTACTTCGTAACCAGTTCGCGGAGAAGGACGAGCTCGACAAGCGGCTCATCAAGATCGAGAAGGACATAAGATCGACGATAGACTTCTTGATTGAGGGCATCGGAGACAAGCATGAGCTCGGAGCACGCACAAACGAACTCGCCGCCGAGAAGGCCGCTATCAGGGAGAGGCTCGCCCAGATCACCGCAAGTGAGCCTAAGGTCACTTTGATGCCTGCCACGGTCGAGAAGTACGCAAAGGCCCTCAAGGAGGGACGCCTAGACAAGTGCCCGGAGCCAGTGCGCATGTTCCGAGACGTAATAACCGAAGTCGTCGTCTCGCATGACGCAAACGCGCCGTATAAGCTGCATGTGAAGGTAAATGGCCACTATGGGCAGTTCACTGCTGAGACCGCTAGTAAGGCCACAAATAGTGCTGTGGGCCTTACGGTGGTAGCGGAGGAGGGACTCGAACCCCCGACACGCGGATTATGATATCATCATAAACACCTGACTTAAATGCATTTTTCCGCCAAGCGCGGAAATACCCCCCCTTGAAAAATCAATGGCTTACAAGCGAAACGCCAAACGAAAATTCGCAGCAGACGACTAGCTCTAAGCGCGCGGGCGAAGCGACCTGGCGCCGAAGCTATGACATCCAGGATCCCCGCGCCCAGGTCTCGACGATCTACTGGGAACGCACCACGAAGAACGAGAACGCGCTTCGCTTCTTCGACACCTTCTCGAAGACAGTCACACGCTATGCCAGCCACATTCGCGAGAACGGCAAGCAGCTGCCGATCTCCATGAACGCGCGCGCTGTGCTGGATGCCCTGCTCGGCTGCATGGACGGCAAAACTGGGCGCTGCGACCCCAGCCTCGACACAATCGCCAAGCGCTGCCATCTTTCGCGCCGGACTGTGGTCAGGCAGCTCCATGCCCTCCGTGACCAGAACATCATCAACTGGGTCCGCCGGACGATGAAGACCGGCAACGCCCCGGGCGAAGGCCCGCGGCTCCAGCAGACCAGCAACGCCTACTTCATCGACATGATTAAGCTTCCCATCGAGATCGTAAGGACATTACGTCAGAAGCTTGGTTCGAAGCTCAGAGAGGTGAATAAGCACATGGAAGGATCGGGCCCAGTCCCCTCCCGCATGGCCACCAAGGCAGAGCGCATGGTCAAAGTCCTTACCGGGTCATTCTCTACTGGTGGCCGGGAAGAACGTGCTCATCGCCGCGCTCTAGCTGCCGATTCAGCCGATGATCGCCTCGCGCGAATGTATGGCGACGACCTCGATGCGCTACGTGAACACCAGGAAATGCTCAACACATCGTCTGGTCCTAGTGCGAGTGCCAAGCTGGCATTGTACCCCCTGTCCAGAACTAGAAGAGAAAAGGACAGAGGACGCTGACGCGCCCTCTGGCGCTAAATTTGTTGTTGCCCATAGCCCGAAAGGGCCAATCACTCCCCCAGCGAAGCGCCAAACGAACCGGCGCGCGGGGGCGGCTGCGCCGCCCGGGGCATCCGAGGGGCAAGGAGCAAAAGCCGTGCCAAGAAGTGGCCGTCTGCGTAGACCGATATTGTGCGTAATGCTGCCCTGAGGCCCAATCGGCACCTCACCCCGCAGAAATTAGCCACAAACCGCACATTCCAATGTGCGCAATAGGCTAACCCCATGCGTAATATCCGCCCCAAAAGCGTGGAGGCGAGGCGTGGGGGCAGTGGCGGCGTGTGGGGCCTTCGACCTTCTTGTCCGCGTCATATCCACTGGGGCCGCCCCCTCTCGGTCGTTTGCACGCCCTGGCTATCGATGATGCCCGCATTGGGAGAGGCTGCGCGCCTCTCGATTTCTCGCAGGCTCATGACCAGCAGCGTGCGCATAACCTCAATCAATCCCGCGTTACGCCAGGCCGAGAAGTAGCGCCAAACCGTCGAGTTTGCGCATATTCGTACTGCGACGCCGCCCCTCCGTGTTTTACCGGGAAAATCAACGACGCCACCAGCGCCCACTCCCTATCCATCATGCCGCTTGGATACCGCAGTCCTTTGCGGCTATGTTCCTCTTGATTAATGCCAGTCCATGCCATTAAGCACTCCCTCTCCCACGAGGACGGCGCCAACTATAAAACGGTGACATTGGTCAACAATTCTCGTGTGTAAATCTAAGGCGGGGGCACAACATGACGGCGAAACCCATTATCAAACAGCTGCACGGGTTGCGCGGCGTGGCAGCTATGAGCGTAGTATGTGGCCATTTCTCGCCCATCCCCACAGTTCCTGCGATCGGCGTGGTTCTGTTCTTCATCATCAGCGGCTTTTTGATCGGCAAGCTCTACTTGGAGAAGGACTTCACCTTCTCCAGCGTGTGGACCTACGCGGTCGGAAGGTTCGCTCGCGTTTACCCCCTGTTCGCGCTGGTGGTGATCTCGGTCGGGCTGCTGAACTATCTGGAGCCATCCGCCGATATTTTCGCCCTTAGCGCGGACCAGATCGTGCCGCACCTGCTGCTTGCCGGGGCCGGGCACACAATCTGGACTATCTCGTCCGAGTTCCAGTTCTACGCCTTCTTCGTGCTGATCTGGTATGCCTACGCTAAGGCCCGGTTGCCCGCGATGACAATTCTGGTGCCGCTGCTGATAGCCGCAATTGGCGTGGCGCTCTGGCTCGGTACTTCCGCAGGACGGATCAACCTATTCGGCTACCTTCCCATCTTCGTACTCGGCCTGATCACTGCTCGCGTGACGGACAACCCTCCCGAAGTGCTTAAGCGCTGGGCAAGTGCTGCACTGGTCATCGCCGGCCTCTGCTATGCCGTCGCTTTTTTCGCCGTGCCATTCATCTACGATCCGCGATGGATATACGTGGATCCCATTTCTATCCTGATCTGTGCCACCATCTTGGGAGCGTGCATCATGGCGGGGGATTGCTTGATCAACCGTGTACTGAGCACCAGAGTGCTGGTCTGGCTGGGCGAGATCTCGTTCAGCATCTACCTGCTCCACCGCGTTGCGCAGTGGCTTACCGAGCACACGCTGGGCAATACTTTGTCAGATCGCTACACCACACCGATCATGATCGCGTTGACCATAGGCATGGCTGAGGTGACCAACCGTTTTGTAGAGAAGCCCGCGCGGGCCTTCCTGGTTGGGGTTGGTCGAAAGATCCAAGCGGCCATCGTGCCCCAGGAGCAAGCGCCGGCGTCGAGCTGAGCGATAGGGCGCGGGCCAAGGCATTAGCCTTGCAACCTATCCAGCGTCGCGGTGAACAGCGCGATGCGTGCCTGTGCCTACGCCTTGTACTGCTCGATCCATTCCACTGCTGCTGCGAGATCGTCGGCATTCGCCCCACGGCGGGCCGCGCCACGCGCAGCCCGCCCCTTTGCGATCAGTTTGTGATGATCACCTCACCCACACGCTTGGCCTTGTCCGCACCGCCGATCGTGTAGGTGAGCTCCTCCTCCCGGAAGTCAAAGTCCGCGAAGATCCGGCGCACGTCCGAGTGGTCGTTCAGCGAGAGTACGAACCGGCCACGCAGATTGCGCAGCTGCTGCGCCATCAGCTCGAACTGCTCGCGGCCGAACAGATCCCGACCATAATCGCCCTCGCAGCCATAGTAGGGAGGATCGAGGTAGAAGAGCGTGCCCGGCCGGTCGTAGCGCGTGATGAAGTCCGACCAGGGCAGCCTCTCGATCACCACACCGGCCAGGCGCTCGTGCACCGCCTCGATCATGGGTGCGAGCTTGGTCACGTCGAAACGCGCGGGCGTCTCGGGTGATACGCCAAAGCCGCGGCCCCTCACCTTCCCGCCGAACGCCAGGCGCTGCAGATAGAGGAAGCGAGCCGAGCGCTGCAGGTCCGTCAGCGAGGACGGCTCCATCGCCAGCAGCTTTTCGAAGCCTGCGCGACTCGTGATCTGCCAGCGCAGCATGTCGAGGAACGCCACGTAGTGGTGCTGGATTACCCGAAAGAAGGTGGAGACGTCCTCGGACCAGTCGTTGATGACCTCGGACCTGGCCCGCTGGTCGCGGCGCAAGAAGACGCCGCCCATGCCCACGAAGACCTCGGCATAGGTGCGATGCTCGATCGAGTTGATCAGCGCGACCAGGCGCTTGGCCAGCTGGCGCTTGCCCCCGATGTAGGGCGCGAGAGGGCGCACCGGATCGACCGGCGTGAGTGAGAATTCAGGAGTCGACAACACGATACATGTTCCATATTTGTCCCCGCGCCGAGTCGGCAGGCGGGATGGTCTCCGAGGCGGGACCGATCGGGATCATGACGAGCTGTGATCGTCGGACTTTGGGCGTTGGCGCGCCCGGTCCCCCGCCTACCGGCGGGCGATTTATCAGATGTCAGGTGGCCGGGGTGAGCGGCATGGCCAGCGCGGGCCGCTCGAAGCGCAGCGCCTCCACGCCCAGCCAGTCGTTGACCTCGCGCATGCGCTCCTGGATCGGCACGATCTCGGCCTCGTAGAAAATCGCGGCGGCATCCTTCACATTGCCAAAGCCTGCCGTGTTCTTGGGCACGACAGCGATCAACTGGGGCGGCACGCGGTGTGCGGCCATCAGGTCCTCGGCCGTCACCTGCTTGATGTTGAGGAATTCGTCCTTCGCGCCCACCTCGGCGATCGGCAGGAGGCGGATCGCGTCCGCCTTGCCCTTGGGCGAGTGGATGAACAGGTTCTTGAAGTTGCCCTGCCCCTTGGCCCCGCGCAGCGCCTTGCGGATCGCGCTGGCGCCCTCCTCGCTGATCCCCTCATCGCCCAGGTACAAGATGAAGCCCGCGTGGCTGCCGTTGTTGTAGTAGCGACGCCGGAAGATCGTGGCCGCCTCGTTGAGCAGACCCGACTGCAGTGCCGAGAGGTATTCGGGCATCCCATAGATCTCCTGCATGGGATCAGGCTCGAGCAGCTGGTGCACGCGGCCGCGCGGCATCTCGGTCGCGTCGTGATAGGACCAGGCGCGCGGCACCCACCAGAACTGCCCCGGCTCCAGCCCGCGCCGCATGTAGGCGGCCGGAAGCGGCTTCAGCGCCAGCGGCGCGCCCCGGCGGTTGTCGACGCGCTCCAGATAGGCGTTGCCCATCACCAGCCAGTCCAGCGCCCAGCGCGCGAAGTCGCTGCGTGAGAGCATGGCCGTGGGCAGGTAGCTCGCGGCCAGCAGGTTGCGCTTGAACAGGATCGAGCTCTGGTGCTGCGGGCTCATCCGATAGGCGCGGCCCAGGCCCTGGGGCGACACCGGCGGCTCGTACCAGCGATTGTTGTGCGCCACCTCGAACAGGTCGAAGATGGCGCCTGCATCCAGCACGCTCTCCGGTTCGCCGAACGTGAAGGCTTCCGCCCCCGCGCTCGCGCCTGCCTGCATCTGGTCAGCCTTCGCCTTAGCGGGCAGCGTCTCGCTCATTCGTAGATCTCCACTGTGGTCGTGCCGCCCGGCGCTTCGGTGATGTCCAGGGGCTCGAAGAAAAGGGCGTGCATGGTCGCAAAGGCGAGGTCGGCATGGCCCACGCCGCCGCTGCGGCTCGCGACGTAGGAGACGCCGTGTTTCGTCACCTCAGGCTTGATCGCCATGAAGGCGGACATCATGTCCTGCCAGGCCGCGTCGAACTCCAGGCGCCCGGCGCTGATCACGTTCTTGGCCTTCAGCACCATGCTCGACTTGATCTGCACGTTGTAATGGTAGGCGGTGACGGTCGGGAACCACTTGCGCACCAGCTGCTCAACCGCCTTGCCCGCGCCGGTCGTGTCGATGCCGATGCGGGTCACGTTGTACTTGCCGCACATCAGCTTGATCGCCTTGGCCTGGGCATCAAACTGCAGGCCCTTGAGGCGCTGCTTTTCGAGGATGCGGAACTTGCCGCCCGGCTTCGTCGGCGCGGCCACGGCCACCAGCGCGGCATCGTCGCCGGTACCGCTCTCGCTGGCGTTGGGATCGTAGCCCAGCCACACTTCGCCCGCGTAGGGACGCAGGGCATAGGGCTGGTAGTCCGCGTGCCAGGTATCCCAGCTATCCACCATGCACCGGCGCATCATGGCAAAGGGGAACATGGAGAGGCTGTCGTCCAGGAACAGGCAGCGGAACAGGTTGTCAAACTCGTCCGCGGCGTATTCCAGCTGCAGCTCGTCAACGTTGACGAGGTTGAAGCCGCCTTCGATCGCATCGAACACGGTCACGATCTGGCGCCAGATCCCGTCCTTGCCCACCTGCCCGACCTTGAGCGTACGATGGCTGATGTCGATCTTCAGGCGGTCCTTGCGCGCGCGCCGCTTGTTGACGCGCTCGCCGGTCCACATCGGGTAAGCTTCGTGCCCCAAGGTGGAAGGCGTGGAGAACAGCGTGCGCGTGAACTGCTTGTGCGTGGCAATGGCCGATGCGACCTTGAACAGCTCCTCGAAGCCGTAGATCCAAAAGCACTCGTCGATGACGACGTCGCCGGTATAGCCCTGCGCGGTGCGGTAGTTCGTGCCCAGGAAGTAGAGCGTCACCGCCTCCAGCGGCGCGCCGTCCTCGTCCTCGCCGCGCTGCAGGACCATGGGATCGCCCTTCAGCTCGATCCCGCAGACCTTCTGCACCCACTGGACGATGTAGTTGCGAAAGATGTTCGCCTGGGCGCGGCTTGCCGAGATGAAGATCTGGTTCTTGCCGGTTTCCAGCGCGACCAGCAGGCGCTCGCGGGCGAAATACCAGGTCGCGCCGATCTGACGGCTCTTCAGGATCATGCGCGTGCGCTGCGAGACGCTGGCCTGCCAGCCCTCCTGGTGGCCGAACAGCCCGGCCTCAAGGTCCGCGCGCAGCTGGGCGACATGCTCGCGCGTCAGAAGGTTCTTCGCCTTCTCCTTCTTCTTGTTGGTCGAACGGGCCGGGTTCGCGCGCGCCGGGTTCAGGTCCGCCTCGGTACCGCCATCGCAATACCGCGCGATGCGCGCCATACGTTCGAACTGGCGGCCGAGCAGGTCGATCTCCTTGAAGTCCTGGCCGGTCTTCTTGTCCTTCGCCATCAGCCTCAGATACCGCTCCAGCGTACCTTCCTCGGCGCGCTGGATGGCGGGCGCATCGTCCCACTTGTGGCGGCTCTTCCAGCTGGCGACCGTGGTGTAGGCCAGGTCCAGCTCTTCGGCGATCTGGCTCAGCGTCCAGCCCTGCCAGTACAGCGATCGCGCCTTCGTGCGCTTCGCCACGATCGCGGGCATGGAGGCAGGCTCGGACGCGAATGCACCGCCCCCTTCCTTCGCTGCTTGGTCGCTGATCGTGTCCTGTTTTTCGGTCATGGCGCGCACGCTAGGGGCGAAATGGGGGGCGAACTAAGCCCCCCTCCTTGTGAGGCGCAGCGCCACAACGCGCCCGCGTTGAATTAGGCCGCGTGAGCCTGTCCTTTGGCGATCAGCAAAACCCGGCACCGCCTGAAAACGGTCGCCCCAAGCCCAAGGACCGAAAGGCAAACCCGATGCCCCTGACCCGTTATTTCCGCGTTGCCGTCGAGGGCGCGACCACCGATGGCCGCGAGATCCAGCGCCAGTGGCTGCTCGACGCGGCCGAGACCTACGATCCCGAAACCTACACCGCGCTCGTCAACATGGAGCACGTGCGTGGTCTGGGCGCCGAGGGCAGTTTCGGCAACTACGGGCAGGTGACCGGCCTTCGCACCGAGAACGTCACGCTCAAGATCGGCGGCGAGCCGGTCCAGCGCCTTGGCCTCTTTGCCCAGGTCGACGCGCTCGACACGCTGGTGGCGGTCAAGGACCGCGGCCAGAAGCTGTTCTCCTCGATCGAGATCAACCCGAACTTCGCAGGAACCGGCAAAGCCTACATGGTCGGCCTGGCCGTCACCGACAGCCCGGCCTCGCTCGGCACCGAACTGCTGACCTTCGCCGCGCAGCAGGGCGACAACAACCCGCTCGCCCACCGCAAGAAGGACAAGGGCAACCTGTTCACCGCGACCGAGGAAGCCGAGATCGAGCTGGAGGAGGAAGGCGCATCGAGCGCCGCCGATCCCACCGGCATCTTTGCCTCGCTCAAGGGTTTCCTGGACCGCTTCACCGTCACGCCCCCGGTCGCCCCGGTTACACCGCCCGCCCAGGGCGAAGCCAATACCGCCGCGTCCCCGGACCTTGCCGCCTTCGCGGCCAGCTTCGGCCAGCTCCTCACCGCGATCGAGGCCGACCGCAAAGACACGGCGGCCAGGTTCACGAAGCTGACGGCCGACCTCGCCACCCTCACGTCCGAGATAGAAAACACGCCCGCCCATGGCTTCACCCAACGTGAGCCGGCCACCGGCGGCAAGAACGCCCAGCGCACCGACTGCTGACCTGCCCCCTTCCCTGCCCGCGCCTCTCCAGCCTGAAAGACAGACCCCATGAAGAATGCCACCCGCGTCAAATTCGCGACGATGGTCAGCCAGATCGCCTTGCTCAACGGCATCGATCCCGCTGTTGCCGCCTCGGCCAAGTTCACCGTCGAACCCTCCGTCCAGCAGACGCTCGAGCAGCGCATGCAGGAATCGAGCGACTTCCTCAGCCGCATCAACATCGAACCCGTCGACGAGATCATGGGCGAACTGCTGGGCCTGGGCATCGGCAGCACCATCGCCGGGCGCACCAACACCAGCGCGGGCACGCGCCGCACCGGCATCGATCCCAGCGCCATGGACGAGCGCAGCTACACCTGCGTCCAGACCAACTTCGACGTCGCGCTCAAGTACGCCAAGATCGACAAGTGGGCCAAGTTCCCCAACTTCGAGACGCTCTGGCGCGACAACAACCTGCGCCGTCAGGCCCTCGATCGCATCCTCATCGGCTTCAACGGCACCTCGGCCGCCGCGCAGACCGATCGCACTGCGAACCCACTCCTTCAGGACGTCAACATCGGGTGGCTCGAGAAGATGCGCGTGGAGAACGAAGAGCGCGTTCTGGCCGAAGTGATCGAGGGCTCGGGCAAGGTGACCTATGGCGAAGGCGGAGACTACGCCACGCTCGATGCGCTGGTCTGGGACGCCAAGGAATCGCTTCTGGCCGAATGGGCCAAGAACGACACCGAGCTTGTCGTCTTCGTGTCCGGTGACCTCCTGCACGACAAGTACTTCCCGATGGTCAACCAGGACCAGGCGCCGACCGAGCAGCAGGCTCGCGATGTCATCATGTCGACCAAGCGCCTGGGCGGTCTTCCGGCCGTGCGCGTGCCGGGCTTCCCCAACGGGACGGTGTTCATCACGCGCTACGACAACCTCTCGATCTATTACCAGGACGGCAAGCGCCGCCGCCTCCTGAAGGACGAGCCGGAACTCGACCAGGTCACCGACTACCAGTCCTCGAACGAGGCGTATGTGATCGAGGACCTCGAATACGCCTGCCTCGTCGAGAACATCGCCCAGGCCGAAGCTCCCCCCGAATAACCGGCCCTCTTGAGACAAAAGGCGGCCGGTCCCCTAACGCGCCGCCTTCCCTGCCCCCGCCCGGTTTCTCCCTCCCCCGGGCGGGGCAGGTTCCCCACCTTTCACGCGCAAAGGATCGCCCGCCATGCTCTCCCCCGCCCAGCGCCACCGCCAGCGCACCCTCGCAGCCAGCACGGTCCGCGCCGACATCCCCCGCCCCGGAACATCGGGCGCGAAGTGGACTTCCGGCCCCCTCCCCATGCCCGAGACCGGTCCGGTCGCCAGCGAATACCAGCTCCTGCTCGCCGCCCTCGGCCTCGACCTTGCCTCCCTGCGCGAAATCCAGTCGACCGAGCGCAAGATCGACGCCAAACGCGCGATGATCGAGAAGTACCGCGTCTGGGCGGACAGCGCGGCCACCGCCTGGCTGGCGGGCGACGTGCCCAGCACCCAGGACGAGATCGTCGCGACCATGGCCGTCTGGGCCATCGACATCCAGGACTGGCCCTTCGCCATGAAGCTCGCCCGCACGCTGCTGGGCGGCCACCTCGCGCTCCCTGAACGCTACAAGCGCACTCCCGCCACCCTCATCGCCGAGGAAGTGGCCGAAGCCGCCATCGCCAACGTGGAAGACGTCCCTCTCGACGTCCTGCAGGAGGTCGAGGACCTGGTCGCGGGCGAAGACATCTTCGACCAGGTGCGCGCCAAGCTGGAAAAGGCCCTGGGCCTCGCCTTCGCCCACTGCGCGGACACCTTCGATGCCACCGCCCCCAGCGCCACCGCTGGAGGCCAGGGCGGCCTTCTCACCGCTTCCATCGGCCACTTCACCCGCGCCATCGAACTGCACGACAGCTGCGGCGCGAAGACGCTTCTGCGCACCGCCGAAGGCAAGCTGAAGAAGCTCGCCGACGCAAAGGCCGCGCAGGACAAGGCCGACGCCGAAGCCGAGCAGGCCCAGGCGGACAATGCCCCGCCCACCGAAACCGATCCGGCCACCCCGGCCCCATAACAGCTGCGCCACCGCGCCGGGGGGCGGAACAGGCAAGGCGCGGCCAGAAGGCCAAAGCCAACGCCTGATCCCCACCCCCCACTTTTTACCTTGCAGGAGCCGCCCCCGTGCCCTTTGCCGCACTCCCTCCCTCGCCCGCTTCGCCGCCTAACAGCGTGATCGAAGGCGATGGCTGGTGGCCGGATGTGGACCTGAACGCGATGCGCGATGCCCTGCGCCTCACCACGATGGTCACGCACGCCCGCCTCGTCGGCGCCCTCGAAGGCGGCGTGATCAGCGTGACCGGCGAACTGGAGGCCTGGCGTGCAGCCCAGCAAAGCGAAGGCGCCACCAGCCTCGCCGATGTCGCGCCCACCCGCCGTATCGCCGGGCAGCACCGCCTCACCCTGCTCTACACCCGCGCCGTGCGCTTCGCCGCCGCGGCTGAGCTCGCCGAACTGCACCGCGATCTCACCGCCACCCAGGACGGCCAGGCCCGCGCCGACACCGAGGAAACGACCGCCCAGGAATACCTGCGCCTCTCCACCCTCGCCATCCGCGACATTCTCGCCGTGCCGCGTACCGCCGTGGAGCTGATCTGATGACCTCCACCGTCACCGCCCGCCAGGGGGACACACTGGACGCCATTTGCTGGCGCGAACTGGGCACCACGTCCGGCGGCGTGGTCGAACAGGCGCTTGCCCTGAACCCGGACCTGATCGCCCTGGGCACCCGCGTCCCCGAAGGCGCGGCGGTCATCCTGCCCGATCCCCCGGCCACCAGCGCCCCCACCCTCGAAACCGTCAACCTCTGGGACTGACCTTGTGAAGAAGCCCGCCTTGCTGCGCGCCGCGATCGCGGCCACCCTCCCCGCCCTAGCCCGCGATGCCGATCGCCTGGTCATGTGGGTGGAACGCGGCGCGGTGCGCGCGACACAGGGGCCTCAGCGCGGCTTCGCCTGGGAATACGACCTGATCATCGTCGCGGAGAACTACACGCTCCCGCCCGAAGATCTCTTCTTCGCCGTGACCGACTGGATGCGTCTCCACCAGCCTGACGTGCTCCAGCCAGACGCCGCAGGCTTCCCGTTCGAAGTCGACGTGATCGATGATCGCGCCTTTGACGTGAAGATCACCCTGCCCTTGCGCGAAGTGGTCACCGCTACCCCCTCCGAGGGGGGCTGGAGCCTCGAAGTGCAGGGAGAGCCGGTCCACTTCCCCGACGCGGCCCTCCTGCGCCCTGAAGGCGCCCCACTGGCTTCTGTCTGGGCACAGGACAGCGAAGTCCTCTTCCAGGTTGCCCCCGACCAGGACGCCTGACCGTGGCCGTCGAATTTGCCGAGCTCGAGCAATTCCTCGAAGCCTACCGCGAACGCATGAACCCGGCAGAGCGCCGCAAGGCCTCGCGCAAGCTCGGGCAGGAAATCCGCAAGCTCAACGCCCAGCGCATCGCCCGCAACGTGGAACCCGATGGCTCCCCCATGCAGCCGCGCAAGCCCCGCATGGCCGATGGCGGCCGCCGCATTCGCGCGCAGCGCATGTTCCGCAAGCTGCGCCTCGCCAAGTCTTTCAAGGTGATGGCCAGCGAGGACGGCGTCTCGGTCGGTTTCATCGGAAACGTCGGGCAAACCGCCCGCGCGCACCACTACGGCCAGACGGATTTCGTAGGCCGTACCCTGGACGGCAAATCCGTCCGCGCGCGCTATCCCCGACGCCGACTGCTCGGCTTCGGCCCGGACGACCTGGAGCTGATCAACGAAGCGGCGATGAACCTGCTGGATCCTTGAGCGACAACGAGCACGACTGCGTCAGGATCCTCTCAAGAAGAAACGATTGGGACCTTCCGGACCGTCGCCTTTAGAGTGGCCATGCGAGGTAAGCGGACCTTCGCTCCCGGCCCGCGCTACGTCGCCACCTGGCTCGCCCTAGGACGTGTAGTTCACTCATCTCCAGCCCGAAACACAACCCATTTAGACAACCAATGAGTCTTGATCCTAGATCCATAAATACACGAATGAGCAAAGCTTCCCCTATCCTGCGATGGGAGATAATAAACTGATAGAAACAAACGGATAATAAATGCCAATTGCCCTTGCTATAGCCTGTATCGCATCGATCCATGACGGCGACACTGTCCGCCTCTGCGACGGTGAGCGTGTTCGATTAGTCGATATCGACGCCCCCGAAGTCGCAGGTTCACCACGGTGCCAATCAGCCCAGCGCAAACGGCTAGCCACATCCCGGAACCCTTCCTGGTGTGACTACGCTCTCGGCACCCAGTCGAGGAATGCCCTGCAAACTTTCCTTACGACTGGCACGGTCAAAATCAATCGGCGGGCAAAGGATCGCTATGGACGTACGCTCGCAAAGCTTTCCGTAAATGGCCACGATGCTGGCAAGTACCTGATTAGCCTGGGTCTCGCGCGACCTTGGCGATGACACAGAGCAGATCAATCTACGGCAATTCGAAGATTATATTTCGTTAATGAGCGCTACTCTTACAACTAATTCTGCCAAACTCGGGCCCTTCATGCCCATTGACTAATTTGGCGGCTTCTAATTGATGGCTACGGCTTTTTCGGCAGCATTTGAACCAGAGCCCTCGCTGCTCGCGATCAACTGCAAAGTAATTTCGGGACGCCCCTGCATCTCCTTTATCGGACTAGATTCAGGAGCCGCAGCGAAAATGCGCACCCAATTCATGGGGGCCTTGTCATCTATTGGACTGGCCCTGCCTCTGTTGCATTTTGAGATCACCATTCCTCCACACGCAGCCGAAAAAGAAGGAGATTTCGAGCTTCCATCTCTCCTATCGGTGCTCGGAGCTCTCGGGGTGATCGACAGTGAGAAACTCGCTAGCTGGATATGTCTTGGCTCGCTCGGCGATCATGGTGAAATTCGCATGCAGCACCCCGGACCTGAGATTCTTGAACTTGCTGAGCGCTCAAGCAAGGGCATCTTGGGCGGGCAGAGCTTGTTTGCCTTTGGCCAAGACCGCGTCGCCATCCAGATCTGCCAACAGCTCAACGACGCCATCCGTCCACTGCGTCCCACTAAGGCTCCTGTCGAAGAGCCCATCGAAGTCGAGCCCCCCAAGAGCTTCTGGTCGAAGCTACTGGGCAGCAAAGCAACAGTCCTACGCGAAAACCGAATGGCTCATCAAACCCTCGATCACGAGGCACTGGACCATCCAAGATCTCGAACACTAAGGCCGTATCGAGAGCCAAACCCAGAGTTTCACGGGATAGGTCACCGCTCTCGACTACGCGAACGCCTGCTTGATGGAGACGCTGATTCACTAGCTGATTACGAGGTCCTGGAATTCATGCTTTTCGGGGCCCGAAGGCGTGGAGACACAAAGCCTTTAGCCAAGGCCCTCATTAAGCGGTTTGGTTCCCTGCCCGCCGTGCTGAATGCCGACACAACAGCGCTGTTGGGCGTACCAGGCATCGGCCCGGCAAGCGCTGGCGTCATCAAGATCGGTGCAGTAGCAGCAAAGCGAATGGCGCGAGCCCAACTCCGTGACCAACCTATCATCAGCAGTTGGCATGTTCTGATCGATTATCTGTCGATCGACATGGCGCACCTTACCAGGGAACGCGTTCGCGTTCTGTATCTGGACAAGCGGAATAAGCTGGTCCGAGATGAGCACATTAGCGAGGGGACGATCAGCGAGGCTTCGGTGCATCCGAGAGAGGTGATACACCACGCTCTAGATTGTGGCGCTTCTGGTTTGATCTTGGTCCACAACCATCCCAGTGGAAATCCCGAACCAAGCAGGGAAGATGTCGACCTTACTCACAGCATTGCTGAGGCTGGTCGTTTGATGGGCATCACAGTCCAAGACCACGTAATTATCGGCCGAGAGGGGCATGTGTCTCTGCGAGCGAAGGGACTGATCTGATGACATCTACATAGGCCCGGAGTTCGACGATATACCGTATGTAATTGCCGGAACGAAGCCGACGTTCGAGAACGATGTGTCGAATGGGTGGGATCACCATAAGCGATCATTCATCGGCCGCCTAGATCTTAGCTCTATTGACGCGTAACCACACCCCATTCAGCACCAAGGTCGGCGGGCGCCATCCCATCGACGAGCCAGACCCTCTTTGATGAGTTGCCTTCCTAAAGAGCTGCCGTCCCTCATCAATACCCGCAGCTGTCGTCCGTACCTGTCCTCTGCCCGACCGGTCACGACCAAATCGAAGGGCCCCATGTTCATCAACTCGGCCAACCGCTCGGTGGCCCTTAAGCCCAACCGAGCCTCCTCATCGCAACGAGGCGGATGGGTTTCGGGCGCGTCAATGTCGGCAATGCGAACCTTGACGCCAGCAATCCATGCCGTGTCACCATCGACGACACAATTCACCCCTCCACCGGTGTGGCAGATGGAGAACTTGCCCGACGAGGATTCCGCATCGTGTCCCGCCGACTGGCGCACTTGTGGAGAAGTGGCAGCGCTTGATCCCATCTGTGTCGCCCGATCGGCTAAGATTTTCCATTCGGCCTGATCAACCTGCCGTTCGACGGACTTGGGGCGTATGAGGTCAGTGTAGCTGTACGTCACAGCGAACACCGCGACAAAAAACAAAGAGACCGTCACCAGCAGTATCCTTTCGACCGGTCCGATCCGTCCAGGCTCAAGCCGCCTGCCTTCCGACCGGCGTTCGTGATGCCGATGGCCTCTACGGCGCCCCACCGGTCAACCTCCAAAGAGGCGCGCGAACCATCCACGCTGCGGTTCGCCCGTTGATGCAGTTGGCGCGGGCACAACAGTTTCATTCGAAACCGGTTCTGGTTGCGAAAAGTGCACACCGACACTTTCAGCCCGTCGTTTTTTGGCTGCGACCGCTGCCTTCAACGCGGTGAGGTTCTGATCGAGCTGGTCCATCAGCGGCGAATCGACGGTGAGGCTTGTTGCGTCGAACGTCGCATCCTGATCTCGATGCGCCGCCGGCGCTGATCGTCACCTCGTGCAGAACCGTCAGCCACCTGATCGACCGGCACGATCATCTGTGCCCCCGAGAGCGGCAGGATCGACACGTTCCGGAGGCGCGGATCAGACCGCAGCACATGGACCACGGCGACGGCACGCGCCATGGCTAAACCCGCGTTGTCTGTGGAACGCAGGCCGGAGATCGGAAAGCGCCCGACAGAAGCAGCGATGAGCGACGAGTCCAGATTGCTGTTCCCAGACATCGGCACCTCATCGGTATGACCGATAACTTCGACTACATCGACATCGTAGTCGGCCACGCTCTTGGCCAACATAGGGATGACCTCCCCTCGCAGGTTCCTGTCAAATTCCGGACGTAGGGTCGCCTTTCCGCTGTCAAAGAAGTAGCCACCTGCCTCGCTCAGGCTGAAAAACGGAGGCCACTGCCCTTTCCGACCCTTAGACGAAGCAGCGACGATCTCCTTCACGAACTTCTCGGGATCCTTCACCCCGCTGGAAGCGGCAGCCTCGCGTACATGCCGTCCAACCTCGGCATCGGCCATCAGGCTCTCGGTCCCGTTCTCGACACCAGTTGCCTCGATCTGACGGCGAGCCTCGATCGCACGCTTCAGCTCCTTGAAGTATTCTTTGGAATCCTTCGCCTGCGGGTATGCGCGCTGGAGCTCTTCCACGAGCCGGGACGCTCCGCCGTTATCCAGCACCTGAATACGCTGGTCGCGATTCTGGAGCGCGGCGGCCAACGCCATGAGCAGGACGAAGAGCAGAAGGATCATGATCTCCGCCATGGTGAGGCCAAGGACCAGCCCCCGGCGATAGGACTTGTCCTGTCGCAGATCGAGCTGCGAATCGCTCACGCGTCGGTGGCCTGAACACGGTTGACGAGCGAACCCGTCATCTCGACAAGTGCAGTATGGACCTTGCCGACGTTCTCACGGGAGCGACCTAGATCCTGCTCCAACGCGGCGTTGTGCCGGTCGAGCATCGCAGCACTCGCCTCTGCGCGCCGTGAGAGGTCCTCGATGAACTTCTCCTGTGCGCGTGCGATGGTGACGAACTGCTCCTCCATCGCCTCAGCCGCCTTCGCGAATGCTTCCGCGGTCCGCTTGGCGGTGTTCGCAGGCACCCCTTTCACCTCCTCCAAGCGTACGTTGACGTTAGTGTCGAAGCGAGACGCCGTCTCGTCAAAACTTTTTACCTGCGCGGCCATGTCCGCGACAGCCTGTCGGAGATCGCCTCCGGCATGGACCAAGGACGTCTGGGTGCCAGCTAGCTCCTCTGCGCGAGCAGACAGTTCACCCAGATTCTTCTGCGTACTTACCGCGGCATTTTCCAAGGTGATCAAGCTCTCCCCGATAGCCGTGGTCGATCGCTCGATTCCCAACATTGCCTCGGAGTGTTTCTCAATTCCGGTAACGACCTTATCGGTGGCCGTAGAAAGACGACGTGACCGTGTCACAGCCTCATTCGCCTGCTGCGTGACGGTCGCCGTCGCCGCGGTGGACATTGTCGACAGCGCATCCGTCGCGGACTTCGCAACGGATCTGATCGCCTCGCTCGCCGTCGCAGCGGTTTCGCTCATCGACTTACCCGCATCCCCCTGCACGGCGCCAAGCGCTTCAACCACTTGGCCACGCAGTTCCTCTAGCGCTTGCCGGGTTTCCCGACCGTAATCGCTCATGCTGACTGTGATCGCCTGGAGCTCGGCCTTCAACCGACCCGCCGCGTCGGCAAGCTCGATGCGCGCAGTGTCTTCGGTCTGCACGAGATCAACCCGAGTCTGATTGAAGAAGACCCGAAGCACCAGACCCATGATCGTTGTGGCGAGCGCGATCCCGAAACCTTGAACGACAGTGGTGGCCGTCGTGGCTGGGTCGAAAAAGAAGATGGCATAGGCTAGGCTGATTAGCGTGTAGATCAGTCCAAGGTAGTAGCAGTTGTCCCCAGCCTGATCTGCACGCAGCTTCCCGGTCCCCGACGCTTGCACGATAGACGCGTACGCCACCATCGCCGTAGCAGCGAACACGGCCACTGGAATGGCTGTGAGCCCGACCGACTTGGCGACAAGGATTGCGGCACCTCCGCCGAAGGCGAACAGCAGGAACCCCCACCGATCAATCCAGCTCCGATCCTCAAGCACATCACGCTGAAATTCCGTCCCCTCGCTCATCGTCACCCGCTCACGTTATAGATACGCCGCACATCACCGCCCTCTGCACCGATAATGCGCTCCCAAAGATCAGCCAGCGAACGCGGCTGCGTCGTGTTTGCATCCGACCGCTCCAGCATCCAGAGTTCCACTTCGACGCCGCGGAGATCGGTCCGAATGCGTCTGAAAACGACACCATCGGTGAAATCCTTGGGTTCAGGAAGCCCGCGATAGAAGCTCACGTCGGCCGTATTCTGGAGAAGGTCGGAGGCCACGACCAGACGCTTCGGCAGCTTCTCCTGCCCCGGCTTCTGGAGTTCGGTCAGCGCCACCGACTGGATGCTCTCCAAGATCGGGGACTGGTCCGCGCCTGTCGCGCCATTGAGCCCCTTGAAGGCTGCGGTTAGAGGGGCGTCGAAGCCCTGGTCCCATTGTTTCTGGACCGATGAAGGATCACCGGTTGCCGAACTAACGTCATCCGCCGTGCCAGGATTACATCGCGTAATCACCGGAGTGAGCAACCTGTCCGCTGTCGCGTCGACCTTGGCGACGATCAGTTTTCCATAGCGCGGTATCGAGTTCTTCAGCTTGGTGAGCTGGTTCTCGAAATCCTGACGCTGCGCCATATTCATCGGATCGGTGACATCGACTAACAGCACGGTGATGCTGTCCGGCGTCGTCGGACATAGCTGATCGTCAAGTGCCCGACGCGACGACGCCGCCCAGAAATAGATTCCACCGACCAGGAGCACTACTGCAACGACGAGGACGATCTTGAATGTCGCCTTGCGGTTTTCTGACGAAGCCCGCTGTGCGGCCGCCGAACCACGACGGTCGCGCACACGAGCGCGAGTACGATCCCTAGCCATCGGCGATCCTTCTCTTCAGTTCGTCTAGCGGCTCAAAACTCTCAATCGCATCGTCAAAGGCAGTTGAGATCTGGGACACGGTCGCCTCGAGGTCTTGCTCGGCGGCATCAATCGCAGAACGAGGGATATCCTCTCCCGGAGCGATCGGCAGCGGCTCGTACGATAGCTTCCAGGGTTGATCGAAGCGGGCGGGAGCCGGCGTTGAACGGATCGCCCGGTTCGCCGCCCGATATTCTTGCAACAGCGCATTCGCGGTGGATTCGAGCTGCTCAGCGTATTCCTCATAGCGGCGGCGAAAAGCGTCGCGTGCCGACATTATCTGCTGGCGCTGGGTCAGCTGTCGACCCAGCTCCATTCGGATATCCGTCGCCTCCTCTATAGCGTCGTCGCGAATGTCGAGCAGTTCATCTGTCGCTGCCTTCACGTCCGCGACATAGTCCTCGCAGCGCTTGGCATGCCGCCGCCAGACGGGGCCATATCCAGGATAAGGATCATCCATCTTGTAGGCGGCAATCGCAGCCCCGAACGCAAATATGAGACCAGCCAGAAGGAGGCCGTAGGAGTAGATACTCTGCAGCCCAGAGCCGAGCATACCCAGCGCTGCGGTCTCCGGGTTGGCTAAACCGAGCGACTTCGCATCACGATAATGCCCAGCCATCAGGTTCCAGCCGACGGTCAGGATGAGCCACACGGCACTGCCGATCCAGCCCAGCATCCGCACTTCCGCCTCGCGGTGGTTGATCTTGGGCCAGACCTGCCGCCCCACGAAGGCGGCGAAGCCCACGTTGATCGCGCCGACGACGGCGGCTGCAATCACACCGCCTAGCCAGCCCATGCTATCTCCTAGCCGCAGAAACATGGAATTGGCGATCGTCTCCAATAGCCAGAAGATCATCATCGAGCCGATTGTAGCGCTAGTCGGAGGCACTTCATGGGCGGGACGCCGCAGCCCGTTCTCCTTGCGGAAATCGCGCAGTTCTTCGTAGCTGTCGCGGATTGCATCCCGGCTCGGCGTCAGCTTCCCACGGCGATTAACGACCTCGGTCTTGAACTCGCCCACCGCAATGTTCGCTTGGGTCCGGATGGAGCTGAGGTTGGCGATGAGGGCCAATCCGCTCAGGCGCGAATCATAGGTGCGAATGCTGTTAGCGGCATCGATCTGCGCCCGCTTGAAATGGTCACGGACTTGGGCCTCAACGTTTGCCTCGACCAGGTCGGGCGCCTGCATTGAGGAATCAGGAAGCTCAAGGGCGCCCTGCTCGGCGCCACGTTCGCGCAAGCGAAGCTCCCTTGTCAGCGCGTCCCTATCCAGTTGGATGAACGGGTCATCCATCGGCGCGCGCAATTGCTCGCTCCGATCAAAATATTCACGCATTTTAGACCATGTCCCCATGGATCGCCCAATAGCCGGGGTAAACACGTAATTCCAAGAAGCATTTTTGGTATTTATGTAATATTTCTGGGTCGCGTTGACAAAATGCTTCAGCCACAGCCTGGCGGCGGCGAAGGCTTCCAGCAGGACAGGAGCGAGACTGCCGGGACGTAGCAACTTGGCGACATGGCCGGTGCTGTAGCCAAAGCGGGTGCAATATCCTCGGCGCTCATGTCACCCTCGTCGCGAAACTGGGCGGAAGCTGACGGACCGCATCTGCAGAGCGAAAATCGACTGCTCAACGGCAACAAGGGGTCGTCAGCCGCCCTGCCCCTCCATCCGATGAATCAGTCCTTCAAGCTGCTGCGCCTGCTCGGCCGCGATCAGTCGTTCGTCGGGCGTGAGGCAACCAGCAGCGAAGCCAGCGAGGCGTAGGTCGACCGCTAGATCAACGCGATGGGAGGCGTCGGGAACGGCCGACAATGTGATACCACCGAACGCACCGCCAGCGGGGAGTCCGGCCTGATCGCACAGGCGTTGGTAGTGAGCGTGCAGATCAGTAAGACGGGCGGCGTATGCCTTCGAAACGACATCAGGTGCGACCGGCCATGAAAAGGCCCCGGCAGCTTCCGCCGCCGGGGCCTTCCCCGTTCTCGTGCGTGTCTCACCTGCGCAGGTTAGCGCGGCACTCGGTCTGTCGCAAACATTCAATCACACTGGAACTGATCTGCTTGAGGTGAGGTTTAGGATTTGTCGCTGTGTTCTTTACTTTCCGCGAGACTAAGCGATCCGTAGACGCGCCTCCCCTCTGAGGTTTTCCATGCAGTCAGGGCCGCTGCTGTGTCGCAAGGCCCCACTTTCTCATGCCGCTTCGAAGTAATCTTATTACGCAATGCGATGAATTGTGCACTTATGTGCGACGGAAAAACTCCTGCACATTTCGTTTGTGCGAATCTCGATTAGGTGACAGCAATCTAGGTGCGACCCAAAGGGCTATTGATCATTCGTAGCCCTCTAAACTGCCAGCAGCCTCTTAAGCTGCTGGCATTTTTTCTCTTTCTGGGAAGCAAAGCAAGCCCAACGAACGCTATTTGTCAGAGTTTTCTGTCGATTGGTCGCAATTTCCAGCCTGACGTATTGCTGCATGTGCGAAAATAGCATTTCAAACTTTTAACTTGGTGTGAAATATTAAACTGATAATGATTCTCATGTAAGGTGATCCTGTTGCCCCTCATTTCCAGCATTGCCTGCATTTTTGGACGCCACAGCCCAGTCCGCCACAAAGTGGTATGGGATGGTTTGATATACACGAGCAGGTGCAAACATTGCGATGCTCCTATCCAGCGTCTTCGCAGAGGGAAGTGGCGCAAAGGCGACCCAGCCTGACCTTTCAAACGTGGCCATCATTTCGAATATGTGCAGTTCGTGACTGACGATCCTCAGTGGCACTACGATATGCTCTGCGAGCTGGATGGGGTGGAAACTGTCCGCGAGCGATTGGTCGAGGGTGACTATCCGCGCCGAGAACTTCCCTACCTGAAGGCATGGCTGCGGAAAAAGGACCAAGAAGCCATCGAGCAACGGCGAGTCGATGAACGCCTGCGGATGCAGTATGCCGAGCGTTTATCGCGAAATGCTCTACTGACCAGTTTGGTGGCGGCCGCCGCCGCAATCTTCTCAGCCCTCGCCGCGCTCGTGATGGCGCGTATGATAATCCGGTGAGGCGGAGCGCGGGCACCGTACGCCTCTGTAACGGCGCCCGCAGACACTTAATTGGGCCCGATCTTCGAGAGGTCAAGGGTGAGATGCTCGTTCAATCTGGGCTATCCAGATCGGCCGCTTGGTCCGCGTAGGAGCGGCACCGCCAAACGCCAGCAGATGACAGCCTGTCGCACCATCCTTCGATGGTGGAGTTGTAGTACGCCAAGGCGTTCGTATCATCAGCTCCCCTGCCCCTCCACCCAATCAATCAGCCCGCCCAGCTGCAACGCCAGCTCGGCCGCGATCAGTCGCTCGTCCGGCGTGAGGCAGGCTCCAGCGGCGCCAGCCAGTCGTAAGTCGGCCGCTTCATCAGTTCGCCGGGAGGCGTCGGGAACGGCGGGCACTGCGACACGGTCGGCCGCACCGCCAGCGGCGCTTCCGGTCTGGTCGCGCAGGCGCTGGTAGCGAGCGCGCAGATCAGCAAGGCGGGCAGCGTAGTCTTTCGCAACGGCATCGGTCACTTCCTCCTGATGGGCTTTCACCTGGGCAAGCCGCGCGGCCTCCAGGCGCGCGGCTTCATCCTGCGCCGCGCGGTAGTTTTCCTTGGTCTGGCGATGGCTCGCTGCCTCGAGCCCTGCACGCGCTTGCCACTGTTCCGCACGGCTGTGCTCATGCCAGGCATAGAGTGCCACGCCAGCGCCGCACGCGGCTGCAACCAGCCAGGGCCGCGACACGATCACGAAAGCCCCCTCAAACAGAGCTGACGTTCCGCCTTGCGCCGATTGAGCAAGCCTTGAACGATCCGGCCCCCCGCCATCTTCCACATCAGGAAAGCATCACAGGCACCTGCCCAGTTCCCGGCGCTGAAACGCCGCGCGACGGTCGATCCGGCATAGGCAGCCGGTCCGATGTTGTAGGCAAGGCTTGTCGCTGCAGCGATCTGGGCATCGTGCCCCTTGAGCTCGGGATTTCGTTTCAGGACTGGCGCGGCATAATCGGCCAAGGCGTTCGCCAGGAGTTCCTCGCACTCGGCATCGGTATAGCGACGCATCTCTACCCGCGTTTCGCCATAGCAAACCGTGGGGATGCCCACGATATCGCGATAGGGATCGTTGCTCTTGCCTTCCCAACTCGCGACCAGAGGCATCAGCACCGCCGCCGCGCCGCCACCGACCAGGGCAATGAGCTTGCGCTTGCCCTCAGACATCACGTTCTTCCTCTGCGACCCGGCCGAGCAGCTGCTGTACCGTATCCGTCTCATAGATGCGGATGATGGACCAGATGACAGTGAGACCGGTCGCGATATGCGGCAGGATGTTCACAAGCGTCCCCAGCAGCGCGGTAAGGGAAAAGGCATCGATCAGGTGCTTCGCACCGACCGGGATGTCGTCGAGTGTCATATGAGAATCTCCGGGGGATAGGCAGAAGTCAGATCAACCGCATCCAGCTCTTCGACATTGCCCGCCCTCTCCAGCGCGGTACGGATGGCGCTGCCCGCCGCGTGGCAGGCGCTGACATGGGCGAGGACAGACTGGCCCAGCGCGATCATGGCGGCTGCGTCGATCGTGACCGTGCTGTTGTCGCGCAGCGTCCACACCTCCGCAAAATCCGCACCGGCCTGCTGGGCGAGCAACGCGCCCGAAACGGCACCGGCGATATTGAGGCGGCTCTGCGGATCGGTGTCCACCACACCAAGCGGCGTTTGGCAGCCGCCATTGATGCGGGCATCCCGGATCGCCTTGGCCTTCTCCCAGCGCCGCGCACGCAGCAGGGGAAGCGAAACCTCCAGCGCCCAGGGTTCGTCACGGGAGATCACAAGGCTGTCGTCGATGGCATCGGCCTCGATCACGCGGTCCTGGAGGTCGTCGTCCTCGCTCGTCTCGAACCAGGGCTCGCCGCCTGTGGGCAATTCGCATGCCCAGATGCGCGGGGCCTGCCCCCGCTTGCCAATGGCATACATCATCACACTCTCCGCTCGTAGGAAATGGCGATCTGGCCGGAAGGCGGGTTGCCGCCTGCCGCCCCGCCCCGGCAGATGATCGTCGCCAGGCCATCGCTCAGGCACTTGCCGCTGTAGGTCACATCGCTGAGGTCGCTATCGACCGGGTGGACCTTCACCAGATCACCCACTTTCAGGCCGGTGACCGCGACCGTCGATCCCAGCACCACGGAGGCCCCTGCCGCGATCGGGGGCGGGTTGACGTTGGCCAATGTGACATGATCGCTGTCGATCGAAGTGAAGCTCTCGGCATAGGTGAACAGGCTCTGGTAGTTCGCGGCTGCACGCACATTGCGCACCTTGAGCGCCCCCGCCGTGTTCGGCCCGGAAGCTATACTGCCGATGACGGATCCCTGCGCAGTGCCCAGCTGTCCGCGCACACGCACCGGCGCCACGTTGCGCACTTCCATGCTGCCGATGCCTGCGGCCCAACGGATCAGTGTGCCGCCATCGCCGTAGAAGTGTTCGATCTCCATGTTCTTGACGACGGCCCGGGTTGTCAGGGCCGAACTGTTCGGGGCGTTGAACGTCACCACCCGGTTGAAGGCGAACTTGCCCTCGCCATAGACACCGTCGATCTCGGCATAGCCCTCGAAATCGACCTCGATGCCGTACTGATACTGCGTGTTCACGAAGCGGGTGTTGCGCACGATCATGCGCCCCCCACGCCCGCCCACACAATCTATGCCGTAAGAGGTGCCGCCAACCCGGGTCGCCAGCCAATCTTCTCCGCTCCGGTCGAGCCGGTAGATGGCACCACCCGCCAGATACCCTGCAGTCATGGCCAGGCCGTTCGCGCGCAGCACGCCGCGCTCGGTTCCGTCCAGATTGATCCGCACATCCGTCGTCGTGTTGTTTTCCGGGAACAGCACGAAGGCTGCATCAGCATAGTCAGCCGGGTATGGGTGCTCGAAATCGTAGCGGTCCCCCGACGCGACAGGGCACGGCACGAAGCGCCCGGGCTGTGCCAGCTTGCCGCTGCCTTGCAGAAGGATGAAACAGTCATCGGCCGCGCTGTAGTAGACAGCCTTGGGAAAGCCGTTGCTCACCGAACCGCCGCCGATGTTGGATAGAGTCCCGCCGGTGTTCGTGCGGATGTTGCGCGCAGCCCCACCGCCAACAGACATGGTGCCTCCCGCCCCCATCGTCGTGCGTGGCAGGAACCAGTAGACCCGCCCGTTTACCAGCGTTTCATCGGGAAGGCTGATGTGGTTGTCCTCGACCTCCACCGGCAGCACGTTGGCCTCGTAGTTGATCGCACGAACCCAGAAGCGCGCGTTGTTGGGATCCTTGATCGCCCGATAGACGGCACCGGGGCGCAGCTGCCCGATCTCGACCGGACCGTTGTTGTTCTCGGCCACCATGGGCAGCGCGCCGATCCCGTTCACGTCCAGCGTCGGCGCAGTGCTGGTGTTGACGGTGTGCGGCACGAAGAACAGCGGGTTGGCGCGGTTATAATCCACGTCCTGGTACTTGCTCGACGCTGTGTAGGCCGCGCCGGTCCCCGCCGTTTTCGCCAGCGCCTCCCAGCTCCAGGTTATCCGCAGGCCATCCAACTCGACGTTGTCGCCGTCGATGCGCACGGCCGAAGTCATGCGCGGGTGCAGGCGCGTGAAGATCTCGATGGGCCCGTGCGAAGTCACTTCGCCAGCCTTGATCGCCAGAGCGCCCTGGTCATTGCCCCCATTGTCGATGAAGATGGAGCCGATCTGCCCCTTCTCGCCCACACAGTAGAACGGCTCGACGTTGGAGCTGCTGCCGCTCACACAGTCGACATTCCGGATCACCAGGTTGTTGGCGTAGAACTGACGGCTCGCGAAGATCTGCACGCCGTTCGACTGGCCGTTCGAGATGATCTTCTCGACGATGCCGTCTTCCACGGTAATATCGCCATTGCGAAAGAGGCTGTGCGGGTACCCGCCCAGGCGCAGCCCCTGATAGTTCTTGCCGCGGATCAGGAAGCCGCGCGCCAGAATGCTCTCGAAGTTCGCCGCCTGCCAGCGTACCCCCTGCCCCTGCCCCACTCCGTTCGCATTGAGCTCGGAGACGTTGGAGAAGTTCTCCAGGATCAGCCGACGAATGCGGAAATCCTCGCGTGTGCTGAAGACCATGGCGTAGCACTCGCGCGCATGGACATTGCGCAGGATGACGTCATATTCGCTCAGGTCCATATTCTGGTCGGCCAGAAACAGGTTGCCCCAGCTGTCGAAATTCACCCCGTCAATGTCGATGGGAGCCCGTAGCAAGGCGAACTCGGTTCCGATGGCTGGCCCGACAAGCCGGCCACCTTCGCCCCGCACCTTCAGCGTGTTGCCAATCGGCAGGGTCGCCCAGCCCGAAGGGACGTGGAAGGACCGGGGGCCAAGCGTCAGCGTCTTGCCCATGGTCATCGCCTCGGTCACGGCCGCCATGATGCCTTGCGCGTTATCAGCCGCCGGATTGTCCACCTGCACCCCGGCATAGCGGTCCAGCGCGATCTGGTGCGTCAGGACGCCCGGGGCAATCCCGTCCAGGTACTGCTTGGACGGGAACGCGCCCAGCGCGGCCGACGCGCTGCCGCCATCGTTGCGATAGCTCGTTGCGAAGGTATCGCCCGAACCCCGCACATTGAAAACCGCGCCATCAGCCGTGGCGGCCAGGCCCTGCTCGATCGTATCGTAGGCACTCTGCGCGACAGCGGCCTGCGTGGCGGCCAGTTCGGCGCGGTTCGCCTGCACTTCGGCTTTGGCGACCTGCGGCGCCATGATCGCTTCGCTGGTGGCCTGGACAGTCCGGCCGCTCTTGACCACCGGGATCGCCTCGGTGCCGTCGACCTCATTGGAAACAAGGACGGGAAGCTGGGAAATTCGGGCCATGGTCAGTGTCCTACGGCGATGTAGCAAGTGACATCGTATTCATCGTCGGCCGAGAAGACCGAGAAGCCACTTGCGGTGATGGTGGAAGCGATGGTGGCAGGCGGGTTGTCCTGACTGCCGCCATTGGAATTGACCACGCCGCTCACCACGGCGGAAAAGCAGGCCGTGGGGAACGCCTCGGCAAACTGCACCGCCGTCACCGCGTTAGGCGTGGCTGTGAAGCGGCCCCAGGCAATCTGGAAACCGAAGAAGCGGATGAACCCGTTCTGCTGGAGAAGCATGGTGATCGGGCCGAGACGGCGCGGTGTCACAACGGTATTGCTGGAGGTGCCCTCGGTGACCTGCGCGGCGCTGGCTTCGCTGACGCTCAGCTGGCGATCCTGCGAAAGGTCCCCGCCGCCGCTCACCAGCCCGCCACCGGTGACGCGCAGGCTTCGCGAGGCGTAGCTGGTCAGCGTCTGGGATATGGAATTTGCCAGATCGCCCAGACGCTGGCCCAGCGTGCGCGGGGTGATGATGGTCTGCGCATCTTCCTGCGCCGCGGCTTCCTCGTCGGTGGCGATCCGGGCGATGCCGCGCGTTCCCTGTGTGGCCGGGGGCCAGACGAAGGTCGCCGCGCCGAACGCGATCTGGTCGACCACTTCGGCGCTCAGCGCGATGTCGAAGGCAAGCAGGGCGAAGGCAAGACCGGCCTTGCTCAGCACGGTTTCCTGCGCGCTGTAAGTCGCAAACAGGGTGCCATCATCCAGGTAAAGGCCAAAGCCGGTGGCGTTCCACACCTCGCTCGTCTCGTCGTAGGCCGTCAGGTGGATCACGGTCTGGGACGCAGCCGTTCCCCCTTCGATGGCCAGGCGCTTGAATTCCCCGGGCAGCGCCAGCAAGGTGGGCGCGGACACGAACGGAGCCGAGGACAAGCCCAGCTGCGAAATCACGGTCTCGCTCGTCCCGGAAGCGGCGCGCACGGCAGCCAGGCCTGCCGTGGTGAGTTGCAGGGCAAGGGCTGCCATCATCGGGTCTCCAGAAAGTCGGCGCTGTCGCCATCGAATATCGGTTCGCCGTCTTCGGTCTGCAGAAGGGAGAGCCAATCACGGCTCTCATTCAGCGCGGCGGCATAATCGGCACGGGCAACGGCTCCGCCGCGCGCGCCGCCTGCAACATGCAGCCCCGAAGCCAGGTCCAGGTTCTGGACGAAGTCGAAATGCGCGCGCAGGGGCTTGGCCGCAGCGACATCGGCAATGATCGCCTCGGCTACTTCCTGCGTGAGGAAGCTCGCCGGTATCTCCAGGGCATCGGCACGCACTTCGAAGGTGTGCGCCGGGCGCGGCGGGTCGATCTCCCACCACTCGCGCACGCTCAGCTTTTCGTCGAAACGGGCCAGCACCTGCTCCACGGCCGCCCGCGTGCCCTTGATCTTGTGGAAGGGGATCGCGGCCGCCACAGCCGCGCGCTTCTGCGCCTCGCTCCAGGTCGTATCCCAGTGGCTGATCGCAACGAACCAGGCCAGGAACGGCAACACTTCGGCCGGGCATGTCCAGGGATCGTGCAGCGTGCCGACGGCGGAAAGGTCGATGCCCGAAAGCATCGCCTCTTCCAGCGCGCGTTCGGCTGCCGTCGCGTTGGGTGGCAGCAGGCTCACAGCGGGCTCTCCACGATAGAAAGCGCGGTTCGGGTGGGATTGCCGATCTGCGCAGCCGAAATCGGGATATCGGCAGGCGGGCTGATCAAGCGCACACGCTGGACATTGCCAACGTGCAGCGCAGCGATCAGGGCTGAGCGGACGATGTCGCGGTCCAGTCGGCGCACTTCGGCCAGATGCGCGCTCAGCGATGCCCGCGCGGCGTCCAGGATCAGCTCCCGATCGGGCCCGGCAAAAACGTCCAGCTCGGCTTCCACGGCGAAGTCCACCAGCTGCACGGCCTGCACGGTGACGCGGTCGGTCATCGGGCGCACGGCGCTGTCCTGAAGGGCCATATTTACAGCGCCCAGGACCGCTGCCGATGGCACGCCGTTGCCACTGCGCGCCAGCACTGTCACCACGACGTCGCCGGGGGCAGGCGAAACCGCCGTCGCATCGGCAACATCGCCGTGCGCGGCCCGGGCGTGGAACACATAGGCCAGCCCCGGTCCTGCAACGGAAAAGCGATGCGGTGCCAGCTGGATGCGCTGACGAAAATCGGTGTCGCTCTCCATCACCGCCCCGGCCTCGCTCGTCGCCGCGGCCAGCGTCAGGCGGGGCACGTCCATCAGCGCGCCCAGCTGATCCAGATTGGCACCGCGCGCGAAAGCCAGCAGCATGGAACGCGCGGCATCGTTGCAGGCCTGAGCCAGGACAAGCTCGTCATAGCTGTCTGCCTCCAGCAGCTTGATCGCGGGATCGCTCTCCACCAGCGCGGTGAACGCCGGGTGCCGGGCAACCAGGCGCGCGATCTTGTCCGCCAGCCTCACCTCGAAATCGGGGGCTGGCACGATCTCGGGCGACGGCAGGGCCGACAGGTCGACAGCGGGGGATGAAGCGATTGATCCAACCATGGCTGGACTTATCAGCCTGCCTCACGCCTCTTCGCCACCCGTGCGCGTTGTGAGCGCGCGCGCCACAAGTGCGGCGTGTAGAACGCGAAAAATGGCCGACGCATGGTAAGGCCATGCGAACGCCCGAAGACACCCCCACCGATCCCGACGCGCTGCTGCGCTATGCCCGGATCGTCCGCGTCGATACCGCTGGTGGGCGGGTCACGGTGGAGCTTGATGAAGGCGTGATCTCTCCCCCGCTGCGTTGGCTTGCCCCGCGCATGGGGGACACGAAAGCCTGGTGCCCGCCCAGCGTGGGCGAACAGGTTCTCCTCCTGTGCCCAGCTGGCGAAATCGGCGCCGGGATCGTCCTTGGCGGTGTGGTCAGCAACGCCAACCCCGCGCCGGTCGCCAGTGCCCTGCCGCTCCTCACCTTCAAGGACGGCGCAGTGCTTTCCTATGATCCCGACAGCCACGAGCTGGCCTTCACCCTGCCCGCAGGCGCGACCACCCGCCTCATCTCGGACGGGGGCATTGCGCTCACCGGCCCTGTCGCGATCACCGGCGCGCTCGAAGTCTCCGAAGATATCACCGCACAAGGCGATGTGACGGCAGGCAACGTCAGCCTGCAGGGTCACCGCCACGGCCAGGTCGCCACCGGCCAGGCGCAAAGCGGGCTTCCGGCATGACGGATCTTCTCGGCATGGGCCGCGATGGCAAGGCGCTCTCGGGCGAAGACCACCTGCGCCAGTCCATCACGGACATCGTCACCACGCCGCTGGGCTCGCGCCCCATGCGCCGCGAATATGGCTGCCTGCTGTTCGACCTGCTCGATCGGCCCGCCAACCGCGCCACGATGCTGCTTGCCTCGGTCGCCATCGCCATGGCGCTGGGCCGGTGGGAGCCGCGCATCAAGGTCACCGCCGTCACGCTCGATGGCGAATTGGCCAGCGGCCAGGCCAGCGTGACGATCACCGGCAACCGCACCGACGTTCCGGCCAACACTCTCACCCGCCTCACCATCCCGCTCTCCCGCTAACGCGCGAAAGGAACCTGCCATGCACGGCATCAAGACCAACGTCCTCACCACGGGCACCCGCGCGATCGCGGCGCTCTCCAGCGGCATCATTGGCCTCATCGCGACGGCCGACGATGCCGACGCGCAAACCTTCCCGCTCGACACGCCCGTGCTCGTCTCCAACCTGCGCGCCGTTCTGGCCGATGCCGGGACCACCGGCACGCTGCGCACGGCGCTCGATGCGATCTACGACCAGACCAGCCCGATCCTCATCGTGGTGCGCGTGGCCGAAGCGGAAACTGAAGAAGACCAGGACGCCGCCGTCATCGGCGATGCGGGGCTCTACTCCGGCCTCTACGCGCTCCTCGCCGCCCAGGCGCAGACCGGCTATCGCCCCCGCATCCTGGGCGCGCCGGGTCTGGATACGCAGGCCGTCACCACCGCGCTTGCCACCGTGGCCCGCCGCCTTCGCGCCATGGTCTACGCGCGCGGTATCGGCAATACGATTGCCGAGGTCGCCGCCTATCGTGAGGACTTTGCCGCGCGCGAACTCATGCTGATCTGGCCCAACTGGTCGAATGCCTTTGCGGGCGATGCCGTCGCCCGGGCCATGGGCCTGCGCGCCCAGATCGATCAGGAAACGGGCTGGCACAAGTCGCTCTCCAACGTCGCCGTCCAGGGCGTCACCGGGATCTCGGAAAACCTCTTCTTCGATATCCAGGACGACACCACCGATGTTGCCCTTCTGAACGATGCGCAGATCACCACGCTGGTGCGCAGCCCGGCGGGCGGCTTTGTCTACTGGGGCAACCGCACCTGCTCGGACGAACCGCTTTTCGCGTTCGAACCGGCCGTGCGCACCTCGCAGATGATCCAGGACGAAATCGCCCGCGGCCTCGTCTGGGCCTCAGACCGTCCCCTCACCCGCTTCCTCATCAAGGACGTGGTCGACACCGGCAATGCGCGCCTGCGCAGCCTTGTCGCGCAAGGGCGTCTCATCGGCGGGCGCATGTGGTTCGACGATGCCCTCAACCCGGCTGAGAACCTCGCCAACGGCCAGCTGGTGATCGATTACGACTTCACCCCGGCCGCCCCGCTCGAAGGCCTCACGCTGAACCAGCGCATCACCGATCGCTACTACGCGGACCTCGCGGCTGAACTCGCCACCGATCTGGCCGCCGCCTGATCGGCCAGCGCCTCCCCTTCCCCGATCATCCAAGGACCTGACCGATGGGCTTCCCCTCGAAACTGAAAAACATGAACCTCTTCGGCAACGGCGACAGCTATCTCGGCATCGTCTCAGAAGTGACCCTGCCCACGCTCACCCAGACGCTGCTCGACTGGCGCGGCGGCGGCATGCTCGGCCCGATCGCGGCCGACATGGGCCTCGAACGCCTGGAGCTGGAGTTCAAGCTGGGCGGCCTCACCCGCAATGCCCTGCGCTCCTATGGGGTCGCGGACCATGCCGGGCTCCTCACCCGCTTCGCGGGCGCCTACCAGGACGATAACTCGGGCCGCGTACTGGCAGCCGAAGCCACCATCATGGGCCGCTATTCCGAGGTCGACTTCGGTACGGCCAAGCCGGGCGATGACACCGAACACACCTACACTGTGGTCGCCAGCTACTACCGGCTCGAGGTCGACGGCGAAGAATGGTTCGAGATCGATCTCCTCGGTGGGATCTTCCGCGTCTTCGGCCAGGACCGCTACGCGCAGATCCGCGCCGCCATCGGCGCCTGATCGCTCTTCCCTGATCCGCTGTGCCCGCGCGCCCTCCCGGCCCGGGCACGGCTCTCCCCTTCCCCTGCGGTCGCTGGCGGGCACGCCGCAGGGGAAACCCGCCTCCCGCCCATCCAAGGACCCGACCCATGACCGATGCCAGCCAGACGCCGCCCGCCGCCGCGCGCGCGCGCGAAACCGTCACCATCACTCTCAACGAACCGATCACCCGCGGCGGGGGCAACATCTCCGAAATCACCCTGCGCAAGCCGCGCACCGGCGAAATGCGCGGGCTCAAGGTGGAGGACATGTTCACCACCGATGTGAACACGCTGATCGTCCTCCTGCCGCGCATTGCCACCCCCACCCTGATCGCGGCCGATGTGGAGAACCTGGACGCGGATGACCTCATGGAGGTGGCCGGTGCGGTGAAGGGTTTTTTTATGCCCCCCGCGATGAAGCAGGCGATCAAGGCCCTGTCCGGGGCCTGATCGAGGAACAGATCGCCAATATCGCCGCGATCTTCCACTGGCCCTTGTCCGAAATGCAGGACATGGATCTGGCCGAACTGGCCTTGTGGAACAACCTCGCGATCGAACGCTGGAACACGATGAACCGGGTGAAGTGACCCCATGGCCGACAATAAGCTCAACCTGCTGGTGAAGTTCGCAGGGGTCGACAAGCTCTCGGGCTCGATCAAGAACATCGTGGGCGCCAGCAAGGGCGGTGCCGCCGCGCTCAAGGAACTGCGCGGCCAGGCCACCGATGGCAAGAAGGCCATCAAGGCCCTGAATGGCGAGATCAAGGAAAACGGAAAGGAGCTGGAGCGCGTCCGCGCCCAGCTCGCCTCCGGCTCCATGAAAAGCGGCCTCGCCATGGCCGAGCGCGAGCTTGTTGCCGCGATCGATGATGCCAACGGCAAGATCCGCGAGCAGGAGCAACAGCTCGCGCGCACGAACCGCCAGATCGACCAGCAGAAAAAGAAGATGGAACGCGTGGCCGCCGTCCAGACCGGCTTCACGACGGTCGGCGCTGGCATGAGCAAAGCCGGAACGGCGCTCTCTATTGGTGTGACAGCTCCTGTAACCGCACTCGCAGCGTCCATCGGCAACCTCGCGGAGAAGTCGCGCGACATGCAGAATGCCGCTGCCGTCGCCGGTGTGGGCTTCGAAGAATTCCAGCGGGGAGCCTACGCGGCGCAATCGGTCGGCGTGGAATACGACAAGTTCGGCGACATCCTGAAAGATACCCAGGACAAGATCGGCGACTTCACCGGCAACGAAGGTGGCGAGATGTCCGACTTCTTCGAAAATGTCGGCAAGAAGGTGGGCATCACCGCCAAGTCCTTTGAGGGGCTATCCGGCGCCGACGCCTTACAGCTGTATTACAACACGCTGGTCAAGGCGAATGTAAGCCAGGCCGAGATGGTCACCTACATGGAATCCGTCGCGGATGAAGGATCGAAATTGATGCCGATCCTAGCGAACAACGGCGAGAAGATGCGCGAACTTGGTGCCAGTGCCAATGTCCTCTCGCAAACCGATGCTCAGGGATTGCAGCGCTACAACGACAGCATGCAGGAGCTCGGAAATGCCGCCCAAGGCGTGCAGATTGCCCTCGCCAACTCCGGCCTCATTGATGCGATGGTGTGGCTCGCGGAAAAAGGCACAGAGGCCGCTGACTGGTTCGGCACGCTGTCTCCTGCGGCGCAGAAGCTCTCGGTTGGCATAGGCCTTGTCCTCGCCGTTGCGGGGCCCCTTCTGGTTGGGCTGGGAATGGTTGTCTCGGCGGCCTCAACCCTTGCCCCCATTCTGGTCGGCATAACCGGGGTGATCGCAGGCATTCCGCTGCTGATTGGCCTTGCCGTCGCGGCCTTCGTCGCCCTCGGCGTCGCGATCTATGCCAACTGGGATAGCATCGTTGCTGGAGTGCAATCGGGCTGGGAGACGGTGAAGAGCTACTTCTCCAGCATGCCCGAATGGATGCAGAACATCGGCTCAATGATGATGACGGGCCTGCTCGCAGCCATCAACCCACTCGCGCTCGGCGCAAAGCTGATCTCCATGGCCAAGAACGGCATCACGGCCTTCAAGGACTACCTGGGCATCCACAGCCCCTCACGCCTCATGATGGAAATGGGCGGGCACATCACCGATGGCCTGGGCATGGGCGTCGATCAGGGCGCAGGACGTGCCCAGCAGTCCATGCGCAGCCTTGCAGGCGGCATGGTCGGCGCAGGCGCGCGCCAGCTCGCCCCGTCTGCCCCTCGCCCACGGCAGGCGGTAGCACCGGCCCAATACCACTTCCACATCAAGCAGGCCGCTGGCGAAGACAGCGAGAGCCTCGCCCGCCGCGTCGCCGAACTTGTTGAAAAGGCCAAACGGCAAAAACGCCTGCGCAGCCAGGAGGATGATTATTGAGGATGGCGAAAAAAGTGGCTCCCGGTTTTTTCCTTCCGTCCATCCGACCCAGAAAAGAAAGGACGTAGTCCATGCTCGCCGCCCTTGGCCTCTTCGTCTTCGAAACTGGCACCGCCCTGTTTGATCGCCTCGGCCGTGATCGCGACTGGCGCCACGAACGCACGCCGCGCTTCGGCGCGCGCGCAGCCAGCCAGTTCACCGGCCTGGGTGAAGACCGCATCACCATCGCAGGCACTCTGATCCCGGAAATCGCCGGGTCCTACTCGGCCCTCGAAACCATCGCCCAGATGGCCGATGAAGGCGAAGCCTGGCCGCTCGTCGATGGCCAGGGCAACATCATTGGCACCTACACCATCACATCCCTCAGGGAAGACAAGGACGCCCTGATCGACGATGGCCGTGCCCGCAAGACGGACTTTGTCCTGGAACTGGATCGGGTCGCCTGATGGCGCTCGCTCCCGACTCAACCGGCTATCGCCAGCCCCGCGCTGCCTGGCGCGTCGTCTTGGACGGGCGCGATCTGACGCAGCGCTTCGCCCCGCTCCTGGTCTCGCTGCGTCTCTCTGAACGCAGCGGCGAAGAGGCGGACGAACTGGAGATCGTGCTCGATGACAGCGCTCAGAACGTGGCCCTTCCCCCTGAAGGCGCGGTCCTGCACGTCGCCTTGGGCTGGGAGCGTGGCACCGACGTGCCGCTTGGCCTGGTCAGCAAAGGCAGCTTCACCGTGGACGAAGTCAGCTGGAGCGGCCCTCCCGATCAGGTCGCGATCCGCGCGCGCTCGGCCAATCTGGCCGGCTCTTACCGCCGCCGCGAAAACCGCGTCTGGCAGGACACCACGCTCGGCGCCATCGTGCTGGATATTGCCTCGGCGCAGGGCCTCACCCCGCGCTGCCACACTGCCTTGCAGGAAACCGTTATCGCCGCAGCGGAACAGGCAGGCAAAAGCCCGATGCAGTTCCTGCGCGATCTGGGCCGCCGCTACGATGCCACTGCTTCGGTAAAGGGCGGCGCACTTATCTTCACCCCGCGCGGTGCGCGAACCACCGCCACCGGCGCGGCCATTCCGGCCCAGAGCATCGCGCGCAGCCAATGCGTGAACGCCAGCTGGCGCCGCGCCGCCCGGTCGGGCGCGCAGGACGGTGCCGAAGCGCAGTGGCACGATGGAAACGCCGCCACGCGCAAGACGGTCACGGTCGGCGGTGAAAACCGCAAGCGCCTGAAAAGGGTCTACGCCAGCGAAGCCGATGCCCGCGCCGCGGCCGAGGCCGAAGCTGCACGCCTGGGCCGCGCAATTGCCACGCTCGATCTGGATCTCGCCTTTGGCGATCCCCGCCTCGCCCCCGGCATGCGCATAACCGCCACCGGGTTCAAAACCGGCGTAGACGGCTCAGGTTGGCTCATCGCCACGGCAGACCATGCCATGGACGATCGCGGGCTATCAACGCGGCTGACGCTCGAATCGTAGAGCGAGCGTCAGCTCAGCTGAGTAACCGCTTGAGCAGGGACCAGAAAGACACTGTCGCCCGTGAATAAACCCGGTTGTAGACCGCCTTATTCGGATTGGTGATGAACCCTGCCCCCCGGGGAACCTTCACGCCAAGATTGTGTCGAACGACTCGCTTTAGCGACGTGCGAGAAGTGATGCTCTTCCTGAGGCTAGGTTTACGAATACCAAGCTTCATAGCCTGCCCCTCAACCGCAAACCCATTCGGAAATGCGATCCTGCCGGAATGTGCGCTCTTCATTGCGTGAACGGTCATAACCTACGATGTAGATCCCGCGCTTTTCCCACATAGTGATAGTGCGCTTGCTCACCTCGCCATCGTGACCTGCATATTCGAAACGCGCCCATTTGCCCTGAGTTGGAAAGGCATCATCTGGCTCGACATCGCCCTTCCGGCGTTGATTCTCGATCCAATCAAGCCGCCACTGGCACTTTTCTTCAGCCTCATAAGCCTCGGCCAGATCGGCTTGGTATTCACTTGGCTCCATCTCGTCCTGCTTGAGTTCAAGGACCTCCAGGCGCTCTTCGGCCGCATTCAATTCCCGTTCTACAGCACGTCTGTACGTGTCTAGGTCAATCCGCTTGTCACGATAGGCAAAGTAGCGTTCTTCTAAGCGCTGTTCGACGCTGAGCAACTTCCACGCCGCGTTCGCCTTCCCAACGTTTGAAGGCGCGGAGGCTTTTGCTGTCCGATCCGGACGCGCACTACCTCTCGCAAAAACGTCACGCAAAGTCGGCCCGCCTCGCCATCCATGCTTCGCCACATGGCAAAAGATATACGCAAGTAACATCCAGAGCAGGAGACAGATCCAACCGCCTCCAGAAGAGGGATGTCCGCCGACTGAAAGTATGAGGAATATCGCCAACCACAAGACCGGAGTGGTCAAGAAGGGCACGCTGTACCACCTGGAACTCAGTTTCAACGTCTCGGGAGATGCCAACACCACTATGCCAACGACGATAGCTCCCAGCATCAAGAGAAAGCCCAAGGCCACGACCGTATCTGCCACCTGCCACCCCATCACCGTGATTCGCAGCTAAAAAATACTCAAAACCGCAAAACAAACAAATGCTTAGAGTGCGCTTTCTAACGCCACCTTCATGGCTCAGCCATAGGAATTTTCCCTTTCCAACACGGGCCTGTTCCGCTTAAAGGATGGGAACAAACAGTGAACAAGGGCGCAACTCAAAATGGAGCATGATGTCTACAGACGGTCGCCAGGGTGCGAATTTGGCTGCCCCAACTGCTCTGTCCGCTGTGCTAGCGCCGTTCTGATCCGTGATGAGATTTGGCGTGACTTGGAGGAGGCCCGCCGGGCTCAAGCACTTCGGCCGAGTGTCGCGGGCCAGCGTCAGGTCCGATCGCTGCAAAACCAGTTGGTAAGCGTCGAGCTAGAATGCGAGCAGCTTCAGCCCGACTCGCATCCTCGGGGATTGTTGCCAGCAGGGTTTCGAACATCGCTGCAAGCGCGGTTTCACTAGGCAGAACGACTTCAAGCGAAACAGTGTTCCTCACTGGCTCAGGTATGGGGACCAAGTCCGCAGGTGCGGCGGGATCGTCGATTTCACCCGACAGGTATTCAGGCGTAGTCCCCAATTCTCGCGCGATTCGGTGCAACTGGCCCGACTTTCGATAGCCGCGGTTTATGAGGTGATTTACAGCGGACTGCGTTACCCCAATGCGACGCGCGAGCTCCGCCTGCGACATTCCTGCAGCGGCTAGCCGCTCTTTAATACGTGAGCCTAAAAGTTCCATGGCTCGAATGGGTATAACAGTTGTCATAGGCTTCAACATGACACTTGTCATTGACAGAGTATGACTTAAATAATACCCCTCAGTCATGACGCATGACACCTCCTCCACTGGCTCCGCGAATTCCGCCCTCGCACTGGCTATCAGGAACGCGGGCGGCCAGTCCGGCTTGGCCCGAGCACTAGGGATCTCCCAACCTGCAGTTTCTCGGTGGGTGCGGCAGAATGCCCTCCTCCCTGGCAAGTATGTCCTTACGACCGAAGCCCTCACCGGCGTCCCCCGCCATCAGCTTCGCCCGGATCTATATCCCCGCGATCTCGGCCCCTCCCCGGAATGGCCCGGCCACCAGGCATTCCTTGGCGTAGACAGCGCCGTGTCGCGCGTCTCCTTCAATCAAAACAGCGCTTTGCAGGGAGAGGCCGCATGACCAAGCGCCGCGAACCGCTCACCTACCAGCACACCCTCACGAAGGTGGCTGCCCGCATCGGGTGGGATCGCTGCGCGCACATCTGCGGCGTGTCTGAACGTTCGGTGCGCAACTGGTCCGACCCTGATTGCGAAACAGAGATCCGCATGATCGACGCCGAACGTCTCGATCGCGCGTACCTTGAACATGGCGGCGAATGCGCCCCGTTCCACCACCTGATGACCCTGCGCCTGGAACTCTCCGCGAAGGGATCGGCGGCCACCTGCATGTTCTCGATTGCCTCTTCGGTCGCGAAGGAAAGCGGCGAGGCCATCGCCGCTCTGGTCGCAGCTGCGGGATCACTGGATGACACCACGCGCCGCGCTGCCGTGAAGGAAGGGGAAGAGGCCATCGCCGCCCTCACCCACGCCATGGCAGCCCTCGCTAGGCTGCCGGTTGAGGCCGCCTGATCGCCATGGGGACCGAACACCACATCATCGCCCGCGATGCGCTGGGCAACCGCTCGAAGCGCTCGGGCAACCTGCAGTGCCCACACTGCAAGGCCGTGGCCGAGGTCCGCTCCAGCGAGATGGTCACGCCCACACACCGCATCATCTACTACGATTGCACGAATACGTTCTGCGGCCACACTTGGCGCGCCTCGCTGTCCTACGAATACGGCCTCGTGCCCAGCGCCATCCCCGATCCCGATGTGAACCTGCCGCTGCGCATCGTGCCGCGCGAACAGGTGCTCGATGCTCTGCGCGAACGTGATCCCAACCAGCCCGACTTCTTCGACCAGGACGTCTCCGACGCCGCCTGATCGCCGCCCGCCTTCGTCCTTTCTGGGAGCTTCCCCGATGTCTGACACCACCAAGAAACAGAAGATCCATGCAGCCCATTGCCGCTGCCGCACCTGCTCACCCAGGGCCCCGCGGCCCGCAGCCACGCTCGCCTCCAATCTCGCGGCAGGCATCCTCATCCTTGCCCTTGCCCTTGCCCTTGCCCTGTGCCTTGCACTTCCCGCCCTGGCCCTCTGGCCGGGCGACACCTGGGGGAGCATCTGACATGCGTCACGATTGCGCCAACACGCTTCGCCGCGCCGCAAAGCCCATCGTCAGCTTTGAATGCACGGGCTGCGAACGCATCCATTTCAAGGTGACGGAGCCCCTTCCCGAAAACTGGTCGATCGAGATCATCGACGAGGAAGAGCACGCCTTCTGCCAGTACTGCACCGCCGAACGCGCCGCCCTGCGCAGCCTCGGCCTGTCCGACGAAGTCCTGGAAGAGGATCTCGTACGATGAGCGCCCCGATCCCCGCCGCCCAGCAACTGGAAATGCGCAGCGCTCTCGCCGCCCCTTACGTCTTCGTGCCGGGCCCCTCGCCCCTCGCGCGCGAAGAAGCCGCCGTAAAGGCCCGCGCCCGCCGCATCGAACAGACGCTGCTGCCCGCCCTCACCGGCATCATCACCGCCCTCGGCGCCATCGTCTTCATCGCCCAGATCGTGAGGGCAATCAGCACATGACTCGAACGTCCTCTCCATTTCGCCAAGCTGATGTCGCTCGGGCTATCAAGGCTGTTCGTAGCGCCCAGGTCCCTGTCTCCGGCGTCGAAATCGCACCTGATGGGACCATCCGGATCCTGACAGGCCCCTCGCCGACACAGCCCGCAATCTCCCCTTTTGATTCTTGGAAGCACGGTCGCGATGCGAGTTCGAATTAAAGGCCTGAACCGGACGAGGACAACGCTCGCATCCGGTAAGAAGGTCACCTACTACTACGCTTGGAAAGGTGGTCCCCGGCTCGAAGGTGAGCCTGGCACTCCCGAATTCATGGCTAGCTACAACGCTGCCGTCGCTGGGCGGCGCAAGCGAAACGAGGATCAGCTGATCTCGATTCTTGACGCCTTCGAAGCGTCAACCGATTTTGCCGACCTCGCGGATCGCACCCGAAAAGACTATCGCCGCCTTCTCATCGTCATTGAGCGCGAATTCGGCAACTTCCCGATCGCGGCCCTTGAGGATCGGCGGACGCGCGGCGAATTTCTGGCCTGGCGAGAGCGCCTTGCTGTGAAATCCCGACGCCAGGCTGATTATGCCTTCGCTGTCCTCGCACGGACCCTGTCCTGGGCCTATAATCGCGGGCTTGTACCCCTCAATCCCTGCGAAAGGCCAGGTCGGCTTTATCGGGCCTCTCGGTCCGAAAATATCTGGAGCAAGGCTGACGAAGCTGCATTCCACGCCGCAGCATCGCCCCATCTCTCTCTCGCCCTGACTCTGGCCCTCTGGACGGGGCAGCGCCAAGGCGACCTCCTTCAGCTCTCATGGTCAGCTTATAATGGCGAGACGATTCGCCTACGCCAAAACAAGACCAAGATGGCGATTGAAGTCCCTGTCGGCGCTCCACTCAAAGCGGCTCTCCAGAAGACGCTTGATCGCTACCGCTCGGACAACGTGCCCGTTCCCGAGACGATCCTCGCAACCGAGAGAGGAACTGCCTGGACCGAAGGCGGCTTTCGCGCCTCCTGGCGAAAGGCTTGCATCAAGGCAGGCGTCAAAGGCGTCACCTTTCACGACCTTCGCGGCACAGCCGTTACGCGCCTCGCGATCGCCGGTGCGACCGTGCCTGAGATCGCGACCATCACCGGCCACAAGTTGAAGGAGGTCGGGAGCATCCTCGATGCCCATTACATGAGCCGCGATCGAGCCCTCGGACAGGCAGCAATTCGCAAGCTCGAAGAGAGCAATTCTCCCAAATAGCCCCCAAACGCGACTTACGCGTCCAGATCAACTCCGGAAGAATGCAATAAAAAACCCCGGAAAATCCGGGGTTTATAGGTGGTAGCGGAGGAGGGACTCGAACCCCCGACACGCGGATTATGATTCCGCTGCTCTAACCGGCTGAGCTACTCCGCCATACCAATTCCGACCTTGGCCGGAGCAGTGTGGTGCGCCGCGTCTGCGGGGCAGGTGCGTGCCTCTAGGGGGGTATCGAGGATTGGTCAACACCCTATTTTACAAATTTAGCGATTAAAGTGCAGGTCCTTGATCGGGCGCCATAATCCGTCCTCCCAGGCATAGAGGCCAAAGCCGCGGAAACGGAAAGGTCGGAGCTCCAGCGTGGGCCCCAGCTGCACCTGAAGCGCCCTCGCCTCCTGCGAGGTCACCTTGTTCTGGATCGTGACGTGGAGGCGCAGGGGCTGGGCGTCCTGGCGCGTGAGGAGGCCGTGCATACGCTCGGCGATCTCGGCGTGGCATTCGACCATGGCGGGCGATTCGATGCGGATCGCGGTGCCCCTGCCCAGCTTCAGCAGACCCATGATCTGAGCCTGGGGCGGCGGATTGCGTGTCAGGTCTTTCAGGACCTGTATCACCTCCGCCTCCACGCTGGGTGGCAGCGCGTGAAAGAGCGTCACGTGCGCGCGCAGACGATTGCGTTCCGGCGGAAAGTGAGCGGCACGAAGCGCGTCGGCCCAGCCCTGGACCTCAGGAGGAAGCAGGGCCGTCACAAGCAAGGGAGCGCCCGGCTGACGCTCAGGGGCGAGGACTTGACCGGGAAGGTTCACCATGGCCAGCCTACCGTCATGCCAGGTGCCTCGAATGCACTCAGATCTCGCCGCGTTTGCGCCGGATCTCGAACCACTTCTTCACGTTCTCGTTGTGCGCCTCGAGAGTGGATGCGAAGACGTGCCCTCCCGTTCCGTCCGCCACCATGTAGAGTGCGTCGGTCTCGGCCGGATGCAGAACGGCCTCGATCGAAGCGCGACCCGGGTTGCAGATCGGGTGCTTGGGCAGGCCTACCATGGTGTAGGTGTTGTAATCATTGATCGCCTGGATCTCGGACTGGCGGATGCGCCGCCCCAGCGGCTTGCCCTTGGTGATGGGATAGATGATCGTGGGGTCGGCCTGAAGCAGCATCCCCTGCTTCAGACGGTTGGAATAGAGACCCGCCACGACAGTGCGCTCCTGTGCCTTGGCCGTTTCCTTCTCCACGATGGAGGCCAGCACCAGCGCTTCCTCAGGCGTCTTGACGACGAGATCGGGAGCGCGCTTTTCCCAGAGCTCAGCGAGGGTACGGCGCATGCCCGCCTGCATCTTGCGCAGCACGTCGGCGCGCGCATCGCCCTTCTGGATTTCGTAGGTCGCAGGAAGGACTGAGCCCTCCTCCGGCACAGCGAGATCGCCGGTCAGGGCCTCCTGCGCCATCAGGCGTTCGTAGACCATGATCGAAGGCATGCCCTCCGGGATCATGACCTGGCGACGCACCACGTCGTCGCTGGTGATGATCGCCAGAACCCGCGAGGGACTGGCGTGGGCGGGGATGACGAATTCCCCCGCCTTGATCGCGCCGCCACCTCCGAAGAGGCGCGCACGCAGGGCGAACCCGTCGCCCGAGCGCACTACGCCCTCGTCCTGGAGCTTGTCGGCCACCGCCGAGAGGCTGGCGCCATTGGGGACCACGAAGGCGGAATCCTTCGCGAGCGGGCCGGAACCGAACCAGCCGCCCACGACGTTCCACATCACGATCCCCGCCACCAGGACGAGCGCTGCCACGAGGGCATACGTGCGCCGTGACATCATGAGGGTTCTTCCCTGAAGCCCGCGCGGAAGGTCAGTCGACCTTCTTCATGATCAGGCTCGCGTTGGTGCCGCCAAACCCGAAGCTGTTGTTGAGCACGGCACGCACTTCGCGCGAACGTGCAACCTTGGGCACGAGGTCGACGCCTTCACAGCCTTCCGAAGGGGTGTCGAGATTGAGCGTGGGAGGCACGATCTGGTCGCGCATCGCGAGGATGCAGAAGATCGATTCGACCGCGCCCGCGCCGCCAAGGAGGTGGCCGATGGCCGACTTGGTCGAGCTCATCGAGACACTGTCCATGGCCTCACCAAACAGACGGCGCACCGCGCCAAGCTCGATGGTGTCGGCCATCGTCGAGGTGCCATGGGCGTTGATGTAGTCGATGTCGGCCGGCGTCATGCCCGCCTTCTTGAGAGCGGCAGCCATCGAACGGTAGGCACCGTCCATCTCCGGATCCGGAGCCGTCACGTGGTAGGCATCCCCCGAAAGGCCGTAGCCCACGACTTCGGCGTAGATCTTCGCGCCGCGCGCCTTGGCGTGTTCGTATTCCTCGAGGACGAGGACGCCCGCGCCCTCACCCATGACGAAGCCGTCGCGGTCCTTGTCGTAGGGGCGGCTCGCCTCTTCGGGACGGTCGTTGTAGCTGCAGTTGAGCGCGCGTGCCTGAGCGAAGCCGGCAATGCCGATCGGGCAGATCGTGCTTTCCGCACCGCCCGCCAGCATGATGTCGGCATCGTCGTCCTTGATCATGCGTGCGGCATCGCCGATCGAGTGCGCACCGGTCGAGCAGGCGGTGACGACTGCGTGGTTCGGGCCCTTGAGGCCGTACTTGATCGAGACCTGACCCGAGATGAGGTTGATGAGACGGCCGTGCACGAAGTGCGGCGAAACGCGGCCCGGGCCACGGTTGGCGAGCACGAGCGATTCGCTTTCGATACCGGGGAGACCGCCGATACCCGAGCCGATCGAGCAGCCCGCACGCAGCTTGGTCTCTTCGTCCATCTCGACAAGGCCGGCGTCTTCAAGCGCCTGGCCCGCGGCATCGATGCCGAAGACGATGAAGGGATCGACCTGGCGCTGGATCTTGGGATCCACGCGCTTGCTGGCATCGAACCCGTACTCGTGATCCGCCGGCTTGACCTCGCAGGCGATCTGGCACTTCTGATCCGACGCATCGAACTTGGTGATAGGGCCCGCCCCGCTCTTGCTGGCGAGGATGTTCTTCCAGGTCGTTTCCACGTCAGCGCCCAGCGGGGTGACGAGGCCAAGTCCGGTTACGACGACACGACGCATTCCAATGCTCTCCGAAACGGCGACAGGCCCGCCCCCTTAGAGGTCGAGCCTGTCAAATTCAATCCAATTGCCCACAAACCGGCGATGGTCCGCCCTGAAAGGACGTTACCGGGACGCTGCGGGCGGGCCGGGATCAGCCCTTGTTCTCGTCGATGTACTTGATCGCATCCGAGACGGTGCTGATCTTTTCAGCAGCATCGTCCGGGATTTCGACGCCGAATTCTTCTTCGAACGCCATGACCAGCTCGACGATGTCGAGCGAATCGGCACCCAGATCATCGATGAAGCTTGCATCTTCGGTGACCTTGTCGGCTTCCACACCGAGGTGCTCGACGACGATCTTCTTAACCCGATCGGCGGTATCGCTCATTTGTATAGACCCCTTCAGAAAGCGGAGGATTAATCTTGGTTGCTTGACGCCCTAGTTCCTAGGGCGCTGGCTGGCAAGTGCCGCCACAGCACGGGCACCGCACTTGTCCCAAGTGCGACGCCTTTGCAAGGGCGAAAGACCCTCACGGCGCCGCAAGCTCGGTTTTTGCGTCGATTTTCGCCGATCAGGCGCCCGGCTTGGGCTGGGGCTCGACGACGCGCATGTGCAGTTCGCGCAACTGACGCGATTCCGCGGGCGTCGGGGCGCCCATCAGGAGATCCTCGGCGCGCTGGTTCATCGGGAACAGCGAGATTTCGCGCAGGTTCTGCGCCCCGCAAAGCAGCATCACGATGCGATCGACGCCAGCAGCCATGCCGCCGTGCGGCGGAGCGCCGTACTGGAAGGCGCGGTAGAGACCGCCGAAGCGCTCTTCCACGTCGTCCTTGGTGAGACCGACCTTCTCGAAGGCGGCAACCATCAGTTCGGGATCCTGGTTACGGATCGAGCCCGAGGCGATCTCGAAGCCGTTGCACACGAGGTCGTACTGGTAGGCCTTGATCGTCAGCGGATCCTGACCGTCCAGCGCCTCCATCCCGCCCTGCGGCATCGAGAACGGGTTGTGCGCGAAGTCGACCTTCTTGTTGTCTTCGTCCCATTCGTAGAACGGGAAGTCGACGATCCAGCACAGGTCGAAGCGATCCTTGTCGATGAGGTCGAGCTGCTCGGCGACGCGGGTACGCGCAAGGCCTGCCAGCTTGGCGGCCTGCTCGGGCTTGCCCGCAGCGAAGAAGACGCCGTCGTTCTCGCCAAGGCCAAGCGCCTCGATCAGCGCTGCGGTCTTTTCCTCGCCGTGGTTCTTGGCGATCGGACCGCCCGGCTTGCCGTCCTTGATGTTGATGTAGCCAAGGCCAGAGAAGCCCTCACCGCGCGCCCAATTGTTCATCTCGTCGAAGAACTTGCGGCTGCCTGCGCCCGCGCCCGGAGCCGGGATCGCGCGGATCACGCCGCCCCCGCCAACGATGCTGGCAAAGATGCCGAAGCCCGATTCGACGAAGTGCTCGGTCACGTCCTTGATGAGGATCGGGTTGCGCAGGTCCGGCTTGTCCGAACCGTAGTCAAGCATCGCCTGGGCGTAGGGAATGCGGCGGAATTCGCCCGAAGGCGTCACCGGCTTGTCCCCTGCGAACGCGGCGAAGATGCCCTGCATGACCGGCTCCATCGTCTCCCAGATCTCTTCCTGGGTGACGAAGCTCATCTCGAGGTCGAGCTGGTAGAATTCGCCCGGCAGGCGGTCGGCGCGCGGGTCCTCGTCGCGGAAGCACGGCGCGATCTGGAAGTAGCGGTCGAAACCGGCCACCATAAGCAGCTGCTTGTACTGCTGCGGGGCCTGCGGAAGCGCGTAGAACTTGCCCGCGTGGATGCGGCTGGGAACGAGGAAGTCGCGCGCGCCTTCGGGCGAGGACGCAGTCAGGATCGGCGTCGAGAATTCGGTAAAGCCGATGCCTTCCATGCGGCGGCGCATGTCCGAGATGATCTGGGTGCGCTTGACGATGTTCGCGTGCAGCGTCTCGCGGCGCAGGTCGAGGAAGCGGTACTTGAGGCGAATGTCCTCGGGGTACTCCTGCTCACCGGCGACCGGCATCGGCAGTTCGGCGGCCTTGCCCAGCACCGTGACCGAACGGGCGTAGACCTCGATCTCGCCGGTGACGAGGTTGGGGTTCACCGTCTCGGGGGTGCGGGCCTTGACGGTACCCTCGATGGTGACGACCGATTCCAGACGCAGCGCGTCGAGGATCTCGAGCGCGGGGCTGTCGCTGTCGGTCACGACCTGGGTCATGCCGTAGTGGTCGCGCAGGTCGACGAACAGGACGCCGCCGTGGTCGCGCTTGCGATGGACCCAACCCGACAGGCGGACCGTCTGGCCGACCTCGGTCGCCGTCAGGGCGCCGCAGGTGTGGGAACGATAGGGATGAGTCATGGCGTCAGGCTTCTTCTTCGCGAAAAACTAAGAGTTCAGGCCGCGTCCCCTAGTCGAGTGGCGCGCCGATTTCCAGACACCGTTTGCCCCTGCGCAAAAGGTTATCCGCGTAACCCGGTATAAACCATTATCATCTAATTGCCTCAGGCTCGGGTCGAATGGAGAACACGATGTTGGCAGAGGTCACGATTGACAGCGCGGAAAACAAGGCTTTTCGACGCTCGATCGAGGACATGGTGCGCAGCCAGCGCGCGGATGAAGCGGCCGATATGCTGCGAGACATGCTGGCGGGCGTCTGCTCGGCGCAAGGCCCTCTCCCCGCCGAATTCCTGAATATACGGTCCGAGGCCATCTCGTTCACGGGCTGGAATCTCCTGGCCGACGCGATCTGGAAGCTGGACCAGTGCGGCGAGCCGGTCTCGGCCGTCAGCCTCGACCTCGATCCGCACACCATCAGCGAGGAGGACGGTGAGCCGGTCCTCGCCACCCGCTTCTTCTTCGACACCTCCTGGCCCTTCTCCGAATGCACCCGCGAGGAACTGCTTGAAGGCTTCAACGACTACGGTTCGGCCTGGCACAACGACCACGCCGATGCCGACGAACGTGTGGTGGGTATCGACGGCCTTGGCACCATGGCCGATGCGCTGGCCGCGCTGCACATGGCCAACGCCGCGCGCGAGACGCCGAACGCCACCGCTCTCCAGGCCGAGTTGCTCGGCACGCTTTACATGGGCGTGCTGTTCCACCTCGCCGTCGAGGACAAGGCCCGCCGCACCGCCCTGCCGCGCCGCATGGCCCTCCTCGCGGTAAGCGAAAGCCCCTTCGCAGCCCTCTCCACCCCGGTCCTCGCCAATTGCGACGCGCCCGAGGCGCCGAGCATTCCGGAACCCTTTGAAGGCTCCGCGCCCCCCTTGGGCACCTACGACGAGGACGCGGAAGAGGAGGACTTCGAGAACGAAGGCGAAGACCACGCCGACACGATGGCCGCACTCCTTTCGCCTTCCTATTCCGGTGACGTGCAAGGCACCGCTCCGGGCGATGACCCCGAGGCCTGGCACCTTCCGCCCCCGGGCATCCACACAACCGGCACGCAGCTGCGCCGCAAGCTGGTGACCGAGGAAAGTATCTCCGAGCTCGCCGAATCGGCCCGTCCGGGACTCCTTGCCCGCCTGTTTCGCCGTTAATAATCGCAAACAAACGCGAAACGGGGCATCGCTGGCGTTGATCCCTTCGCGCGTTCAGCGTAACGCCGCATACAAATGAAGATACACACCCTGATCACGGACAGCGACGAGCTCGCCCAGCTGTGTGACCGCCTTGCAAAGTCGGACTTTGTTGCGGTCGACACCGAGTTCATGCGCGAAAACACCTACTGGCCCGAGCTTTGCCTCGTCCAGATCGCCAACACCGAGGAAGCCGCCGCGATCGACCCGCTCGCCAGCGGCCTCGACATGACGCCGCTCTACGAGCTGCTCACGGACAACCACGATGTCCTCAAGATCTTCCATGCCGGCGGGCAGGACGTCGAGATCATCTTCAACGCGACGGGCAAGACCCCCTCGCCGATCTTCGACACCCAGATCGCGATGATGGCGATCAGCCAGTCGGAACAGATCGGCTATTCCAACCTCGTCGAATCCTGGCTGGGCCTGACCATCGACAAGGGCGCGCGCTTCACCGACTGGTCGCGCCGCCCGCTGACCGAGCGCCAGATCGAATACGCCATCGGCGACGTCACCCACCTCTCGAAGATCTTCCCCAGGATCCTCAAGCGCCTGATCAAGACCGGCCGCGGCATGTGGCTGAACCAGGAAATGGAGAAGCTGGCCGATCCGGACAACTACCGCAACGACCCGACGCTGGCCTGGCGCCGGATCAAGGCTGCGGGCCGCAATCCGCAGATGCTCGGCCGCCTGAAGGCCATCGCCGAATGGCGCGAGATGGAAGCGCAGGGCAAGAACATCCCGCGCGGGCGCATTGCCCGTGACGAGACGCTTGCCGACCTTGCGAGCCATCCGCCCAAGCAGCAGTCCGACCTCGCCAAGGTGCGCGGCCTCTCGCAAGGCTGGCGCGACAACGACATCGGCAAGCGCCTGATGAACACCATCGCCAAGGCCCAGCCGCTCGGCGACGACGAAATGCCCCCGCGCCAGCAGCGCGGCGCGCCGCTCGGCAAGGAAGGCGCGCTGGTCGCCGACCTCCTGAAGCTGCTTCTCAAGATCCGCGCGCGCGAGATCGACGTTGCCGCCCGTCTCCTTACCCGCAGCGACGAGCTGGAAATGCTCGCCTCGGGTGTGCGCAAGAACCTGCCGATCCTGGAAGGCTGGCGCTACGAGGTGTTCGGCAAGGACGCGCTCGAACTGGTCGAGGGTCGCCTTGGCTTCGCCGTCGAAAAGGGCCGCCTCAAGATGACCCGGGTCAGCGAGGACGAGGAAATCTTCGCCACCGCCGGCGCGGACGATGCGGGCGACGACGACACCGATGAGAGCGGGGACGACAGCGAATCATGACGGTCTACCAGCCGACACTGAAGCAGCTTCAGTATCTGGTTGCCCTGCATGAACATGGACATTTCGGCCGTGCGGCCGAAGCCTGCTACGTCTCGCAGTCGACGCTCTCGGCGGGTCTGCGCGATCTGGAAACCCTGCTCGACGTGACCCTGGTGGAGCGCACCAAGCGTGCGGTGCGCTTCACGCCGCTGGGCAACACGGTGGTCGAGAAGGCGCATCGCATCCTGCGCGAGACCGAGGAACTGTCCGAACTCGTCCAGTCGAGCGGCAAGCCGCTCTCGGGCGAGGTGCGCATGAGCGTGATCCCGACGATCGCACCGTTCCTGCTCCCACGCATGTTGCCGCGCCTGCGCCGTGAGCGCCCCAATCTCAAGCTTTTCCTGCGCGAGGAACCCAGCCAGGCCGCGATCGAATCGCTGCACCATGGCCGGGCGGACTGCGTGCTCCTCGCCCTTCCCTACCCCACCGGCGAGGTGGAGCAGGAGACGATCGAGCTCGACGCCTTCTTCGTCGCCTTCCCGGCCGACGATCCGCGCGATCCGCCCCAGGAAGTGGGGCCCGACATCATCGATGAAAACCGCCTCCTGCTGCTGGAGGACGGCCACTGCCTCAAGGACCACGCGCTCGCCGCCTGCAACCGGCCCGAACTGCGCGCGTCGGCCACGATGATCGGCACCTCGCTGCACACGCTGGTGCAGATGGTGGACAATGGGCTTGGTCTCACGATGCTGCCCGAAATGGCGCTCGATGCCGGGATCCTCAACGGTACCAACGTGGTCGCCCGCCCGCTGATCTCGGCCAACGCGAACCGAGAGATCGCGCTGGTCTGGCGAAAGAATTCGCCCCGCTCAGACGAATTCCGGATGCTCGCGGATGAACTGCGCGCGGGCTAACCGCGCCTTATTGCGCCGTTGACGCGGCCTTTCCGCCGGTGAACTGAAGCGCGACGCAGCACAGACTGATCGCCGCGCCAAGCGTACACACCCCCGTCCAGCCCAGGTGCGTCCAGCACGCCATCGCCGCCGCCGAAGCAAGGCCCCCGGCCACGAACATGGCGGTCATGTAGATCGTGTTGATGCGCGAACGCGCCTCGGGCTTCAGCGCGAAGATCACGCTCTGGTTCGAGATCTGGCTCGATTGCACCCCGAAATCGAGTGCAATGACGCCGAGCATCACGCCCGCAAGCCCGTCCCAAAGCCCGAAGATCGCCCAGGACGCGAGCGAAATGCAGGCCGCAGCGGCAATCACCCGGCGCGGGCCCCGACTGTCGGCAATGCGCCCCGCAACAGGCGCTGCCAGGACGCCGACCACGCCCAGGATACCGAACAGGCCCGCCACCTGCGGCCCGAAGCCGAAGCGCGCCTCCAGACGGAAGGCCAGGATCGACCAGAAGACCGAGAACACGCCGAACTGGCAGCACTGGATCGCCGTTGCCCGCCGAAGCGCAGGAAACTCGCGCCAGAGACCTACAAGAGAGCCCAGCGTCGCGCGGTAGCTTGTACCTGCCGTTTCGGGCGCGCTGCGTGGCAGGCGCAGCGCCACCATTCCCGCCGTTCCCAGGGCCAGGGGGACCGCGATCCAGAACATGGCCCGCCAGCCCAAGTGCTCGGCCACGAACCCGGCGAGCGTGCGGCTGAGCAGAATGCCGCAAAGCAGGCCCGCCATGACGACGCCGATCACATGCCCACGCCGCTCGGGAAGCGCGAGGCTGGCAGCCATCGGGATGATCTGCTGCGCCACCGAGGCAAAGATGCCCACCACCAGTGAGGCGATCAGGACGAGCGCCCCACCCTGCGCCAGCGCGACGCCCGCACAGGCGACAGCCAGCCCGAAACACTTCCACAGGACCAGCTGGCGCCGCTCGAACAGATCGCCCAGTGGGACAAGGAAAAGAAGGCCCAGCGCATATCCGATCTGGGTGGCTGTCGGCACATAGGCCACCCGCCAATCGGCAAGGTCGCCGTGCATCTGCTCGAGCATGGGCTGGTTGTAGTAGAGATTGGCCACGGTAAGACCCGCAGCCAGCGCCATCACCGCAACGACACTCACCGACAAAGGCGCGTGATGCTCTCGGGCAGAATGGGAAGGCGAGGAAATGGTAGGGCTCCGCGAACGTGCAGGGGCCAGGCAGGCCCGGGATCGAAGCCGAGCCCTAGGCCCGCCTCACTTCTGGCCGCGAATGCAACGAACGCACGCCCTTGCGCGTGCGACGCACTTTGCGGACCTTCGCCTCAGTCCATGTGCTTGAGGCCGACGCGCAGGTAATCCCAGCCGGTGATGAGCGTGAGCACGGCCGCCCCCCACAAGGTCGTCAGGCCCACGGTGTGCGGGATATTGATCGCCACGCCCGCGAACGGGGTGTTCCACCAGGGCATCGCCTTGCCCAGGATCAGCGCGCCCAGCGAAATCATCTGGAACGTCGTCTTCCACTTGGCGAGCTTGCTGACCGGGATCGAGACACGCAGAGGCCCCAGGAACTCGCGCAGGCCCGACACCGCGATCTCGCGGATCAGAATGACGAGCCCTGCAATCACGTGCATGTCGCCCACATAGGGCCCGCGCAGGATACCCTGCGCCGTCAGCACCAGGATGACCGCTGCAACCATGATCTTGTCTGCAATCGGATCGAGGAAGACGCCGAGCTTGGAAACCGTCCCGCTCGAACGCGCGAGATAACCATCGAAGTAGTCCGTGATCCCCATCAGGCAGTAGAGCGCGAAAGCGAGCGCATAGCCCAGCTCCCAGTTCGGCCACCACAGCAGGAAGGCAAGGAGCGGAACCGCGAAGATACGCGAAAGGGTCAGGATGTTCGGAAGCGTCAGCATATGGGCAGCCCCATAGCCGGGAATGCGGGGCGGAATAAAGTGTTGATCGGGGGTTGCGGCCTCGGCCTGCCGCTTTAAGGATCCCGTCAACCCGAACGGTGAGAGACCGGCAAGACCATTACATGACGCAATCGACCCAACTGCTCCGCGCGCGACGCTTTCTCCCTCTCTTCGTCACGCAGCTTCTGGGCGCGTTCAACGACAACCTGTTCAAGAACGCGATGGTCCTCTTCGTGGTCTACAGCGTCTACAACTCGGAGAGCTCCGAGGCGATCTTCAGCGCGGTGGCCTCGCTGATCTTCGTTGCGCCCTTCTTCCTGTTTTCCGCGCTGGCCGGACAGCTGGCCGACATGCGCGACAAGGCCGTAATCATCCGGCTCATCAAGCTGTGCGAGATCTTCATCATGCTGGTGGGCGGGCTTGGCCTTGCTCTCGCGTGGAAAGGCATCGCCCTTCACACTGTGGCGATCCCGCTGCTTCTGGTGGCGGTCTTCGCGATGGGGGTGCACTCCACCTTTTTCGGGCCGATCAAGTACGCGATCCTGCCCCAGCACCTCAGAAGCGAGGAAGTCCTCGCGGGCACCGGCCTCGTCGAGGCAGGCACCTATCTCGCGGTTCTGGCCGGTACCATCGTTGCGGGCTGGATCAGTGTCGATGCGGCGGCCATCGCGGTGATCGCGGTTGCCGTGATCGGCTATGTCTCGGGCCGCAGCGTGCCCCCGGCCCCGCCCATCGGCAGAATCGAGCCCCTCGATTTCCACCTCGTGCGCGCGCCGGTCCGCCTCATCCGCGCCACCATGAGCGATCGGCGGGTCTACCTTGCCGTGTGCTCGATCAGCTTCTTCTGGGCGCTCGGCACGATCCTGTTCATCCAGTTCCCGCCGTTAGCCAAGAACATCCTGATGGCCGCCAAGGAAGTGGCGAGCCTGTTCCTCGTCATCTTCTCCATCGGCATCGCCATTGGCTCTGTCACGATCAACGCGCTCCTCAAAGGCACCGTCTCGGCGCGTTGGTCGCCGCTTTCGGTCATCGCGATGGGGGTCTGCCTCATTGGCTTCGAACTCGTGTGCGAGGCCTGGCCCGCCTACGAGGGGCCCGACGCTCTCATGGACGTGGGCACCTTCGTGGTGCAGCCGCTCGCCCTCCCCCTGATGCTCGCACTTCTGGGCGTCGCCATTGCCGGGGGAATGTTCGTGGTGCCGCTCTACGCCTTTCTGACGACCTTCGTGGAAAAGTCGCAGACCGCGCGCACGATCGCGGCCAACAACGTGGTCAATTCGGGCGCGATGGTACTGGGCGCGGGCGTTGCCATGGCGCTCAACTTCTTCGGCATGCCCATCGTCAAGCAGCTCCTGGTCGTCGCGGCCGCCTGCCTTGCCTCGGCCTGGCTCGGCTACCGGCTCTACCGCGCCGAACTCGCCGCGCGCTAGATGATGAAGGTAAAGATCGCGAGGAACGAGGCGCAGTAGGCCGCGAGGAACTGCTGCCAGTCACCGCCTCGCAGCTTCCAGCGCCGCGCGGCCAGTGCCTCGTCATCGACGGCAGGGCGCAGGTGGGCCGGCACTTCGAGCACGTGGGCCGGAAGGGAGCGGCGGAATGGGTGCCCGGATTGTTCGCTGGAGAGGACCAGCGCGCGACGTTTCTGGGTTCTCATGTCGCCAAGTTAGCTAACAGTTAGTTAACTATCCAGTCGGAAATATCAGACTTCCCACTTCGGGACGAAAGTCCCCCGGCTGGCGCCGCCACATATGAAAGCGCACGAAAAAGGGGCAACCTTGCGGTCGCCCCTCTTCGCGTTGGCTCAAGGTTTCGCCTTGGCCAGATCGTGGTAGTGCCGTCAGACCCGGTCGCCCACGGCGCCCTTCACCTTGCCGACGCCCTGCTGAACTTCGCCCTTGCGCTCCTGGGCTTTGCCCTCAGCCTTCTGCTCGGGATCGTTGCGCGCATCGCCTGCGGCCTGCTTGGCGTTACCGGCGATCTCGTTACCCAGACCCTTGATCGTGTCCTTCAGTTCACCCATGATAACATCTCCTTGTTTTTTTCGGCGCTTACCTGCCGATCTTACACAAGGACAACAGCTCGGCCGGGTCTTTCGTTCCTTCCCGGCCGACAAGGCGAGCCTTACGTGAGACAACTGGATAATCCGGTTGAAGCCACTCCGGACAGGCATCAGTCGCCCGCCATCTCCAGAATGTGCGCCCATTCCTCGGGCCGGACCTCACCGACCGAGAGCCGCGACAGCTTGACCAGTTCCATGTCGGCGAGCGCCGGGTCGGCCTTGATCTGCTTGAGCGTGACGCTGCGCGCCAGCTTGCGCACCGGCTTGACCTTGACCGCGGCCCACTTGCCCTCCGGATCGCTCGGATCGGCAAGTCCCGCCGCGCTCACCTCGACGATCCCCACGATCTCGCGCCCCTCGTTCGAATGGTAGAAGAACGCCTCGTCGCCGACTTCCATCGCGCGCAGATTGTTGGCCGCCCGGTGGTTGCGCACACCGTCCCAGGTCCCCTCGCCCTCGCGCACCAGGTGGTGCCAGCCATAGGCATCGGGTTCGGACTTGAGGAGCCAGTAGCGCTTTGCCATCGTATGCCTTTCCGTTTCGACTAAGGGCTTCAAAACCTTTACAGCGGCGGCATAGACGATTCTTGATGGAAATATGCAAGACATGGACCTCGCCAATATCCCCGTTCTGAGCCTCGAGGCCGACCGCGACGATCTTCCCGCCCGTATCGGCGAATCGTTCCGCACCTTCGGTTTCGCCATGATCCGCGATCACGGCATCGACCAGGACCTGATCGACCGGGCCTGGGCTCTCACCCGCGAATTCTTCGCACTGCCCGAAGAGACCAAGCGCGCCTACCACCTGGCTGGCAAGGCCGGTGCGCGCGGGTACACCCCGTTCCGCACCGAAGTTGCCAAGGGCGCGACCGAGAAGGACCTGAAGGAGTTCTGGCACGTCGGGCGCGATCTTCCCGAAGGCTCGCCGCTGGCCGACAGCATGCCGCCCAACATCTGGCCCGGCGAAGTCGAAGGCTTCGAGGAGACCTTCAAGACCCTGTTCGCCCGCTTCGACGCGGTGGGCGCAGAGATCCTCTCGGCTATCGCCGTCCACCTCGGCCTCGATCCGCGCTGGTTCGATCCAGCCATCGACGATGGCAATTCGGTGCTGCGCCTGCTGCACTATCCGCCCGTGGCCGAAGGGGCCGGCGGGGCCATCCGCGCCGGGGCGCACGAGGACATCAACCTCATCACCCTCCTGCTTGGCGCCGAGGAAGCCGGTCTGGAACTTCTGGGCAAGAATGGCGAGTGGCTCTCGGTCGCACCGCCCGAAGGCGCGATGGTCATCAACATCGGCGATATGCTGCAGCGTCTGACCAACAACGTCCTGCCCTCGACCACGCACCGCGTGCGCAATCCCGAAGGCGAACGCGCCAGCTACAGCCGCTATTCGATGCCCTTCTTCCTGCACCTGCGCAGCGACTTTCCCTTCGTGACGCTTCCGCAATGCATCAGCGCCGAAAATCCCGACCACTATCCCGACGTCATTACCGCAGATGACTATCTTCAGGAGCGCCTGCGCGAGATCGGATTAAAATACTGAAACGCCGAACATTTAGCAAAATCCTGAAGTGAACTTCCGAAGCGATTTAACCAAAACTTCAGGGGATATACCTAGAGCTTCCAGTTCCGACGAATTCAGGGAGCTCTGGCTTTGAACGCCAAGGTCACGACGACCACAGACAACATCGACGACATCCCGGGCCGACGCACCGTGGATGTCGTCGCGTTCGGCATCGTGACGTCCGCGATTCTGCTGTTCACCGCGACCGGCAGCGTGATCGGCCCCGACGTCGTGCGCGCGCTGATGGGCCAGAGCCCGGGGCCCGACCAGTTCATCCTCAACGCCTTTCTTCTCAACATCGCGATCATCATCTTCGGATGGAGCCGTTACCGCGAGCTCAACGCCGAACTCGTAGAACGCACGCGCGAGGAAGCGGCGGCCCGCCGCCTGGCTGAAACCGACCCCCTGACCGGGTTCCTCAATCGTCGCAGCTTCGGCATGCGCGCCGACGTCATGATCGCCAAGGCCCGCGAGAGCGGACGCGCCGTGGCGCTGATGATGATCGATCTCGACAACTTCAAGCAGGTCAACGACTTCAACGGGCACGCCGCAGGCGACCAGCTGTTGAGACAGTGCGCCGCGCGCATCCGCGAGGTGGTTCCGATCGGCAGCGCCATCGCCCGCATCGGCGGCGACGAATTCGCCATTGCCATCGAGTATGCACCAGCCCAGAGCGGACACATCGATCGCCTCGCCGAGATCCTTCTCAAGCAGCTTGCCCGCACGATGCGCGTGGGTGATACGACGGCCGACATCACCGGCTCGCTCGGGCTTGCCTCGACCACACGCAACCACCGCGCCGCAGAGCCTGCCGACGCACAGGCCCTGCTCGAATATGCCGACGTGGCGATGTACCACGCCAAGCACCAGGGCCGGAATTCCTTCTCCTGGTTCGAGCCGCAGATGGCCGAGGAACTGCACCTGCGCACCGAGCTGGAAGACAAGATCCGCCGGGGCATCCCCGCTGGCGAATTCGTTCCCTACTACGAACGGCAAATGGATCTGGGCTCAGGTCGCCTGTGCGGCTTTGAAATGCTCGCACGGTGGCAATCCCCTGATCTGGGCCTCGTATCGCCCGACATCTTCATCCCGATTGCAGAGGATATCGGGGCCATCGCCGAGCTCTCTGAAGCGCTCATCCGCCAGGCCCTCCAGGATGCAAAGGGTTGGCCCCGCGAGCTCACCCTCTCGGTAAACATCTCCCCGCTCCAACTGCGTGATCCGTGGTTCGCCCAGAAACTTCTGAAACTTCTCGTCGAATCAAGCTTCCCCGCCGAGCGCCTGGAAATCGAGATCACCGAGAGCTGCCTGCACCAGAACGTGGGACAGGTCCGCTCGCTGCTGACCAGCCTCAAGAACCAGGGCATCAAGGTCAGCCTCGACGATTTCGGAACCGGCTTCAGTTCGCTCGCCCAGCTGCGCAGCCTGCCCTTCGACCACATGAAGATCGACCGCAGCTTCATCGAGCGGATCGATACCGACAGGGACGCCGCCGCCATCGTGCGCGGCATTGCGATGGTGGGCGAAGGCCTGCACCTGCCGATCACGGCCGAAGGCATCGCCAATGTTCACGTCCTCAACGAATTGCGCAAACTTGGCCCGGTAAAGGGCCAGGGCCACTATTTCGGCGCCCCGCGCCCCGCTTCCGAGCTCGGCGAGTGGATCAGCGCGGGAACCGCCCTGCGTGGTGAAAGCGCCCCTGTGAGCCCTGTTGGCCCGGACCGCCCACTGCGGACGCTCGACCTCGAGACTACGACCTCCAACGAAAACCGCCGCTCCGGCCGCGCCTGAACATCGCATGAGGCCGGGGCGCCATCGCACGCCTCTCGATCTGAGGGCTGGACCAATCCACCCGAAATACCTAGATCGCAGCCCATGCGGATCGACTTCATCAAGATGCATGGCCTGGGCAACGATTTCGTCGTCCTTGACGCGCGCAGCCAGCCCTTGCCCGCCATCGACGGGTCCATCGCCAGTGCGCTTGCGGACCGTCACACCGGCATCGGCTGTGACCAGTTGCTGGTGCTGGAGCCGAGCACTTCGGCCGATTTTCGCATGCGCATCTTCAATCCCGACGGCAGCGAAGTGGAAGCCTGCGGCAACGCCACCCGCGCGGTCGGCCTGCTCCACGGGCAAAGCGCCGCGATCGAGACGCTGGGCGGCATTGTCCACGCCTCGCCCGCCGAGGCCGGGATCTCGGTCGAGATGGGAACGCCCCGCTTCGACTGGGACGCGATCCCCCTCGCCTACGCCATGGACACCCACGCCATGCCCGTCGCCTGGGAGGAGCTCGTCAACCCGAGCGCCGTCAATGTCGGCAATCCGCATGCCATCTTCTTCGTTCCCGATCCCTACGCCATCGACATGGCGCGCCTCGGCCCACTGATCGAGAACGATCCCATCTTTCCCGAGCGGGTCAACGTCAACGTCGCCGGGATCACCGGGCGCGATGCCCTCACCCTGCGCGTCTGGGAACGCGGCGCCGGGCTCACCCGCGCCTGCGGGACGGGGGCCTGCGCCACGGCTGTTGCGGCCATGCGGCGTGGCCTTGTCGACCGCTCGGTCAAGGTAACGCTCCCCGGCGGCACGCTGCGCATCGACTGGCGCGAGGACGGTGTGATCGTGATGACCGGCCCCGCCACCGAAAGCTTCCGGGGCTCGTTCGCCGCGGCCGACTTCGGCCTTGGCCCCGTGGACGGGACGCACGCTTGAGCCTCGAAGTCCATTCGCTGGGTTGCCGGCTGAACCTTTCCGAAAGCGAAGACATGCGCGCGCTCCTGCGCGAGGCGGACGATCTTGTCGTCATCAACTCCTGCGCGGTCACCTCCGAGGCCGTGCGCCAGACCCGCCAGGCCATTCGCCGCGCCCGCCGAGCGCGCCCTGACGCGCGCATCGTGGTGACGGGCTGCGCCGCCGAGGTGGAGCGCGAGGCCCTGGCCGCCATGCCCGAGGTTGACGGCCTTGTCGCCAACACCGCCAAGCTCGACCCACGCGCCTGGAACGTACCTGCACCAACCCTACCGGAACGCCGCGCGGCCTATACCCGCGCTTTCGTCCAGGTGCAGAACGGTTGCGACCATTCCTGCACCTTCTGCGTGATCCCCCAGGGGCGCGGCGCGAGCCGATCGCGCACGATTGCCGAAGCGTTGGCCGACGTGGCCGTCCACCACGAACGCGGCGTCAAGGAAGTGATCCTGACCGGCGTCGATCTCACCTCATGGGGCGAGGACCTCGACGGCGCCCCGCGCCTTGGCGAGCTGTGCACGGCCATTCTCGACCGCTTCCCCGAACTGCCGCGCCTGCGCCTGTCCTCCATCGACGGGGCCGAAGTCGATCCCGTCCTGTTCGAACTTCTCGCCAGCGAGCCGCGCGTCATGCCGCACGTCCATCTCTCGCTCCAGCATGGCGACGACCTCATCCTCAAGCGCATGAAGCGCCGTCACAGCCGCGCCGATGCCGTGACGCTCGTCGAGAGCCTGCGCGCGCGTCGCCCCGACCTGGCCGTGGGCGCCGATCTCATGGCCGGTTTTCCGACCGAGGACGAGGCCGCGCACGCGGCCAATCTCTCGATCATCGGCGAACTGGGTATCGTGCACGGCCACATATTTCCCTTCTCCCCGCGCCCGAACACGCCCGCCGCGCGCATGCCGCAGGTCGAGCCTGCGCTCATCAAGCGCCGGGCCCGTGAATTGCGCGAGGCGGTGTCGAAAGAACGTGCGCGCTGGCTTGCCGCGCAGGTCTCTCGCCCGCTATGGGTTCTCGCCGAAAAGGATGGTACCGGCCACGCGGAGAATTTCGCACGGGTCCGACTGCCAGACGGGACCGTGCCGGGCACCGTGCTGTGCCTCACGCCCGCCAATGTGATCGAAGGAATACTGGAAGCATGAGCGACACCACCCCACCTGCCGGAGGGTCCGCCACGACGCAGGATGGCGACTGGTCCGACCGGCTCTTTGGCGGGTTTCGCAAGACCTCCGAGCGCCTTAGCGGGAACCTCGCCGGGATCGTGGGCGGCAATCGCCTGACCGACGCGCAGCTCGACGACCTGGAAGACGCGCTGATCATCTCGGACCTGGGCCCGCGCGCGGCCGCCCGCATCCGCGAACGCCTTGCCGAAGAACGCTTCGAGCGTGACGCGGACGAGCGCGCGATCATGGAAGTCGTCGCCCGCGAGATCGCCGACATCCTGCGCCCCGTCGCCAAGCCGCTCGACATTGTCGCCTTCCCGCGCCCGCAGGTGATCCTCACCATCGGTGTCAACGGCTCGGGCAAGACGACGACCATCGCCAAGCTCGCCCACCTCTTCCAGGAACAGGACTACGCGGTCATGCTGGCGGCAGGCGACACGTTCCGCGCGGCCGCCATCGGCCAGCTTGCGGTCTGGGCTGACCGTCTCGACGTTCCCATCGTCAAGGGCCCCGAGGGCGGGGACCCGGCTTCGGTGGTGTTCGATGCGGTCAAGGACGCGACCGAGGACGGCACAGACGTGCTCATCGTCGACACCGCTGGGCGCCTCCAGAACAAGCGCGAGCTGATGGACGAGCTGGCCAAGATCCGCCGCGTTCTGGGCCGTCTCAACCCGGCCGCCCCGCACGATGTCGTGCTCGTGCTCGACGCCACCAACGGTCAGAACGCGCTCGCCCAGATCGAGACATTCAAGGAAGTGGCGGGCGTCACCGGCCTCGTCATGACCAAGCTCGACGGCACTGCGCGCGGCGGCGTCCTTGTCGCCGCGGCCGAGCAGTACGGCCTTCCCATCCACGCCATCGGCGTGGGCGAGAAGATCGACGACCTTCGTCCCTTCGACCCGGACCTCGTCGCCCGCGTCATTGCAGGTATCGCGTAATGGAAAGCCCGAAGGCACAGCAGGACCGCGCCACTACGGCCGAAAAGCCCAAGTCGAGCTGGATCAACCTGGTCGTCGATTTCGGCCCGCTTCTCGTCTTCTTCCTGACCTACCGCCACTTCTCGCCCGAAGAGAGCGGCGATGCGATCGGCACGGTTTCGGCCGTCATCAAGGGCACCATCGCCTTCATGGCCGCGACCGTCGTCGCGCTGGGTGTCTCCAAATGGCGCCTGGGCAAGGTGTCGCCCATGCTCTGGCTGACGACGACGCTGATCCTGGGCTTCGGCACGCTTACCGTGATCTTCCGCGAGGCGATCTGGATCCAGCTCAAGCCCACGGCTGTCTACCTGATGTTCTCGGTCGTGCTCTTCATCGGGCTGATGAAGGGCAAGCCGATGCTCAAATACCTTCTCCAGTCCGCTTTCGAGGGACTGAACGAGGAAGGCTGGATCAAGCTGTCGCGCAACTGGGCCTGGTTCTTCCTGGTCCTGGCGATCGCGAACACGGTGCTGGTCTACACCGTCAGCTTCGATGCCTGGCTTCAGGCCAAGCTCTGGGGCTTCACGGTCGCCTCGTTCCTCTTCACCTTCTCACAACTCCCCATGGTGCTGAAGCACGGCATGGGCGAGACCGAGGCGCGCGAGGACCTTCTCGACAACCCGCCGCACGACTGAGCGCGGCTAGGCATCACCCGGTCAGGGCGCGCTGCTGTCGCGCTCCAGCCGGGTGCCGCGCATGGAAAGCGTCTGCTTGAGCAGTTCGCCCAGCGCTCCGAGGAACATCAGCCCCGAACCGGCAATGAACATCCACACGCCCGCCGTCTGCCAGGTCGCCATGGCGGGCAGGAACAGGACGCTCCCCACCACGAAGAGCAGGTTGCCGACAAGGCCCACCGCAATGTGGAACCAGCGAAAATCGTGAATGAGCGTGCGTAGGAACTGCATGGCGCGAAACCCTAACGGCCGCCCGCGCCCCTGTCAGCCCGCGCCGTTTCAGGTGGGGCGCGTCACCAGCCCCAGCGCAAGGGCGTACTGCGCGCCCGCAAAGACCGCGTGGTTGAGCAGTATAAGCGCGATCCGGCGGCCCTGATCGGACGTGCGCGACGCGAAAAGGCCGCCGCCCATGGCCGGTGTCAGGACGCACAGCCCCGCAAGCGTGCTCAATCCGAAGCCGACGAGGACAAATGGGCCCGGCGACGGCGTCGCCAGGAAACCCGTACCCCAGACCAGCGGATAGGCGGCCGCGTAGACCAGGCCGACAAGGTAATGGAAGGTCCAGCCAAGGGCACGTTCGCCGCGGCTTGGTATCTCGAACCCATCGCTCGTGTGAACCAGTCGCCCGGCGGGCAGCCCGGAGAGCCATTGCCCGACCAGCCCCCAGTCGGCACCGGCAATGCCCAACCAGCGCCGCAGCTGCCGCGCCCAGACATCAAGCGCAACGGTCGCGCCAATCCCGACGACGAGCGTAAAGGTCAGCGCCGTATCCACCGCGCCGGTCAGATTTCCAACTGGCTGCCGAGTTCGACCACGCGGTTGGTGGGCAGGCGGAAGAACACCATGGCGCTTGCCGCGTTGCGCATCATCCAGGCGAAGAGACGCTCCCGCCAGATCGCCATGCCCGGCTTTTCCGAGGCCACAAGGGTCTGGCGTGAGAGGAAGAAGCTGGTCTTCATCATCTCGAAGGGCTGGCCGCACATCTGGTTATGGGCAAGCGCTGCGGGAATGTCGGTTTCCTCCATGAAACCATAGCGCAGGGTCATGCGGTAGAAGCCCTGCCCCAAGTCCTGCACCGAGTAGCGCTCTCCCGATTCGACATAGGGCACGTCCTGGACCTCAACGGTCAGCACCACCACGCGTTCGTGCAGCACCTTGTTGTGCTTGATGTTGTGGAGGAGCGCCGAGGGCACGCCGACGTTGCTCGAGGCCATGAAGATCGCAGTGCCCGGCACGCGCGCCGCGCTGCCGTGCGCGCTCTTGGCAAAGACGTTGAGCGGGAGCGCGGCCTCGGTCATGCGGTCGCGCATGAGGCGACGGCCCTTGTTCCAGGTGGTGAGGAGCGTGAAGGCCACCGCGCCGATCAGCAGCGGGAACCAGCCACCATCGGGAATCTTGGTCGCGTTCGCGGCGAAGTAGGCGCCGTCGACCACGAAGAAGGTCACCGCCACGGGGATCGCGATCCAGAGCTTCCAGCGCCACAGGACGATCAGGAGAACCGTCATCAGGCAGGTGTCGATCAGCATCGCACCGGTCACCGCGATGCCGTAGGCCGAGGCCAGGTTCGAGGAGTTCTGGAAGACCAGCACCAGCACGATCACGCCGATCATCAGCGCCCAGTTGACGAAGGGAATATAGATCTGCCCGACCTCGTGCTCGGAGGTGTGGCGGGTCGAAAGGCGCGGGATGAAGCCCAGCTGCATGGCCTGATGCGTGATCGAGAAGGCGCCCGAGATCACCGCCTGGCTGGCGATGAAGGCGGCGCAGCTCACCAGGATCACGAGCGGCAGGCGCAGCGACTCGGGCGCTAGGTTGAAGAACGGGTTCTCCATCGCGAGCGCAGCCTGCGCGTCGTCGAGGCTGAGGATCATCGCGGCCTGCCCGAAGTAGTTGATGAGCAGGCACGGCATCACGAAACCGAACCAGGACAGGCGCATCGGTCCGCGACCGAAGTGGCCCATGTCCGAATAGAGCGCCTCCGCGCCGGTCACGGCCAGCACGACCGAGCCCAGCGCCAGAAAGCCCAGCATCTTGTCGGTGAGGAAGAACTGGATCGCGTACCACGGGTTCAGCGCGACGAGCACCTCGGGCATCTGCACGAGATGGTAGATGCCCAGGATCGCGAGGATCGAGAAATAGGTCACCATGACCGGCGCAAAGAGCGCGCCGACCTTGGCGGTACCGCTCTTCTGCAGCACGAAAAGGCCTACCAGGAGGATAAGCGCAATCGGCATGACGAAAGGCGCAAGGTTCGACTGGACGACCGTCAGGCCCTCGACTGCGGAGAGCACGGAAACAGCGGGCGTAATCATCGAATCGCCGTAGAACAGCGCTGTCGCGAAAACGCCGAGCATGACGATAAGGCCGCCGTAGCGCGACTTCTTGATCGCGCCGGAGATGAGGGCGACGAGCGCGAGACTGCCACCCTGCCCCTTGTTGTCCGCGCGCATGAGGATGCCCACGTACTGAACCGCCACGACAAGCGTCATCGACCAGAAGATCAGGCTGACCACGCCCAGAATGTGCAATTCGTCGATGGCCAGCGGATGCGGGCCCACGAAAGTCTCACGAAACGCGTAGATCGGGCTCGTGCCGATGTCCCCGAAGACGACACCGACCGCGCCGAAGGCGAGCTTCGCGACGTTTCCGGTGGAATGGCCGTGGGAACCGGATTTTCCGGCATCGGATTGCTTCGCGCCGCCCGGCGCGCTCGCCGTTCCACCGCCATTCATATCCGTAGTTGCATCACTCATTCGTGCGCCCCGTCATGGACTAGAGACCCCGTTTCGCACTCGCGGCAAGGTTGAAGGCCGTTAGCAGCATGGCAGGTGCCTAGCAATGATGCTCAATCACGCGAAGGGGCCGTTGGTTCCGCGACCGTACCGTCGCGGGACTCCGCCCCTGTCTGCGAATCGGACGCCGGAGCCGGCGCATTGCCCTTGATGTAGGCATCCAGCCTCTGCAGCTCGGCGGCGAGCACCGGACGCCATTCAGCCTCCTTGGGCGTGCGCTCCAGAAGGTCTGCCCACAGTTCGCGCGCTTCGCCGAACTGGCCGGACTGCGCCATCGCCAACCCCAGGAAAAACGCGGGTCCCGGCGCCTTCGGGTCGGCCTTTGCAGCCTGGCGGAAGGCATAGAGGGAAGCGGGTGTCAGGACGCCTTCGGAATGGGCGACAAGCGCGTTCGCCATGGCCAGCCAGGCGTCCTCATCCTTGGGATTTTCCTCGACCGCACCCAGTAGGACACGCGCTGCCTCGGCCGTCTGACCGTTGCGTGCAAAGCCATCGGCGATGACGACATAGCGATTGGTCGGCGGGATCGTGCGGTTGGTGACCTTGCCGCGCGCAGCGACCAGGAACGCGGCTTCCTCGCCGCCGCCCTCGGTCACGCTGCTCGGACTCGACGGCTGCGAGGGCGAGCCTTGCGTGACATAGCCCGCGACACCAAGGAGCAGCGCGGCGGCCACTGCCTCGCGCCCTCCCACGGGCACTTTCAGGACAACCACAGCCAGCACGAACGCGGCGATGACCAGCAAGCCCAGCAGGAACCAGATCATGCCTCTTCTCCTTCATGGCCAGGACCATGTTCCTCGGCCTCACGGCGCAAGGTGAAACGGCGGCGCAGCAGAAGGACCGCGATCAGCAGGAAGACAAGCGGCACGGCGAAAAGGGGCCAGGTCAGTTCGGTCAGCTGCGGTGCATAGCTGACATAGTCGCCATAGCGCTCGATCAGCCAGGAGCGGATTTCTTCAGGCGTTTCGCCCGCCTTGATCCGCTCGCGCACGAGACTGCGCATCGAGCCCGCGATCGGCGCATCCGAATCGGCGATCGACTGGCCCTGACATTGCAGGCAGCGCAGCGTTTCCATCAGGTCCATGGCGGCGCGTTCCTTCGCCGGATCGTCCAGCTGGCGATAGGCAAAGGGCGCGGTCGACTGCTCCTGCTGGGCGAGAGCCGGAGCGCCCAGTATGGCAACGGCGGCCAGAACGGAAAGGACGCGCCTCACTGCCCCGCCTCCTGGATCCGGGCGAGGATCACGTCGAGCTGTTCGGGCCTGATCTCACCGACGTGCTGGTAGCGAATCACGCCCTTGCCATCGACGATGTAGGTTTCGGGCACGCCCGACGAGCCCAGCGCAAGCTGCACCTGCCCATCGTCGTCTGCGCCAATGCTGTCGAAGGGATCGCCGTTGGTCGCGAGGAAGCCTTCGAGGTTCTCGCGCGAATCGCGCACCGAAATACCCTCAATCTCCACACCCGCCCGCTGCAGCTGCGCCAGCTGCGGCGCCTCTACCCGGCAGGGGATGCACCAGCTGGCAAAGATGTTGACGAGGTGGACCTTGCCGTTGGCCAGCTCTGCACTGCTGAGGCCGGGCCTTCCAGGCAGCGCCGGAGGCAGATCAAAGCTGGGCATCGGCTTGCCGACGAGCGCGCTGCGCACGGTGCGGTCCGCAGGCTTCAGAAGCCCCGTCATGACCAGCGCGACGAAGCCCACGAAGAGCGCGAGCGGGAGCCAGATCGCCCAGCGCGGCGCCCGGACGCGGCCCTCTGGAGCCTTGCCATGCTCACTCATGCCCGGTCCTCCCGCAGCTTCTCTTCGCCTTCGCGGCGCTCGGCGATGCGATCGCTCTGGACCGAACGGCGCACATCGGTGGTCACGCGGCCGAGCAGCGCCAGCAGGCCTCCCAACGCGATCAAGAGGCCACCCAGCCAGATCAGCGGCACCAGCGGCTTCCACCACAGACGCAGCTGCCAGCGGCCGTCCTCGCCCTCACCGCCCAGGACGGCATAGAGCTGGCCGTTCCAGCGCGTCAGCAGCGCCGATTCGGAGGTGTTCTGCGGCGGCGCCCAGAACGTGCGCGACTGCGGGGTGAGGCGCGTGACCTTGCCATCCGGCCCGTAGCGCACCAGCAGACGCGCCTCGAGCGCGGTCCAGTTGGGGCCTGCAACCGGCTCGATCCGATCAAGCTTCACGCCCCAGGGGCCCACCTGCGTGATCTCACCCACCTCGACTGCGACGAGCTTCTCGGTGGAAAATGCGCTCTCGCTGCTCATGCCGACAAGCGCAACGGCGATGCCGAAGTGCGCGACGACCATGCCCCAGACCGCCAGCGGGAGGCGGCGCAGATTGCGCCCGCGCAAGGGAAGGACACTCGCCCAGGCAAGCCCGACACCCAGCACGAGGCCAAGGAATGGCAGGAGCGCGACATCGGCCACGGCAACCAAGGCGCCGCCCATGACCACCACGAGCATGGCCGGGATCACGAGGTTCTTGCCGATCCGCATAAAGTCGTCACGCCGCCAGCGCAACATCGGGCCGACCGCCAGGACCACCAGCATGGGCACGGCGAACAGCGCGCTCATCGGGTTGAAGTAGGGCGGGCCAACCGAGACCTGCGCGCCCAGAGCCTCCGCGACGAGCGGGTAGAGCGTGCCGAACAGGACGATGCCCAGGATCGCGCAAAGCAGGACGTTGTTGATGACGAGCGCGCCCTCGCGGCTCATCGGCGCAAAGCGGGCGCCCTCGCTCACCGTCGCGGCGCGCAGCGCAAAGAGGGTGAGCGCACCGCCGATGTTGATGGCGAGCAGTGCCAGGATGAAGCTGCCGCGCTCGGGATCGACCGCGAAGGCGTGAACACTGGTCAGGATGCCCGAGCGCACGAGGAAGGTGCCCACCATCGACATCGAAAACGCGACAACGCCCAGCATCACGGTCCAGGTGCGCAGCGCGTCGCGCGCGGCCAGGACGCTGACCGAATGGAGCAGCGCGGTTGCGGCGAGCCAAGGCATGAGCGAAGCGTTCTCGACCGGGTCCCAGAACCACCAGCCACCCCAGCCCAGTTCATAATAGGCCCAGTAGGAACCGGCGGTGATGCCGACCGTCAGGAAGATCCAGGCCGCCAGCACCCAGGGGCGCATGGCGCGCGCGAAGGCCGGACCGACCTCGCGGGTGACCAGCGCACCGATGGCGAAACTGAAGGCCACCGAGAGGCCAACGTAGCCCAGATAGAGCGTGGGTGGGTGGAAGGCGAGGCCCAGGTCCTGCAGCAGCGGGTTGAGCCCCTGCCCCTCGGCCGGGACCGGTGAGAGGCGCTCGAACGGATTCGAAGAGAGGAGAAGAAAGGCGTAGAAGCCCAGGCTCACAAACGCCTGTCCGGCAAGCGTTGCCAGCATGGTGCGTTCGGGCAACCGGCGCTCGATCAGCGCGACAAAACCGCCCGCAACGCCCATGACCGTGACCCAGAGGAGCATCGAGCCCTCATGGTTGCCCCAGGCGCCCGCAATCTTGAAGACCAACGGCTTTAGCGAATGCGAATTGAGCGCGACCAGCTTCACCGAAAGGTCCGTGATCGCAAAGACATAGAGCAGGCAGAAGAAAGCAAAGAGCGCCAGCAGGCCCTGCACTACTGCGACGGGCCTAACGACCCGGCCCAGCGCCGCACCTTTCGTCGTCAGCCCGAGCGATCCGCCCAGAAGCTGCAATCCTGCCAATGCCGCCGCGAGCCAGAGCGCGGCCAATCCCAGTTCCGCGATCATTTGCCCTCAGCCATCGCCTGCTGCAGCTCTTCGCCGGTCATGTCCTTCATCTCGCGCGGAACGTAGTTCTCATCATGCTTGGCAAGGAGATTGTCGGCCACGAACGTGCCGTCACTGCCCATGTGGCCCTCGGCGACGACACCCGAGCCTTCCACGAAGAGCGAGGGGACGATGCCGCGGAAGGTCACCGGCACGCGCGCCTCCTTGTCCTCGACAACGAACGCGATGCTGACCCCATCGGGCAGCGTGCGGATCGAGCCCTGCTCGACCATGCCGCCCAGGCGCACCGCGCGCGAGGCTTCGGGCGGGCTCGCCACGATCTCGCGCGGGACGTAGAAATAACTAGCCTGGTTGCGCAGCGCCCAGATCGCCAGGATCGCCGCGCCGATCAGCACGACCATCGCGACGCCGAGCAGCACGAGACGCTGATGCTTTGCCTTGATTGCCATCCTTGTCAGCGCTTCCTTGCCTCATCGCGCCGTTTTTCAGCGCGTTTCATGGTCACAAGCGACCAGCCGACCATCGCCGCCGTAGCTCCCACGCCGATGGCGTAGGAGGCAAGGACGAAGGTCCAGGGGTCCATCGCTTCGCGCATTGTTTCGCGTCCTCTCTCAACCGGCCTGGGCCAGCGCCTTGCGGCGCAGCCGCGCCTCGGCCTGCTGGTGTGCCAGGATTGCCCGCATTCGCGCCAGCACGACACCTGCAAAGATCAGCGTGAAGCCTGCCATCGCGATCAGGAGCGGCCACATGAAGGCCCCGGCCATTGCCGAGCCGCCGGTGGTGATGCTGGGGGGCTGGTGCTGGCTGTTCCACCAGATCACCGAATAATGAATGATGGGAATGTTCACCGCGCCCACGAGACCGAAGATGGCCGGCGCGCGGGTTCCTGCTCCATCGGACGCTTCGCTTGCCTGCGAGAGCGCCATCCAGCCGAAGTAGAGGAACAGCAGGACCAGCATCGAGGTCAGGCGCCCGTCCCAGACCCACCAAGTCCCCCAGGCCGGACGGCCCCAGAGCGAGCCCGTCACCAGGCACACCGCGGTAAAGACGGCGCCGGGCACCGCGCATGCGCGCGCGGCAATTCCGGCCAGCGGGTGGCGCCAGACAAGTTCGGTAAAGCTGGCGATCGCGATCCCGCTCCAGCCCGCCATGCCCAGCCAGGCGGCGGGCACGTGCAGGTAGACGATGCGGACCGTCTCACCCTGCAGGCGTTCGGCAGGCGCGAAGAACAGGCCCCATCCCAGGGCGGCGAGGGCGATCACGATACCTGCGCCAAGGCACAGCGGCATGAGCCAGCGTGCGATGCGCAGAAAACGGGCCGGGTTGGCGAAGCCGTGCATAAGCCGCGCTTTCTAAAGACCGTACCGAAAGGAGCAAGTGAATGATGGAAAAGGCTTACGGTTTTTACCCGCCTATTGGGCCAAGGTATCATAAGCTTTGAAGGAATGGGGCGATTGATGGGGTTCGAACCCACGACCTCCGGTACCACAAACCGGCGCTCTGACCAACTGAGCTACAATCGCCACACGTCCCGTTCGACCATCTGCGAACCGGGAGACTTTAGCCGCGAACCGAAGTGCGTTGAAGCGTCCTCGGTGCGGGAGCGCGCCTTTGCACACAGTTGACGCGTTTGCCAAGCAAAAAAGTGATAAAATCGTCTGGAGAGGCAATTTTCTTGGGCGAAGCCAGCGACTATCGTGGCGCACATGGTCACTGCTACCGAATCATACGCCGTTCCGATCCAAGCCCACCCGGCCGCGCGCAAGGTCCCCTCGCCGCGAATCGAGATGTACATCCTGCCCAATTTCCTCTCGGGCGAACAATGCGCGCGCCTGATCGACACGATCGAGGCCCAGCATCGTCCCTCCACGATCACCGGCTACAACGGCGACGATGTCTTCCGCACCAGTTCGACCTGCGACCTGTCCCCCCACGATCCGGACGCGGCCGATCTGCGCGCGCGCCTGTGCGCGCTTTCAGGTATCCCCGAAAGCCACGCCGAGCCGCTCCAGGGCCAGCGCTACGAGGTGGGGCAGGAATTCAAGGCCCACACCGACTACTTCGAGCCCGACCGGCCCGAATTCGCCCAGTTCTGTTCGGTCGCGGGGCAGCGGACCTGGACCTACATGATGTACCTGAACGCGGTCGATGCAGGGGGCGCGACGCGATTCAAGGTCGCCGACAAGATCGTCCAGCCCGAAGCGGGCAAGCTCATCTGCTGGAACAACCTGCGTCCCGACGGCTCGCCCAATGCCGCAACGCTTCATCACGCGATGAAAGTCCGCAAGGGCCGCAAGTACGTCCTCACGCAGTGGTTCCGGGAGAAGCCCTGGGGCTGATTCGCAGCCGCGCCCCAGTCGCTTGCCTCGCACGATCCCCTAAGTGCCGATTAGAACCCGGCTAGGCGCCCTGCGCGTAGCCTCCAGCACGTGTCCAGCTACGAACCCGCTTCGCCCGCACATGCCGTCCCCACGGCCCTGCCCACGCCTGCCGCGCACCACGAGCGTCGGCGCGAGACGCGCTACCCCATCCGACAACCGATCTTCCTGCGAACCGACGGTATCCCCATCGGGAGGGCCTGGCTGCTCGACCTGTCGGCGAGCGGCTGCTGCGTCCACGCCGAGGGGGTGGACCTGCGCATAGGCCAGTGCCTGAGCCTTCATCGCGGCGCGGGGCTTGCCTTCCTAACCAGCGGCCACGGCGCGGTGGTTCGCTGGACTCACGCCGACATGGCCGGCCTCCAGTTCGAGCGGGCGATCCCCTCCAGCGACACCTTGTGGCAAGGCCTCATCGCAACGAGCGGAGGGTCCTATTCCGGTGAGAGCCCGGCCCTGCCACTGGAACCGGACGAAGCGCGGCCCGATTCGTGAACCGGCGCCTCACGCACCGCAGATGCCCCAACGAAAAAGGGCGGCCCCGCAAGGCCGCCCTCTTCGTTTCAAGGTACGGATGAACCGTCGTCTCACTTCTTGTTGAGCGAGAGACCACCGAAACGCTTGTTGAACTGTGCCACGCGGCCGCCTTCGTTGACGCGCTGCTGACCACCGGTCCAGGCCGGGTGCGTGGTGGGATCGACGTCGAGAACGAGCGTGTCACCTTCCGAGCCCCAGGTCGAACGGGTCTGGAACGTGGTGCCGTCGGTCATCTGGACGGTGATCATGTGGTAGTCGGGGTGCAGATCGGCCTTCATGTCGTAATCTCTCTTGCATATGGCCGGTTCCGACCGGCCTGCCATGGAAAGCGGCGCGCTTACATCGGAACGGTGCCAATGGCAAGTCCCGGCGCGCCGACTGCGGCGAAAGGGGCCCGAAAGCCCCCTTCCCTCAGGCGTCGGCGATCATCGCGGTGAAGCTGACCTCGCAGGTCGTCTTCCCGTCAATCGAGGCCGTGCCCGTGAACTTGCAGACCCGCGCGCGCTTCTGGACGAAGCTCACCTTGAGGTCGAGCAGGTGCCCGGGCGTCACGGGATTGCGGAACTTCGCGTTCTCGATCGCCATGAAGTAGACGAGCTTGCCCGAGCCCGCGAGACCCAGGGTCTCGATGGCCAGGATACCCGCCGTCTGCGCCAGCGCCTCGATCTGGAGGACGCCCGGCATGATCGGACGGCCGGGGAAATGGCCCTGGAAGAAATCCTCGTTGAAGCTCACCGCCTTGACCGCGTGGATCGACTCCTCATCGAAGGAGACCACCCGGTCGACGAGCAGCATCGGGTAGCGATGCGGCAGCGCTTCGAGGATTTTCGGGATATCGTAGACCAGTTCGCCCGGTTCGCTCATCGTACAGGTACTTTCGTCTGGAAATTAACGGCCGGCGGGCGCCGCGGTGTTGCCAGCGGCCGGAGCCTGGGCCTGACCGGCCTGCTGCTGACGCGCGCGCGCTTCACGAACCTGGCGCGGTTCCCAGCCCTCGGGCGGGACGATCTGGGCGGTCGGGATCGCGGCGTTGAGCTCGGCCAGGATGTCCTGGTTGAGCGAGTAGGCACCGTCGGTGATCGCCTGGATCGACTGCGGGTTGAGAAGGATGGTGACCTTCTTCTTGGTCATCGCAGCCTTGACCGCATCGTTCAGCTTGTCCTCGATCTGCTCGTTGACGTAGGCCTCCGAGAGCGAGACCGGCGCGAGGATCTGCTGCAGTTCCTGCTGGCCCTGCTGCTGGATCTGCTGGATCTGCTGGGCCTGCTGCTGGAGCGCGGCCTCGTTCGGGTTCGCGGCGCGGCTGTCGGCCTGGTACTTCTGGATCAGCGGCTGAAGCTGGGCCTGGATCGCGGCGCGACGGCTGTTGGCCTGATCGATCTGCGCCTTGTAGGTGGTCTGGCGCTGTTCACGCGCGGTCTGGTTGGCGGCCGAGCTGAAGACGATGCCTTCAAGGTCAGCCACGCCGATGCCGGGGACCACGGTGCCCGACTGGGCCGAGGCCACGCCCGGAAGCGCGACGGAAGCAAGCGCCAGGGTCGAAGCCAGCGCAGCGGACTTGAGAAGAGTTTTCATCAGAATTGCGTTCCCACGTTGAATGAAAAGACCCGGGTGTCGTCGCCATCGCGCTTCAGGAGCACGTGCGACATGTCGATGCGGAAGGGTCCAAAGGGTGAGTTCCAGTTCACGCCGACACCGATGGCCACACGCGGCAGCCAGGTGTCGCCGAGATAACTCTCGGTGAAATAGCTCGTCGAGCCGGCCGGATTGCGTGTCACACCGGTGTCCGGATCGATCTGATCGATGCTTGTACCCACGACATTGCCGTCATCGTCGAGCACATTGTAGAGCTGGTTGCCGTCCTGGTCACGCTGACCGATGAAGCAGCCATCTCCGCAGTCGCTGAGTTCGGGACGGCGTGTGCCCCAAACCGCGCCGGCATCGACGAAGACCGAGGGACGAAGACCCATTTCGCGCGCGCCCGATCCCAGCGGAATCTCCAGTTCGGCGCGCCCCATGTAGTAGTACTTGCCGCCCAGCGCGTCATCGGAATCGTTGCCCGGCACCGTGTAGTTGCCGTCCTCATCGGGACCGTAGTACTGGCGGATCACGCGCGGGCCGACACCGCGCACAGCAAAGCCGCGCATCTGCGGGTTGCCGAGGTAGAAGCGGTCGGTCAGGCGCACGTAGTCATCGCCGCCATAGGGCTCGATGATGCCGCCCTCGCCCTGCAGCGAGAAGATGAAGCCACCTCCCAGCGGCCAGTACTTTGCGGCGTTGGCGCGCAGGCGGGCGTACTTCACGTCGCCGCCCAGGCCCGCCACGTCGATGCTGACCTGCGCGGTTTCACCGCGCGAAGGACGCACGCGGTTGTCGAGCGTGTCGTAGATGAGAGAGAAGCCGACGATCGAACTCAGGCGCTTGCCGATGGCGTCGCACAGGTAACGGCCCGCGCGCAGCGGATCGCACTCGAGCTCGCCGGTATCGCCGATCGAGTAGAACTGGTTCTCCGAGAGCGAGACATCGTCGTAGTTGAGCGTGTAACGCCCGACCGCGGTGATGTACTCGGTCACCGGGACACCGGCACGCACCTGGAAACCGGTCGTGGTCTGCTGGTAGGTGGTGTTGCGGTTCGAGTTCTGGAAATTGAAGTTGTTGTAGTCGCGGCGGTAGAGGTCGACACCGAGCGAAACGTTCTTGTCGAACAGGTAGGGCTCGACGAAGCTCGCCTGAACCGAGCGCGAATAGCGCGAGTAGCTGCCCGACAGGCCCACCGTCTGGCCGCGGCCACGGAAGTTGCGCTGGCGGATCGAGGCCTGGAAGATGAAGCTCTCAAGGCTCGAGAAACCGGCCGAAAGCTGAAGTTCGCCGGTCGGGCGCTCTTCCACGTTGGCTTCCAGGATGATGCGGTCATCGGCCGCGCCGGGCTTCTGCTCGACCTCGAACTTCTCCTGGAAGTAGCCGAGCGACTTGATGCGGTTGGTCGAACGACGCACCTGGAGCGAGTTGAAGGCATCGCCCTCGGCGAGACGGAACTCGCGGCGGATGACCTTGTCCTGGGTGAGCGTGTTACCGTTGATGTCGATGCGCTCGACGTAGACGCGCGGCGCCTCGCGGATCACGAAGGTCAGCCCCATGGTGAGGTCTTCCTTGTTGCGATCGTACTGCGGGCGCACGTCCGCAAAGGCATAGCCGAAGGCGCCAGCGGTGTTGTTGAGGCTCTCGATCGTGTCCTCGACCTGCTTGGCGTTGTACCAGTCGCCCGCCTTCATCGGCAGGTTCTGGGACATCTTCTCGCTGGAGAAGTCGCGCAGCTGGCTTTCCACCTTCACATCGCCGAACTTGTAGCGCTCGCCTTCCTCCACCACGTAGGTGATGATGAAGTCCTTCTTGTCCGGCGTAAGCTCGGCCACGGCCGAGACGACGCGGAAGTCGGCATAGCCTTCGGTCAGGTAGAACTGGCGCAGCTTCTGCTGGTCGAAGGCCATGCGGTCCGGGTCATAGCTGGTGCCCGAGGAGAACAAGCGCCAGAAGCGGGCCTGCTTGGTCACCATCTGCGAGCGCAGTTCGCCGTCCGAGAAGGCCTCATTACCGATGACGTTGATCTGGCGGACCTTGGACTTGTCGCCCTCGGTGATCTCGAAGACGATGTCGACGCGGTTCTGGTCGAGCATGACCATCTTGGGCTCGACCGTCGCGGCATAACGGCCCTGACGCTTGTAGAGCTCGATGATGCGGGCGACGTCGGCGCGGACCTTGGAACGGGTGAAGATCTGGCGCGGCGAGACCTTGATCTCGGGCAGGATCTTGTCGTTCTTGATGCGCTTGTTGCCTTCAAGAATGATGCGATTGACGACCGGGTTCTCCTGAACCTCGATCACCACCGCGCCATTCTCGTTGGTCACCTCGACCGACTTGAAAAGCTCGGTCGCATAGAGATCCTTCAGAGCGCCGTCGGCCGCCGCCTTGGTGTAAGGCTGGCCGATGCGCAGCTTCACGTAGGAAAGAACCGTCTGTTGCTCGAGACGCTCGGAACCGCGCACGGTCAGCGAGGTGATCGTCTCGCCTTCAGGCTGCGCGGCGGGCTCGGTCGGAGCGCTCTGCGCGGCCGCGTCCTGGGCAAAGGCGGCCGAGGGCACACCGGCCAGGATCGTGGTCCCAAGGAGCACGGCCGCGACGTGTGACGAGCGGCGAGCCTCAGTGCTGCGAACCATTTCCACTCCGATCATTCCAAGATAATTCCTGATAAGCGCCTCAGCGAGATCCATGACAGTCGGCAGGCCTGCACTGAAACCTGCGCAAGTCCGCAGCCATCTGCCTGATGGAGCCGCCACGATCAAGCAGCCAAACCGGGCGACATTGTGATCCTCGGTAAAATTCCTGCCCTATCCCCCGAAAATCGGCAGGGAGACGATGTCGTTCACCGTAACGAACACCATGAGCGCAAGAAGAAATACCACTCCTGTACGGATCGCCCACTCCTGGCTGCGACCATCGAGAGGTTTGCGACGAACCCACTCCGCCGCATAGAAAGCCAGATGTCCTCCGTCGAGCCCCGGGATTGGCAGGAGGTTGATGAATGCCAAGTTAATCGAGATAAACGCCGCGAAAGCCACGAAATTCTCCCAGCCAAGGGAGAATTGCTGGCCCGATGCCTGGGCGATCTTGATCGGCCCGCCAAGCTCCTTGACCGAACGCTCGCCAAAGATGATCTGGCGAAGCCCTGTCACCATGTCGTCGAGCATGTCGAAGCTGCGCGCAAAGCCGATCCCGACCGCTGCGACAGGACCGACCGGCACAAGCCGACCGACCCGCGCCTCGACGCCGATCATGCCTACGCTTTCCTCTGTCCCGTCCGCGCCCGGACGGGTTGCGGCGCGCACGGCGACGGGCAGCTCCAGTTCGGCGCCCTCGCGCACGACGGTGAAGCGAAGCGTATCCCCGGCACGCGGTTGCACGAGATCGATGACATCGTGGAAGCTGGTGACCTCCTGGCCCCCGATACCCACAATCCGATCACCCACTTCGAAACCAGCGTCCTTGGCTGCAGAATCGGAGGTAAACCCGGCCACGATGGGCTGATCGAACGACACGCCCAGATCGCCGATGCGGGCCGTCTTGCCAAAGCCGTCGTCGATCTCGCGCGTGGCAATCTCGACCGGCACGGTCATGTCGCGCCCTTCGCGCTCGACGCCTACGGGCACGCGCCCTTCGGGGTGAAGCAGGATGTAGCGTTCCAGATCCTGGACATCACCGACCGTCTCGCCGTCGATGGAGGTAATGCGGTCGCCGACCTTGAGGCCGGCTTCCAGCGCAACCGAATTCTCGGCGAAGTCGGCAATCACCGGCTCGACCACGCGGTTGCCGTAAGCCATCGTGAAGGCGGCAAAGATAGCAACGCACAGGAGAAGATTGGTGAGCGGTCCGGCAAAGACGATCAGCGCGCGCTGCCACAGCGGCTTGAACTGGAACATCTGCCCGCGCTGCTCGGCCGGAGCTTCGCTGGCGCCTGCATCCGACGCGCTGGCCGGGTTCATGTCGCCTGCGAACTGGACGTAGCCCCCCAAGGGGAGCGCGCAGAGCTTCCAGCGGGTACCGCGCTTGTCAGTCCACCCGGCCAGTTCCCTGCCGAAGCCCACCGAGAACGCATCGGCCTTCACGCCGAAGAAACGGCCAACCAGATAGTGGCCAAGCTCGTGAATGACCACGAGCGGCCCCAGCACGAGCAGAAATGCAAAAACCGTTGTCAGGACGCCCATCAGGCCAGTCCCCTCCCCTCGATCGACTGCCGGGCAGTCATGTACACGGCATCAGGCCCTGCGCGCGCCGACGCGCCTCGGCATCGACGGCGAGCACGTCATCGAGGCTGCCGGGCGGCGGGGGCGCATAGCTTTCCAGCACATGCGCCACATCTGCCGCAATCCGGGTGAACCCAATATGACCGCGCAGAAAGGCATCGACCGCGACTTCGTTCGCCGCGTTGAGCACAGCCGGAATGGCGCCCCCTGCCTGCGCCGCCTCGCGGGCGAGACGGGTGGCGGGAAAGCGCTCCTCATCAGGTGCGCGGAACGTCAGTTCGCCGATCGCCGCCAGATCGAGCGGGCCGCACGGTGTCTCCATCCGCTCGGGCCAGGCGAGGACCGAGGCGATGGGCACACGCATGTCCGAGGGGCCAAGCTGGGCGAGCGTGGAGCCATCGCGGTACTCCACCATCGAATGCACGACCGACTGCGGGTGCACGACGATGCGCAGCTTCTCCAGCCCGACGGGGAAGAGGTAGTGCGCCTCGATCAGTTCGAGGCCCTTGTTGAACATGGTCGCCGAATCGACGCTGATCTTGGCGCCCATCGACCAGTTGGGATGCTTGACCGCCTGCGCGGGCGTTGCTGCCTCAAGCTGGGCCTGCGACCATTCGCGGAAAGGCCCGCCGCTCGCCGTCAGCGTGATCGCGCGCACGTGGCTGGCCTTGTTGCCCTGAAGGCACTGGAAAATCGCGTTGTGCTCGCTGTCCACGGGGAGGAGCGTCGCGCCGTGCTTGGCGACCGCGGCCGTCATGATCGGCCCTGCCGAGACGAGCGCTTCCTTGTTGGCAAGGCCGATGAGGCCGCCCTGCTCGATCGCGGCCATGGTTGGAGCCAGCCCGGCACAGCCCACGATCGCGGCAATCGTCATGTCGGCACCGCGTGCAGCCGCCTCGACCAGCGCGGACGCGCCGCCTGCGGCTTCGATGCCCGATCCGGCGAGCGCATCGCGCAGGGCCGGGAGGCAGGTCTCGTCGGCGACGACAGCGATCTCGGCCGAGAATTCACGCGCGAGCTTGGCCAGCGCCTCGACGTTGCCGTTCGCGGTCAGCGCGCGGACGCGCCAGTCCTGCGGATTGCGCCGCACGAGATCGAGCGTGGAGCTGCCGATGGAGCCGGTCGCTCCCAGGATGGAGATGGTCCGCGGGGTGTGCGTCATTGCGCCGATCATGGCTGAAAGAGGATCATGAGGGCAAGCACGAAGAGCACCGCCAGCAGGCCGTCGACGCGGTCGAGAAACCCGCCGTGGCCTGGAATGAGATTGCCCGAATCCTTGAGCCCTGCCCGGCGCTTCATCCAGCTTTCCAGGAAGTCGCCCGCCTGCGCGCAGACGGCGAGCAGGATGCCGAAAAGGAGGCACTGGGCAAAGACCGCAACGGGGCTTGCCGTCAGGTACCAGCAGTCCCCGGTGGACCCCAAGCACGCCTGCGGTCCACCTGCAGGGCCAACGGGCGTCGTCGTGATGCGCCCGTCCTGCCAGAGCATCACCGCCCCGAACAGGACCAGCGTTGCGCCTACACAGCCGCCGATGAGTCCCGACCAGGTCTTGGACGGACTGATGGCGGGCGCGATCTTGGGCCCGCCAAACGTCCGGCCTGCGAAATAGGCTCCGACATCAACTGCGATGACCGAGAGCATCACCGTCAGCAGCGGAGCCAGCGTAAAGGCCGGATTGCGCAGGAAGAGCAGCATGGCCGCCCCCACGCCGACATAGAACATACCAGCGAAATTCCACAGGCCGCGCTGCATCGGGTCCTGCGTGCCCCGGCGCGCCATGCGCACCCATTCGTAGAGCACGCCGACCGCGACTGCGCAGACGAAGGCCATCCAGAGGATACCGCCCGCCCAGACCGCCGTTCCGGCCACCGCCAGCATGACCACGGCCGAGACCGCCCGGACACCAAGGTCCGAACTGCCCTTCGCCTTGCGATCAGCGCCCGCCATAGCGTCTCTCCCGGCCCGAGAAGCACTCCAGCGCCTCACGCAGGTGGTCCAGCGTGAAGTCGGGCCAGAGCACGTCTGTGAAATAGAGTTCCGCGTAGGCGCACTGCCACAACAGGAAGTTGGAGAGGCGCACCTCGCCCGAGGTCCGAATCATGAGGTCGAGCGGCGGCATGTCGGCCGTATCCAGCTCGGCCGAAATTGTCTCGGGCGTGATCGGCCCCTTGGCCGCGGCCTTGGTCGCTGCGCGCGCGATCTCGTCCTGTGCGCCATAGTTCAGCGCGACCGCCAGCGTCGTGCCGGTGTTGGATGCGGTGCGCGCGATGGCCCCGTCGATCAGTTCGACCACGTCCGGCTTGAAGGCCGAGTAGTCACCGATGATCTTGAGGCGCACGCCCGCTTGCGCGAACTCGTCGAGGTCGGAGAGGATGAAGCGCTTCATCAGCCCCATGAGGTCGGAGACCTCTTCCTCGGGACGTCGCCAGTTCTCGGTCGAGAAGGCGTAGAGGGTCAGCGCCTCCAGCCCCAGTTCGCGCGCGCCGCGCACCACGCGGCGCACCGCTTCCACGCCGCGCTGGTGCCCCATCGCGCGCGGAAGCAGCCGCTTCTTCGCCCAGCGCCCGTTGCCATCCATGATGATGGCCACGTGACGCACGCCAACAGGTTCGCCGGCTCCCATCAGGCCCCCTTCCGAACGAACAGGTCTTGCCTCACTTGCCGAGGATTTCCTTTTCCTTGGCACCGAACGCCTCGTCGACGGCCTTGATCTGCTCGTCGGTCAGCTTCTGCACCTCGGTTTCGGCGCGCTTGCGGTCGTCCTCGGAGATTTCCTTCTTGTTCTCGTCGGCCTTGAGCGCTTCCATGCCATCACGGCGCACGTTGCGGATCGCGACCTTGGCCTTTTCCGCATACTGGCCCGCGATCTTGGCGAGCTCCTTGCGGCGCTCTTCGGTGAGATCGGGGATCGGGAGACGCAGCGTCGCACCGTCATTGATCGGGTTGAGGCCAAGACCTGCCGAGCGGATCGCCTTCTCTACGGGACCGACATTCGACTTGTCCCAGACCTGCACCGAGATCAGGCGCGGCTCGGGAACCGAGACGGTCGCGACCTGCACCAGCGGCATCTTCGAGCCGTAGACTTCGACCACCACGGGATCGAGCAGCTGGGTGCTGGCGCGGCCCGTGCGCAGGCCCGTCAGATCGCCCTTCAGCGATTCCACGGCACCTGCCATGCGGCGTTCGAGATCGTCCTTGTCGTACTTGGCCATCGTCAGGCTCCTTTCTGCACGATCGTCTTGGTGCCCTCTCCCGCCAGAACAGCGGCGAGATTGCCCTGCTCGCGGATCGAGAAGACGACGATCGGAATCGCGTTGTCGCGGCACAGCGCCACGGCGGAAGCGTCCATGACCTTCAGGTTGTCGGCCAGGACGGTGTCGAAATCGACGGTCGCATAGCGCGTCGCCGTCGGGTTGGTCTTGGGATCGCTGTCGTAGACGCCATCGACGCTGGTGCCCTTGAGCAGCGCATCGCACTTCATCTCGGCGGCGCGCAGGGCCGCACCCGAATCGGTGGTGAAATAGGGCGCCCCCACGCCCGCTGCGAAGATCACGACGCGCCCCTTTTCCAAGTGGCGTTCGGCGCGGCGGCGGATCACCGGCTCGCAGACCTTGTCCATCTCGATGGCGGACTGCACGCGGGTCGGCACACCGAGCTGCTCCAGCGCGTTCTGCATCGCGAGCGCGTTCATCACTGTGGCGAGCATGCCCATGTAGTCGGCCTGGGCACGGTCCATGCCCTTGGCCGCACCGGCCATGCCGCGGAAGATGTTGCCCCCACCGATCACGAGGCAAATTTCCAGCCCGGTGTCCTTCGCGGCCTTCACTTCCTTGGCCATCTCGGCAACGAACTCGGGGTCGATGCCGAACGGCTGACTTCCCATGAGAACTTCACCCGAAAGCTTGAGCAGAACGCGTTTGTAGGGGGAGGAACTCATCGCCGCACGGTCTCCTGAATTTGGGGGGCCGTTGGGCTTTAGGAGCGCGCACGCGCGTTGCCAAGGGCGAGACTTTAGATTTCCCGCCGTATACTTCGCGATACCTGCCCTTAGCTGACCGCTGCCAGACGCTGGTCGAAAGCGGTCTGTGCGGCGGCCACCGCACCCATGCGCTGCTCGGCCCAGTCGATCATCGCCTGCAGCGCGCTCAGCAGTTCCGCGCCGAGCGGTGTAATCACGTAGCTGACCCGAACCGGGATGCTGGCCACCACGCGCCGCTCCACCAGGCCGTCGCGCTCGAGCGTGCGCAGGGTCTGGCTCAGCATCTTCTGCGAGATCCCCTCGATCCGGCGGCGCAGCGCGTTGAAGCGCATCTCCTCCGCGCCGAGCGTCGTCAGGATCAGCACGCTCCACTTGTCGGCCACGCGGTCGAGCAACTGGCGTGTCGGGCAGGCCGCCGCAAACACGTCAGGCGCAGGACGGGAGGCCACAGGGTTGGCGGTTACCTCGGAGTGACCGGGTGCGGGAAAAGTGCCTTCTTGCATAAGCGCTAGGGATATCACACCTAGTCACCACTGGATACCACTTTAGGAGTTAGACCATGAAGATTGCAGTCCTGGGCGCCAGCGGCCACGCCGGTTCGGAGATCGCCAGGGAAGCGGCCGCACGCGGCCACGAGGTCATCGCGATTGCCCGCCACCCCGAAGCCATCCCCGCAGCCCCCGGCATCACGCCGACCGAGGGCGATGCCAGCGACGCCGCGCAGCTCGCCAAGCTCATCGCGGGCAGCGACGCGGTCATCAGCGCCCTGCACCACAAGATCAAGGCCGAGACCCTGCTCACCGCGCTGCGCGAAGCGGGTGTCTCGCGCTTCCTGGTCACGGGCGGCGCGGCCAGCCTCAAGGGTGCAGATGGCGCGCGCCTGATCGACAATCCGGAATTCCCGGCCGACTGGAAGCCTGCCGCGCTTTCAGGGATCGCCTTCCTTGATGACCTCAAGGCCACTGACGATATCGACTGGACCTTCTTCTCGCCCGCCATGATCATCTTCGAAGGCGAGCGCCAGGGCCACTACCGCAAGGGCGGTGACGATCTCGTCGTCGATGCCAATGGTGAGAGCAAGATCAGCTTCGCCGACTTCGCGCTCGCCATGGTCGACGAACTCGAAGCCCACGCGCACAGCCGCGCACGCTTCACCGCCGCGTACTGATCACTCGCCCGCTGGCGCGAAGCTGGCCGAGGCGATCACCTGCACCCGGTCGCGCCGCGCACCGGGTGCAGCCGCCCGGCTCAGCACCATCGTGAAATCCGGCTCCTCACGGCTGACGAACGTGGTCGAGACCATGTCGCCGCGTGTCGCCTCATCGACCTCGCGCCAGGCCTCTGCAAATTCCGGCGACGCCAGAACTTCTCCCACGCTGGGCTGCAAGTCCGCATCCCCGCCGCCTGTCACCTGGCAGATCGGCATCCGGTGCGAGACGACCAGAACGTACCCCGCATCGGGCGAGGAGTTGATCCGCCAATAGACATTGCCCTCGCGCCAGGCTTCGGGCGGCTGATTGACATCGGCGACAGAGCGGACCTGCCCCATCGCATCGCCAAGCCCCACGTCCTTGAGGAACGGTTCCGGCCCGGCCGCCCAGGTGTCGGGATGCAGCACCCAGAGCCGACAGGCCCTCAAGGCGCCCGCCAGCCCATCCGACAGCGCAGCGCGCACCTCAAGCGCGTCCCCCACCTCGCGTTCCGCCGCGACCGCCCGCATGGGCCCGTGGCTGGCCAGGGCCACAAAGGCCAAACCCATCATCACATTACGTCGCATCAGCACCTACCTGCCCCTCATCCCGATCTCTTGCTGAAGGACCAACCTGCACCATCCCCAGTGCGGATCAAGTCGCCCCCTCCTTTTTCCAAACATGAAAAAGGCCGCAGAAGCGATTGCTTCTGCGACCTTTTCAAATGTGCGTGATCGCGAAGGGATCAGACGCCAGCGGCAGCGGCCACTTCGGCGGCGAAGTCCGACTCTTCCTTCTCGATGCCTTCGCCGAGCTGGAAGCGCACGAAGTCCTTGAGCACGATCTTGGCGCCCGCGTCCTTGCCGGCCGCGTCGACGACCTGCTGGATCGGGGTCTTGTTGTCCATCACGAAGACCTGCGAAAGGAGAGCGTTCTCCTTGGCGTACTTCGCGATCGCACCGTCGACCATCTTGGCCTGGACCGCTTCGGGCTTGCCCGATTCGGCGGCCTTTTCCTCGGCGATCTTGCGCTCACGCGCGATCAGCTCGGCGTCGAGGTCGTCAGCGGTCAGCGCGAGCGGGAAGGCGGCCGCGATGTGCATCGCGATCTGCTTGCCCAGGCCTTCCAGAACGTCAGCCGGAGCTTCCGACTCGAGAGCGACGAGAACGCCGATCTTGCCGAGGTTGGGAGCTGCTGCGTTGTGCATGTAGGGAACGACAACGCCCTGCGCGACCGAAACGGTCTTCATGCGGCGAACCTGCTGGTTCTCACCGATGGTGGCGACGTTGTTGGTCAGCGTGTCGGCAACGGTGCCGCCGCCCGGGTACGCCGAAGCCTTGAGCGCTTCGACATCGTCGCTGTCCGCGCTCAGCGCGACTTCGGTGGTCTTGCGCACGAAGTCCTGGAACTGCTCGTTCTTGGCCACGAAGTCGGTTTCCGAGTTCACTTCGACGGCAACGCCCTTGGTGCCTTCGACGGCAACGCCGACGAGACCTTCGGCGGCCGTGCGGCTCGACTTCTTGGCGGCAGCCGCCAGGCCCTTGGCGCGCAGCGCGTCAACCGCGGCTTCGATGTCGCCGTTGGTTTCGTCGAGGGCCTTCTTGCAATCCATCATGCCGGCGCCCGAGCGCTCGCGCAGGGTCTTCACGTCTGCGGCGGTGTATGCAGCCATCGCTCAAATCCTCTTGTTTGGTACAGACCGGATCACCGGCCTTGAATACAGGTGCGCGCCGAGCCCCATGGACCCGGCGCGCGACAATTCCATGACGAAAGTGTCGTCCGTCGCCGGGCTATCAGGCCTCGACAGCGGCTTCCGCGGCGGGCTCGTCCATGGCGCCCATGTCGACACCGCTGTCGGCCAGAGCGTCCTGGCCGCCCTTGGTCGCGGCCTGCGCCATGGCTTCACAGTACAGGCGCACGGCGCGGCTGGCGTCGTCGTTGCCCGGGATCGGGAAGGCGATGCCCTGCGGGTTGACGTTGGTGTCGAGCACGGCAACGACCGGAATACCAAGGACGTTGGCTTCCTTGATGGCCAGCTCTTCCTTGTTGGCGTCGATCACGAACATCACGTCCGGGATGCCACCCATGTCGCGGATACCGCCGAGCGAGAGCTCAAGCTTGTCACGCTCACGGGTGAGCTGAAGGATTTCCTTCTTGGTGAGGCCGTGGGTGTCGCCAGCGAGCTGCTCTTCGAGCGCCTTGAAGCGCTTGATCGACTGCGAGATGGTCTTCCAGTTGGTGAGCATGCCGCCCAGCCAGCGGTGGTTGACGAAGTGCTGACCGCAGGCGCGTGCGGCCTGGGCGATCGGCTCCTGAGCCTGGCGCTTGGTGCCGACGAAGAGCACCTTGCCGCCTGCCTGCACGGTGGCCGAGACGAAGTCGAGCGCACGGGCCATCAGGGGCACGGTCTGCGACAGGTCGATGATGTGGATGCCGTTGCGCGCGCCGAAGATGTACGGCTTCATGCGCGGGTTCCAGCGGTGGGTCTGGTGGCCGAAGTGGGCGCCAGCTTCGATGAGCTGCTGCATCGTGACGGTAGGAGCCGCCATAGAGAAATTCCTTTCCGGTTGTACCTCTGGAAAGCTGGAACCGTGGGGATCAGACCCGCTGCGGCACCGGTATGTGCGCTTTCCATGTGGATTCGCCTGCTAATCGGAACCTGCGAATTCAGGAATCCATATCAGTGGACGCGGCGGCCCTTAGACCTATCCGCCCCGCGATGCAAGACCGGATGCACAGCCTGCATGCGAACAGCGCCCCCAAAGCCCGCTCAGTGGACCCGCAGCGACCCCGTGACACCGAACGCCCGGTCGATTGCGAACTCATCGGCCGCGACATCGCTCTCGACGACATCTTCTAGGAGCCCCACGGTCTGATCGATGATCGACTGCATCTGCAGCAGCGTCTCTCCGATCGCCTCCATCGACTGCGCTGCGCGGGCAAAGTCAGCAACGATCACCACACCGTGCTGTTGGTCGATGGAAAAGCGGCAACCCAGCAGGCGATCATGCAGACGGGCCAGCGTCAGGCACATCGGCAATTCGGGCTCGACATCCTCAAGGACCAGTCCCTTCAGCTGGAGCCAGTCCTCCACCCGAAACAAGGACCAGGCGCTTCCGGTGGTCTGATCGGTCAGGAACACCTCGTCCGCGCCGATCTCCTCCACGGTAAAGGCGTTGAGCGCACACCACTGCGACAGTCCGTCGAGCGTGATGAGGCGATGAGGCAAACCGTCGGCAACCATGGGAACCCTAACTAAGCGGATGAAGGCGCAGCAGCGCGGCACCCTTCAAAATGGCGCCCTGCACGTATTGCGCCCCTCTCGTCAAATTCCCGCTTGACACAACGGGAACAAAAATAGAACAAGAAAGCCACTGGAACATTGATAGAACAGATTCGCGTTTTCCACAAGTCATCCACAGCCCCACGCACAGCCGCGGGGCGCGAGAAAAGGAAACGGTCATGACAGCCTTTGCCGCCAGCCTCTTCGCCCTCGCCGGTCTTGTCTCGCTATGGGTGATCGGAAAAACGCTGCTGGAGTACGCAGCTGCCGCGCGCAGCCTGTCACGCCAGCTTCAGGCCTGCAGCACCACGCTGACCGTTACCTGGTCCGTGATCGAACGCCCTTCCCCGCACGGCGACACGCAGCGCGGGAACGTCGTCACGATGGGCCAAGCGGCTCGTCAAGCTCGTCGAGTTCCGGCTCCGGCACGACCACTGGACCTTGCCGCCTGACCTTGGCGTAAACAAACAGGCCATAAGGCAGCAGCGCCAAGTAGCCGATGGTGAGTACCGCCAGCGTGGGCCAGGGCTCGACCAGAAGCGCGGCCATTGCCAGCCCGACCAGGGCCAGGACGAAAAGGCGCACGCCCGGCGCGGGACGCAGGCGCGACCAGCTGAGCGTCGGAATGTTCGAGATCATCAGGAAGGCGGCCAGCACCATCCACACGCTGACGCCGATGGGATTGGCAAAGTCGCGCTCACCGCTCGCGATCCACAGGCACAGCGGCAGGAAGCCGAGCACGGCGCCAAGCGGTGCCGGGACCCCGGTCAGGAAGCCTGCCGCCTTGTGCGGTTGATCGTCGAGATCGAGGCGCGCATTGAAACGCGCAAGACGCAGCACACAGCAGATCGCAAAGGCCAGCGCCGCCATCCAGCCCAGGCTGGGCAGCGCGTGGAGCGACCAGAGATAGACGATCAGCGCAGGCGCGACACCAAACGAAATGGCATCGGCCAGGCTGTCCAGTTCCGCACCGAAGCGCGACTGCGCCTTGAGCAGGCGCGCCGCGCGGCCGTCGATGCCATCAAGGACACCCGCCAGAAGGACGGCCTGGACCGACTTCTCGAAATCACCCGCAATGGCAAAACGGATGCCCGTGAGCCCTGAGCAGAGTGCGGCAGCGGTAATGGCATTAGGCACAAGCGCGCGCAGCGAAAGGCCGCGCGCCATGCGCCGGGCACGCGATTCCGAAGCCCCATCCGGGCCCGGCGTGTCGTCCGATGGCGCAGAGGTCTGGGGAATCGCGTCCTCGCTCACTGGCAGACACCCTCGATCATGGGGGCGGCACCGATTTCGCCAAGCACGGTTTCACCCGCAACGATGCGCTGGCCCATAAGCACCTTGGGCTCGGTCCCGGCGGGAAGGTAGACATCGACACGGCTGCCGAAGCGAATAAGGCCAATGCGCTGGCCCGCGGCAATGATGTCGCCGGGCTTCACGAACGGCACGATGCGGCGTGCGACAAGCCCTGCAATCTGCGTGAAGCAGACCTGCTGGCCATCGCCGCGTTCGATCAGGATGTGCTGGCGCTCGTTCTCTTCACTGGCCTTGTCGAGGTCGGCGTTCACGAACTTGCCGGGGATATAGATCACGCGGCGGACGGTGCCGCCAATCGGCGCGCGGTTGATGTGGACGTCGAAGACACTCATGAAGATCGAAACGCGCGTGAGCGGTGCGTCGGAGAGCGGCGGCATGCCGCTGCCATCGTCAACGGTCAGCTCGCGCGGCGGCGGGACCTTCTGGATCAGCGTGACGAGGCCGTCGGCCGGCGCGACAATGGCGCGCTCGTCCTGCGGCGTCACGCGCAGCGGATCGCGGAAGAAGGCGAGCACGCACAAGGTCAGGACGGCCAGCGGCCATCCGAACCAGGGTCCGAACAGGACCCAGACGCCCAGCGCGAGGACACCGGCAATGGCGCCAAACTTGCGCCCTTCGGGATGAATGGCCGGCCACTGCCACGAGGCATCGCCACGACCCTGATTATCGAGAATATCTGAGGACATCGGTTTCCTCTAGTGAGTGGCGTTCAAGACCGCAATGCCGCCACGCGCGGGAAGTTCCGCAAAGCGTGCGCAAAGCAATGCCCTGCATGCCAGCACGAACCGCCAACCGGGCCCCGCTACGCACCGCATGTACTCATCTGGAAGAAAGGGCTGATAAAGGCATCCGCGCCATGGGGTCAGCCGCCACCCGATCCGCCTTGGCGGATCCCTTCGTCATCGCGATTTCGAGAGAAGGGCTGGTGGTGGACAGGGCTGGATTCGAACCAACGTACGCTTGCGCGGGCAGATTTACAGTCTGCTGCCTTTAACCACTCGGCCACCTGTCCACACCAGTCATCTGGCTGAGATTTTCCTTTCGGATCATCTCGTTGGTCGAGAGCGTTTAGTGCCGCCCCCGTTGCCGAGGACCGGCCCAATGCCGAACTCGGCCTTGCCTGTCAATGGGTCGAATGGCAGGAGCGGCACATAATTTGAATTTTTTTGAAAAAAGGATCACACGAGATGAGCAAGCGCGGACAGGGGAAAGCCCTGCGCGGCCGGGCCGGACGCATGAAAAACGGCCGGGGATCGGGGCGCGCGAGCAGCGGCATGGTCCGCCTGTGGGGTCGCCACGCGGTCGAGGCGGCTCTCAAGAATCCGAATCGCCAGCACCGCAAACTTTGGGCGACTCGCGAAGGCGTCGAATCACTTGATGGCGAATTGCCCGTCGATTTCACCGTCGAATGGGCCGAGGCACCTGACCTCGCCCGACTCGTTGCACGCGATGCCCCCCACCAGGGCCTCGTCCTGGAAAGCGAGCCGCTCGACGATCTTTTCCTCGCCGACGTCCTCGACAACGATCCCGCGCGCCCGGTGCTGGTCCTTGACCAGGTGACCGATCCGCACAACGTCGGCGCGATCCTGCGTTCGGCGGCCGCCTTCAACGCGTGCTGCATTGTCACGCAGGACCGCCACGCGCCCCCCGAATCGGGAACGCTGGCGAAGTCGGCCTCGGGCGCGCTCGAAATCGTGCCCTGGATCCGGGTCGTGAACCTCGCGCGCGCACTCGAAGAGATCGCCGAGGCGGGATACTGGCGCATCGGTCTGGATGGCGAAGCCGAATCGACGCTGGCCGAAGCCCTGCCCGCAGGCCCGGTCTGTCTCGTCCTTGGCGCCGAGGGCGATGGCATGCGCCACAACATCGTCCAGCACTGCGATGCGATTGCCAAGCTGCCGATCTCCTCGGACATGGAGAGCCTCAACGTCAGCAACGCGGGCGCGATCGCTCTTTATGCAGCCGCAACGCGCTGAGGCGCCCGGCCAACACGAAACGGAAACGTTCGTCATGCACCTCCCCTCCCCCCGTGCCCACCAGGCACGTCGTGCGCTCGCGGTTCTGACCGCGGGCGCCGCCGCCCTCCTCGTGGCCGCGTGTTTCTTTGCCCCGGGGCGCTTCTCCTCGCGCCTCGACGTCAACGCAGACCACAGCTTCGCCTTCCGCTACACGGGCGAACTCATCATGATCCCGCTGAAGGAAGAGGCCGACAAGGCCGCGCAGCCTTTCGAGGCCGAAGACTGCTACGACGAGGACAGCTTCGAGGAACGCGCCTGCACCGAGGACGAAATCGCCCTGCAGAAAGAAGAATGGGCCGCCAAGAAGGGTTCCAATGCCGATGCGGCGCGTGCGCTTCTGGGCGGTATCGACCCGAGTGATCCCGAAGCGGGCCATGAGCTTGCCCGCAAGCTCAGCCGCCGCCAGGGCTGGAACAAGGTTGCGTACAAGGGCGGCGGCGTGTTCGACGTCGACTACGCCGTCTCGGGCCGGCTCGACCACGACTTCGTCTTCCCGACCTTCGAGGGCTTCCCAATGGCCAACGCCTTCGTGCAGATCACTCCGCGCAAGGACGGATCGGTGCGCATCAACGCGCCGACCTTCGGCCCCGATGCCACGAGTTCGCCCGCAGCGGGCCTGATCCCGGGCAATCTCTCCGGTCCGTCCAAGGACGGTGGCCCTGCGGAACTGGCTGATGGCACCTTCACCATCCACACCGATGGCACGATCCTCGCCAACAACACCGACGAGGGCCCTTCCACCGACGGCGCGATGCAGGTGCTGACCTGGGCGGTCAATCCGCGCATCCCGGCCGCCCCGACCGCGCTCCTGCAACTGGAGCCCTGAAGGCATCAACTCAGGGCCGGCACCACCGCCGTCGGCCCTGAAGCCCCCTCTTTCCCGGACCCTCACCGCACACGCCCACAAAAAAACGCCGCTTTCCGCACATGGGGAAAGCGGCGTTTTTGCGTTCACAAGGCCCGTGAGGCGTTACGGGCCCTTGAAGGACGTCTTAGTTGACGGCGTCCTTGAGGCCCTTGCCGGCCTTGAACTTGGGCTGCGACGAAGCCGCGATTTCCATCGGCTCGCCGGTGCGCGGGTTGCGGCCGGTCGAGGCCTTGCGCTTGGCGACCGAGAAGGTGCCGAAGCCGACGAGGCGCACTTCGTCGCCCTTCTTCAGCGCGCCGGTGATGGCGTCGAACACGCCTTCGACGGCCTTGGTCGCATCGTTGCGGGTCAGACCGCTGGTTTCCGCGACAGCGCTGATGAGATCGTTCTTGTTCATTATACCCCCTACCTTTCAGTGGAACAGGATGTGATGGGAAGCTGGATTCGCCTCGTAAGAGGAGACGGAATTGAGCGGTTTTTGGTCACGCTGTCAAAGCCTAAACCGGGCAAAAAAGCGCGGTTTATCGTGTTTTTCCGCCATTTTAGACGCAGAAGCACGTTGTGCAGTGCAGCATGGACTTGCGCCACGGCCCGGTGTGCAATTTCGCCGGATTTGCGCGGGAGACGCGACACAGCCGTGACAGCACAGGTTTGCATGTTGCCCAAGCGCCTGCGCCGGGGACAAAAAAGGCGGCTCGCATGCGAACCGCCTGATTGCCGTCCCAGACCAAAGCCGTGGACGAATGTGGCCGAATTAACCTTCGGCGCGAACGTCGCGACGCTCGGCGATGCGGGCGCGCTTACCGGTACGACCACGCAGGTAGTACAGCTTGGCACGACGCACGATACCGCGGCGAACGACGGTGATGCTGTCGATGTTGGGCGAGTAGAGCGGGAAAACGCGCTCCACACCTTCACCGAAGCTCATCTTGCGAACGGTGAAGTTCGAACCCATGCCACGGTTCGAACGCGCGATCACGACGCCTTCGAAGTTCTGGACGCGGGTACGGGTGCCTTCGACAACCTTCACACCAACCTTGACGGTGTCACCGGCGCGGAAGGTCGGGATTTCCTTGGCGGCCTTGGCAATTTCCTCGGCCTCGATCTGCTGAATCAGGTTCATGAACCTAGTCCTTCGTCTTTTTGCCGCGCATCAGAGGCAGACGGTCCCGAACGTCGACATGACGTTCCCAAAGGTCCGGCCTGCGTGACCGTGTGTGATCTTCAGCCTGGGTTCGACGCCAGGCCGCGATCTTCGCATGATCCCCCGATCGCAGCACTTCAGGGATCGTGCGCCCTTCCCATTCGACGGGTCGGGTATAGTGCGGGTACTCGAGAAGGCCGTCCTCGAACGATTCCTCGGTACCGCTGGAAGCCGCGCCCATTACGCCGGGAAGCAGGCGAATGCAAGCGTCCAGTACCATGAGAGCCGCGCATTCGCCGCCCGAAAGGACGATATCGCCGACCGAGATCTCCTCGACCTCGCGGCCTTCGAAGATGCGCTCGTCAAAGCCCTCGAAACGGCCGCACAGGATGATCGCGCCGGGACCTGCCGCGAGCTCGCGAATGCGCTCCTGCGAGATCGGCGTGCCGCGCGGCGTCATCGCCAGCACGGGCGCCCCGGGGTTGGAGCCCCGGGCGTGGTCAATCGCGCTCGCGAGCACATCGACCTTGAGCACCATGCCCGCACCGCCGCCTGCAGGCGTGTCATCGACCGTGCGGTGCTTGTCGGTCGCGAAGTCGCGGATCTGCACCGCGTCCATCGACCAGTCCCCGCGCTCGAGCGCACGGCCCGCCAGGCTGATGCCCAGGGGCCCGGGGAACATGTCGGGATAGAGTGTGAGAACGGTGGCCGCGAAGGTCACGAGAGCACGCCTTCCTTTTCCAAGATACGCGCGAGGCCGCTTGCGACCGCGCGCTGCCAGCGACAGAACGGCGCCGGGGTCAATCCTCGGCGAACGCGGCGGTCACCACCAGCTTCTCGGCGTCCCACGTCGGCACCGCGGCCTCGGTCATGGGCACCATGAAGCGCTGGATGCGGCCCTTCTCGTCGCGTTCCCCACGCTCGATCTCGAGCACGTCGCCCGCGCCGAAATTCTCGACCGCGATGACCCGGCCAAGGGCCTCGCCCGTGTCGGAGACGGCGGGAAGACCGATGAGGTCGGCGTGGTAATATTCGCCGTCCGCCAGCTCGGGCATCTCGGCGCGCGGAACGGTCAGGACGGTGCCGCGCAGCTTTTCGGCCGCGGTACGGTCGGTCACTTCCTCGAAACGGGCGATAGCCCCGCCCTTGCCGTCGTCCTTGAGCTTCTTGAGCGTCAGGGCCGAATCGTTGAAGGCGCGGTAGCGCTTGAGCGCCGCCACGCCTTCTCCGAACAGCTTGAGGCGGACTTCACCCGTCACCCCATGCGCGCCGGTGACGGCGGCCAGGGTGACGGACGTGTCGTGTGCCATATGCCGTGTCCCGAAGGCTTACGCCTCGGTCGATTCCTCGGTGGCTTCGGCAGCCGGAGCTTCCTCGGCGGGCGCAGCCGAAGCGGCAGCAGCAGCTTCAGCGGCTTCGCGAGCCTTCTCGGCCTTTTCCTCGGCGCGTTCCTTGGCCTTGTCGCCCGGCTCACCCTTCTGCGGGTTGTTGGTAGCCTTGCGCTCCTTGATGCCGGCCTTGTCGAACATGCGTGCAACGCGGTCGGTCGGCTGCGCACCGACGGAGAGCCAGTACGAAGCGCGCTCGCCGTTGATCTTCACGCGGTTTTCATCGTCCTTGGCGAGGAGCGGGTTGTAGGTGCCGATCTGCTCCAGGTACTTGCCGTCGCGCGGTGCGGTCGCGTTGGCGACGACGATCTTGTAGTAGGGACGCTTCTTCGCACCACCGCGCGACAGACGGATCGAAACTGCCATGAGATTACCTTTCTTCTAAATCTTACAAATGCTTGGAATTATTTCTTCAAAAACTTGCTGAGGTCCGGACCACCGGCTCCGCCCGGTCCGCCGAGCCCGGGCAAACCGCCCTTGGCTCCGCCGCCCAGACCCTGGCCGCCCAGACCCGGCATCGCGGCATCGAGGCCGCCCTTGCCGAACATCGCGGCCAGCCCCTTGAGGCCGCCCATCTTCTTGATCTGCTTCATGGCCTTGGACATTTCCTGGTGCATCTTGAGCACCTTGTTGACGTCCTGGACCTGGGTTCCCGAACCATTGGCGACGCGGATCTTGCGCTTGGCGTTGAGAAGCGCGGGGTTGGCCCGCTCCTTCTTGGTCATGGAGCCGATGATCGCCTCCATGCGCAGCAGCACCTTGTCGTCCATGTTCGAGGCGGCCATCGCGGCCTTGGCCTTCTTCATGCCGGGCATCATGCCCGCCAGCATGCCGAGGCCGCCCATGCTCTGCATCTGGCGAAGCTGGGTGCGCAGGTCGTTGAGGTCGAACTTGCCCTGCTCCATGCGCTTGGCAAGTTCCTCGGCCTCTTCGACCTTGACCGCTTCGGCGGCCTTCTCGACCATCGAGACGATATCGCCCATGCCGAGAATGCGGTTGGCAACGCGGCTCGGGTGGAAGACCTCGATCGCGTCCATCTTTTCGCCGGTACCGGCAAACTTGATGGGCTTGCCGGTGACGGCACGCATCGAAAGCGCCGCACCGCCGCGCGCATCGCCGTCCATGCGGGTCAGCACGACACCGGTAAGGTCGACTTCACCCGCGAAGCTCTGCGCGACGTTGACCGCGTCCTGACCCGTCAGCGAGTCGACGACGAGCAGCGTCTCGCGCGGGGTAGCGATCCCGGCGACCGCCTTCATCTCGTCCATCAGCTGCTGGTCGACGTGGAGACGCCCCGCAGTGTCGAGCATGAGGACGTCAACGGCCTGCAGCTTGGCGGCCTGCATCGCGCGGGTGGCGATCTCGGTCGGCTGCTGGCCGGCAATGATGGGAAGCGTGGCAACGCCGGTCTGCTCACCCAGGACCTTGAGCTGTTCCTGGGCGGCCGGACGGTTCACGTCCAGCGAGGCCATCATGACCTTCTTGCCCTGCTTGTCCTTGAGGAGCTTGGAGATCTTCGCCGTGCTGGTGGTCTTGCCCGAGCCCTGCAGACCGACCATCATGATGACCACGGGCGGGCTGGCGGCAAGATCCAGTTCGGGCGTCACATCGCCGCCCAGGGTCTCGATCAGTTCGTCGTTGACGATCTTGACGACCTGCTGGCCGGGCGTGACCGAACGCAGCACCGACTGGCCGATGGCCTTTTCGGTGACACGGTCCACAAAGCGGCGCACGACGGGAAGAGCAACGTCGGCTTCGAGCAGCGCGATGCGCACCTCGCGCATGGCGTCGCGGACATCCTGCTCCTTGAGCGCGCCGCGGCCACGCAGCTTGTCGAACACACCGCCGAGACGATCGGAAAGGCTGTCGAACATGACCTTGCTCCTCTTTGACAGACCACGCCTTGCAAAGCGACGAGGCCCATCGAACGCCAAAAACGCCGGTGGGCGAAACCTCGCCGACCGACGCATGCGGGATAGTACGCGAAAAACGCCGGTGGACGAAACCTCGTCAACCAGCGTGGTACGCACATCGCGCGAAACTGATACAACAGAAGCCGCCCTCTTGCGAGAAGCGACATCTGGCAGGAAATGGTGGAGCCTAGCGGGATCGAACCGCTGACCTCTACAATGCCATTGTAGCGCTCTCCCAGCTGAGCTAAGGCCCCGTGCCATTTCGAAAAACCGGTCTGGGAAGGCCGGTTTGTGTTACCGTCTGGAGCGTCGCCCCGTCCGGTGAAGCGCCATCTAGGGTAGGTCGGTCAGACTGGCAAGAACTTTTTTCAAAAAAATGAAATTTTTCTGTTCGGGCCAGAATTTGCGCCAAAACCAAGCCCTTGCCTGGCCATTGGCGCCCAACCTTGCCGCGCCGGGTGACCAGCGCCTGCCGGCCGATGCCCCTTGATACGTGGCATCGGCCCAGCTCCCGGGAGGCGCCCCGGGGAGCGCGTCTTACTCGTCGCGCTCGTCGTCGTCGTCGCCGCCGCTCGAGATGCCCAGGTCGTCGTCGCCGCCCAGATCCACATCGTTGTCGGGCGAATCGCCGTCGTCATCGATGTCCAGATCGTCATCGGCCAGGTCGTTGTCCTGCTCCTCGACCTTTTCCTTCTTTTCCGTTTCCTCATAGGGGATCGGCTGCTTGGACTTGAGCACCGGCTCGGGCGTCCAGGTGTGGCCGCATTCGATGCAGGTCACCGGGTCGTCCTTGCCCAGGTCGTAGAAACGGGTGCCGCATTTCGGGCAGCCGTGCTTGGCGCCCCACTCAGGTTTGGCCATGAAATGTCCTCGTCTTGGGCGACCCGCGAAGACACGGGCGCTGGAAAAATCCGTTATATGATGGAAAGGCCCCGCTTCAAGATCAAGCACCCACGCACGAACCGGTACGAAGACTGGCAGACAGGGCGCACGATCAGGCATTGAAGCCACATCAGGGCGCGCGCCTTGCCATGGGCCGCTGCCGCTGTCAAAAGCCGCCGCGATTTTCCGCCCTTCGCCTAGCCCAGAAAGACGCCCTGCCCCGTGACTTCCTCTGCCCACGACGCCGCCTCCGCCACTCCGCGCCGTTTCACCGCGCAAGGCCCGCTCAAGGGCCGCATTCGCGTGCCCGGCGACAAGTCGATCAGCCATCGCTCGATCATGCTGGGCGCGCTCGCGGTGGGCGAAACGAAGGTCACCGGCCTTCTGGAAGGTGAGGACGTTCTCGCCACAGCCGCGGCGATGCGCGCCATGGGCGCTACGGTCGAGCGCACGGGCGAAGGCGCCTGGACGGTCAACGGCGTGGGCGTGGGCGCGCTCCTCCAGCCCCAGGGCCCGCTCGACATGGGCAATTCGGGAACCTCGACCCGGCTTCTCATGGGGCTTGTCGCCAGCCACCCGATCAACGTCAGCTTCACGGGCGATGATTCGCTCTCCAAGCGCCCGATGAACCGGGTCATCACACCGCTCTCGCAGATGGGCGCCAGCTTCGAGGCAAGCGAAGGCGGACGCCTCCCCCTCATCGTGCGCGGCGCAAGCCCTGCCGTTCCGATCACCTACACGCTTCCTGTCGCCTCCGCGCAGGTGAAGAGTGCGATCCTGCTCGCCGGTCTCAACACGCCCGGCAAGACCACCGTGATCGAGCCCGTCCCCACCCGCGACCATTCCGAGCGCATGCTCAAGGGCTTCGGCGCCAACCTCGAGGTCGAGACGCAGCCCGACGGCACGCGCATCATCACCCTTACCGGCGAAGCGGAACTCAAGCCCCAGACCATCGAGGTCCCGGGTGACCCCTCCTCGGCAGCCTTCTTCCTTGTCGCCGCGCTCATCACGCCGGGCAGCGATGTCGTAATCGAGAACGTGGGCCTCAACCCCACGCGCGCCGGTCTTGTCGACGTGCTCATCGCGATGGGCGGCCAGATCGAGAAGCTCGACGAACGCGACGTCGGCGGCGAGCCGGTTGCCGACCTGCATGTGCGCCACTCCGCACTGAAGGGCATCGAAGTCGACCCGACCGTGGCGCCGAGCATGATCGACGAGTTCCCCGCCCTCTTCGTCGCCGCCTCGCTGGCCGAGGGCGTGACGACAACGAGCGGGCTCGATGAACTGCGCGTCAAGGAATCGGACCGGCTCGCGGTCATGGCGAGCGCCCTCACCGCCGCGGGCGCCACGCTGGAGGAGCGCGAGGACGGCCTTGTCATCACCGGCACCGGCGGCCGCCCCCTTCCCGGCACCCGCGCAGGGATCGAGATCGCCACGCACCTCGACCACCGTATTGCCATGTCGATGGCCGTGGCGGGCCTCGCAAGCCAGGAAGGCGTGCTCGTCGACGACACCCGCCCCATCGCTACCAGCTTCCCCGTATTCGAATCGATGCTCGAAGGACTTGTCGCATGATCATTGCGGTCGACGGCCCCACCGCCTCGGGCAAGGGCACCATCGCCAAGGCCCTGGCCGCGCATTACGGCCTGCCGCATCTCGACACCGGCCTGCTCTATCGCGCGGTCGGGCGTCAGTGCGCGAAGAACGGCGGCAATCCTGACAGCGCCGAAGATGCGCTGGCGGCCTGCGCGTTCCCCGATGACCTGCTGGCCGACCCGGAGCTTCGCTCGGAAGTAACCGGGGGCCTGGCAAGCCGGGTCTCGATCCACCCGCCCGTGCGCCAGGCGCTCTACGAACGCCAGCGCAGCTTTGCCACGCAGCCGGGCGGCGCGGTCCTTGACGGGCGCGACATCGCCAGCGTCATCGCGCCCGAAGCCGAGGCCAAGCTCTTCGTGACCGCCAGCGTCGAGGCCCGCGCGCAGCGCCGTTTCCTGGAAATGCAGGAGCAGAACCGCGACGTCGCGCTGGAGGACATCGCCGCCGACCTTGCCGCGCGCGATGAACGCGACCGGGGCCGCAAGGACGCTCCACTGGTTGTGGCCGAGGGCGCCGTCGAGATCGACACCTCGGACCTTCGCCGCGAGGAAGCCATCGCGGCCGCCATTGCCGCGGTCGAGGCCTTCCGCGCCGGATAGCGCCAGCTTTCTCACACCGAAAATGAAGAAGGGGTCGCAAGCCTAGCGCTTGCGGCCCCCTCTTCATGCATCGGCATCAGTCGCCGTATCAGGGCACCAGCACCGCGCGCCCTGGCACCTTGCCTTCGCGCAAGCGGTCATAGACCGTGGCGGCCTCATCAAGATCGTGCGTCTCGATATCCGCCTTGATCTGCCCGCTGCGGGCCAGCGCGATGACCTCGATCAGTTCGGCCCTTGTGCCCCAGTACGGAACCATGACCTGCGAACCGTAGGGCATGGTATTCGCGTTGTAGCTGAGCGTACCGCCCGCCAACCCGACGATCGTAAGGCGACTATCGCGCCCGATGAGCGAGCTTGCCAGATCGATCGTCGGCTGCGCCCCCACGAAATCGAGCGCCACGGTGACGCCCCGACCGCCGACAAGATCGCGAATTTCCTCCTCGGCGCTCTTCGAACCCGAATTGACGACCACATCCGCGCCGAGCTTGCGGGCCGTCTCCAGCTTGTCCGCGCTGATATCGGTCGCCACGATGCGCGACGAACAGGTCGCCTTCAGGATCTGGAGAGCCATCTGCCCAAGCCCGCCGATCCCGGTGACAAGCACGGTCGCATCGGGCGTCAGCTTCGCCTGTGCCGCCTTGATCGCGTGGTAGGGCGTGAGCGCGGCATCGCTGAGCGGCGCAGCCTGCGCCGGATCGAGTTCGCCCAGCGGCACCAGCAGGCGCGGATCGGGCACGATCATGTATTCGGCCATGCCGCCGTCGGAACCAAGGCCCCCGCCGAAAGTCGGCAGGCTCGCATGATTCTCGCAGTAATTTTCCGCCGACGTCTGGCAGTGGTGACACGAACCGCAGCCCCAGGGCCCGTAGACGGCAACCGCATCGCCCTCCTTCCAGCCCGTGACGCCCTGCCCGAGCGCCTCGATCCAACCTGCGTTCTCATGGCCGAGCGTGAAGGGTCCCTTGAACGGGACCTCGCCATCGAGCACGTGGAGGTCGGAGTGACAGACCCCGGCGCCGCCAATCCGCAGAAGGACTTCCCCAGGCCCCGGCTCGGGCTTTGCGATATCGACGATTTCCGGCGGACGGCCGCCTTCGATGAAGCGCACGGCTTTCATGGCAAATCTCCTGCTCGTATCGAGTTCTCAACTATTCAACGACTTAGGCCCGGTCGCGTTCCGGTGAATTGACAGCCGTCAAGCGAACCCGACCTCCCAGCGACTACGCGCAGGAAATTTGCGCCCTCCCCCGTATACCCCGCCATTTCCCTTGCATTTCCCGCCCCACGCGCGTAGGGCGCGCCGGTTCGAGGGGCCGATCATTCGGCTCCAAGAGCGCTGTGCAGGTATCCGGCCTGCATGGCAGTTCGGCCCTTTTGGCCCGTCGATGCAATGGTGCGGATGGCGGAGAAAGACCGGCGGAAACAACCGCCTGGCCGGAAAAACGTACAATCTGAGGATAACCTCTTAATGGCTACTTCTGCCAATCCGACCCGCGACGATTTCGCGGCGATGCTCGACGAGCAGCTCGGTGGCGTGGCTGACGACGGCTTCGAAGGCCGCGTCGTCAAGGGCACGATCACCGCAATCGAGAACGACAAGGCCGTCATCGACGTAGGCCTCAAGAGCGAAGGCCGCGTGCCGCTGCGCGAATTCGCGCGCGGTGAAGACGAGCACGGCCTCAAGGTCGGCGACGAAGTCGAAGTCTATGTCGACCGCGTCGAGAACGCCGACGGCGAAGCGATGCTGTCGCGCGACCGCGCCCGCCGCGAAGCCGCCTGGGACAAGCTCGAGAACGAATTCGGTGAAGGCAAGCGCGTCGAAGGCGTGATCTTCGGCCGCGTCAAGGGCGGCTTCACCGTCGACCTCGACGGCGCCGTGGCGTTCCTTCCCGGCTCGCAGGTCGACATCCGCCCCGTGCGCGACGTCACCCCGCTGATGGACGTGCCCCAGCCCTTCCAGATCCTCAAGATGGACCGTCGCCGTGGCAACATCGTCGTGTCGCGCCGCGCCGTCCTCGAAGAGACCCGCGCCGAACAGCGCAGCGAGCTCATCGACAAGCTGAGCGAAGGCCAGGTCATCGACGGCGTCGTCAAGAACATCACCGACTACGGTGCGTTCGTTGACCTCGGCGGTATCGACGGCCTGCTCCATGTCACCGACATGAGCTACAAGCGCGTCAACCACCCGAGCGAAGTGATCGCCATCGGCGACACCGTCACCGTCCAGATCATCCGCATCAACCAGGACACCCAGCGCATCAGCCTCGGCATGAAGCAGCTGGAAAGCGATCCCTGGGAAGGCGCAGCGGTCAAGTACCCGGTCGGCGCGAAGCTCTCGGGCACGGTCACCAACATCACCGAATACGGCGCCTTCGTGGAGCTGGAGCCGGGCATCGAAGGCCTGGTCCACGTTTCGGAAATGTCCTGGACCAAGAAGAACGTTCACCCGGGCAAGATCGTTTCGACCTCGCAGGAAGTCGAAGTCATGGTTCTCGAGGTCGACTCCGACAAGCGTCGTATCTCGCTCGGCCTCAAGCAGGCCCAGCAGAACCCCTGGGAAGGCTTTGCAGAGCGTCACCCGGTTGGCTCGACCGTCGAAGGCGAAGTCAAGAACGCGACCGAGTTCGGCCTGTTCATCGGCCTCGATGGCGACGTCGATGGCATGGTCCACATGTCCGACATCGCATGGGGCATCTCGGGTGAAGACGCCCTGGCCCTGCACCGCAAGGGTGAGGTCGTCCAGGCCGTGGTTCTCGACGTCGACGTCGACAAGGAACGCATCAGCCTCGGCATGAAGCAGCTCGAGCGTGGCGCTCCGGCCGCTGGCGGCACGGTCACCGGTGGCAGCTCGCTGCGCCGTGGTGAAACCGTCACCGTCACCGTTCTCGAAGTCCGCGACGGCGGCCTCGAAGTCCAGGCTGGCGAAGACGGCGCGACCGGCTTCATCAAGCGTTCGGACCTCGGCCGTGACCGTGACGAGCAGCGCCCCGACCGCTTCCAGGTCGGCCAGAAGCTCGACGCCATGGTTACCGGTTTCGACCGTTCCAAGAAGCCGAACTTCTCCGTCAAGGCCCGTCAGCTGGCCGAAGAGAAGGAAGCGGTGGAGCAGTACGGTTCGTCGGACTCGGGCGCTTCGCTCGGCGACATCCTCGGCGAAGCTCTGAAGGGCCGTTAATCGGACCTTTCAGCCTCACCGAAGCTGAAATCACCAAGAGCCCGTCCGGAGCAATCCGGGCGGGCTTTTGCTTTTGCGTTTCGGCGATTACCCTGCCCGGCATGACCAGAGCCGCGACCGCGAACCTTGTTGGCCGTTACGGCCTTGCCATTGCGCTGATGCTCGTGGCTTGGTGTGCATTTGCAATGGGTTGCGCCCTGCTTGGGCGCCCGCTTGCGTCCAGCGCCGCAGGATATGCCCTGTGGATCGTGGCCGGTATCGTCACCCTTGTGCAGGCCGTCTGCATAAGCGGTACAGGCCCCGGCGCCGTTGCCCCCGTCGCGCGCGGGACCTGGCCCGTGTCGTACCGTCTCATCCTGGCGGCAACGCTGGTTCTCCTGTTCGTCTGGGCGTGGGATCAGTTCGTTGGGGGCGAGCGCATTCCGCCAATGGGTTTCATGCCCCTGGTCGGCGTGAATGCGGCGCTCGAACTGGCCGCCTCGCGAAGCGACCGAGCCGGTCCCCAGACCACCACCTCCTAAGCCTGGAACCGGCTCCGCGAAGCATCCGCAAACACAGTTCACGCCTGCGGCCCCGGCCATTTGCGTTACCGCCCCGGCTGGCCTAACGCAGGCCCCATGAGCCTTTCCCGCAAGAGCCCGCTCGGCACACTCCTCCAGGCCCGGCGCGACCGCGTTGGCGCCCTCTTCGTCGCCCTCGCCATCATCACCGCCTTCCTGCCGCCAACCGCCTTTGCGCTGGTCGCGGGGCTTGAAGCGCTCGCGCTCGTCCTCGCCTTGAGGACCGCCCGCGCCCTGACGCCCGAGGAACGCGCGCCCATATCGATCCTCGGGCACATCTCGGCTGTCGCGGCAGGCTCGCTCGTCTGCGTGTTCTTCATCAGCCGCTATGTGCATTACATCAGCTTCCAGACGCAGGCGATCGCCTCCGTTCTCCTGATCGGCGCGCTCGCCTTTCTGCTGCTGCTGCGCCGCCCGGTGCACTGAGACAAAGCCTCCAGGTCCCGACTTCCTTTGACACACGGGACCCTTTGCCTAGACTCAAGGCCACGCAAGGAGAGAGGAGCGCCATGCTCGAAGTTCACCAGTTTCCGTGCCTGAACGACAACTACGGCTACCTGCTGCACGACAGCGCCTACGGCGAAACGGTGTGCATCGACACGCCCGATGCCGAGGAATACCTGAAACAGGCTGGCCAGAAGGGCTGGCAGATCACCCAGATCTGGAACACCCACTGGCACCCCGACCACGCAGGCGGGAACCTGGCGATCAAGGCCGCCACCAATTGCACGATCACCGCGCCCGAAGGCGATGCGGGCAAGATCGAGGGCGTCGACCGGATGGTGAAGCAGGGCGACATCGTCAAGATCGGCGACCGTGAGGGCAAGGTCCTGGACGTGGGCGGCCACACGCTCGGCCACTGCGCCTACTGGCTTGCCGGTGCACGCATGGCCTTCGTGGGCGACAGCCTCTTCGCGCTGGGCTGCGGGCGCATGTTCGAGGGCGATCCCGAACAGTTCTGGGCCAGTCTCAAGCGGATCAAGGCGCTTCCGGCCGACACGCTGATCTACTGCGCCCACGAATACACCGAAGCGAATCTCAAGTTCGCGCGCCACGCCGACCCCGACAACGCCGAGCTTGCCGCCTATGGCGAGGACATCGCCCGCTGGCGCGCCGATGGCCTGCCCACCGTGCCCACCAAGCTCCAGCGCGAACTCGCGACCAACCCCTTCCTGCGCGCCGACGATGCGGATCTTTCCGCGCGCTGGGCCCCCGAAGGCCACATGGGCGACCCTGTCGCGACCTTTGCCGCCCTGCGCGCCGCCAAGGATAACTTCTGAGCCCGGGCGGGCGCGACCGCAAGCCACCGCCCGCCCCAGCCTGCCTCAGCCGACCGTAAAGTCGAAGAAGCATCGCTCCACAGGAGCGCGCACATGGCTGCGCCAACCATCTCCCTTTCAGCCCGCACTCCGGCGCCGAGAATGCGGAAACGACGAAGTTTCAGGGACCTCCACGCCACAGCGCTGGCAGCCGAACACATATAAAGAACTCTTTATATCCACCTTGACGGTGCTGCACCGCTGCGCTCTAAGGCAGGTGTCGCGGTTCGTGGCGCTGCAGTGCAGCATGCCCGGCTCGCGACCACGACACCACGAACCGCGCCGGGACATAAGGAGCCCTGCGGACGCGGAACAAGGCTGGCCTTACCCGAGGACGAGCCCCTTCTTCCGACCTTCCGCACATGCCCCTGCCCGCCGGAGCCAGAACAGGCGTGCGGCCCCTTGCCGCACGTACAACGGACCAGCAAGAAGGGTCATACATCCATGTCCAAACCACGCTTTCGCGCCGACCATGTCGGCAGCCTGCTTCGCCCCGAGCCCGTCGCCAAGGCCCGCACCGAAGGTGCCGACGCAGCCACCCTGCGCGCCGCCGAGGACGCGACCATCCCCGACCTGATCAAGATGCAGGAAGAGGTCGGCCTCAAGGTTGTCACCGATGGCGAAGCGCGCCGCGCCTTCTGGCACTTCGACTTCATGGGCATGCTCGACGGCCTGGAGCTGCGCACGCGCGATGAGGGCGTGCAGTTCCACGGCGTGAAGATCCCGCCGGTCCGCCCGACCATCACCGACACCCTCGGCTTCCCCGCCGACCACCCGATGCTCGAGCACTTCACCTTCGTGAAGGACCACACCACGGTCTGCCCGAAGATCTCGATCCCCGGTCCCTCGGCCGTGCATTTCCGCACCGATCCCTCGGACGTCCTGCCCGAGAAGTACCGCGACCAGAAGGTGCTGATGGCGGACATCGCCGCCACCTACAAGGCTGCCGTCGAGGCCTACTACGCCGCGGGCTGCCGCTACCTGCAGATGGACGACATCTTCTTTGCCTACCTCGGCGACCCCAAGCAGCGCGAACAGCGCCTGGCGATGGGCCAGGACCCCGACCAGCTCATCACCGACTACGCCTGGATGCTGAACGAGGCGATCAAGGACCGTCCGTCGGACATGACCATCGGCATGCACATGTGCCGTGGCAACTTCCGATCGACCTACGCCGCAACCGGCGGCTACGACGCCGCGGCCGATGCCATCTTCAACGGCACCGATGTCGACATCTACTTCATGGAATACGACACCGACCGCGCCGGTGGCCTCGAGCCGCTCGCACTTCTGCCCAAGGGCGACAAGCGCATCATGGCCGGTTTCATCACCACCAAGACGCCCGAACTGGAATCGATCGACGACATCAAGCGCCAGTTCGAGGCGGCCAGCAAGTTCGTCGACATCGACCAGCTCGGCATCGCGCCGCAGTGCGGTTTCTCCTCGACCGAACACGGCAACTCGCTGACCGTCGATGACCAGCGCCGCAAGCTGGAACTCGTGGTCAACGTGGCCCAGGACATCTGGGGCGAAGCCTGATCCAACAATGTGTTGTGCGCCGATCTTAGGACTGGCGCACAACAAATCACCCCGGCGCTCGGGCCTATCTCCCGCGCAACAAAAAAGCCCCCGCCAAACGGCAGGGGCTTTTTTCGTGTTCGGATTTCCGCAGGGTCTCCAGGGAGACCCTGAACAATCAGATCCCGGAGATCGCCTGGTTGACGAGAACCTTGTCGGCATCGGCCGAGTGGTTTCCGGCAATGAGACCACGCGCAGCCGCGGTGGCCGCATCGGCAGCGACGGCGCGAAGGTCGGCAACGGCCGCAAGCTGGGCAGCACCGATCTTGTCTTCGGCCATCTTCTCGCGGCGGGCAATGACGTCCGCCGTGTCGGTTTCGGCCTTGGCAACGATGGCAAGCGCTTCCTTGCGGGCATGCTCGAGCATCTCGGCGGCGTCCTTCTCGGCACCGGCGATCTTGTCGGCATACTCCTTGCGCAGGGCTTCCGCCTCGGCGCGCAGGGTCTTGGCTTCCTCGAGCTGGGCCTTGATGTCCGCGATGCGCGAATCAAGACCGCGGCCGATTGCCTTGGGAACGCCCTTCCACAGAGCGATGCCCAGAAGCACCAGCATCGAGGCGCTGACGACCATGGCCGGCGGGGCTACGCCCAGCAGCATCGGCTCGGCGTGGTGCTCGACACCCGCGTGGGTCTCGGCCGCCGCTTCGACGTGCGCGCCTTCGTTTTCCAGGGAGGACTGGACGGCAGGGGTATCAGCCATGGACCAGGTTCTCCTTCACGGCGGCGCGGACCTGGCCCTCGTCGAGCGAGAGACCGGCAACGCGGCCGATGATGTCACGGGCAGCTTCGGCTGCAACCGTTTCGATTTCGTCTGCCGCGGCCTTGCGGGCGGCAGCGATGCCAGCCTCGGCTTCGGCGATCTTGCCGTCGATCGTGACCTGGGCGGCGGCGAGGCGCTGCTCGGTTTCGGTCGCGGCCGTGGCACGGGCCTCGGCGATCAGGGCGTGGGCCTTGGCGCGGTTGGCGTTTTCACGCTCCCGCCAGGATTCCTCTTCGGCATCCGCCTGCTTGCGCGCGCGTTCGGCGGCAAGGAGGTCGTCGGCAATCTGGGTGTCGCGCTTCGCAACCGTGTCCATGACCTTCGGAACCATGCCCCGTCCGATGACGAAGAAGGTGAAACCGAAGAACACCAGCATCCAGAAGATCTGGCTGGAATAGGTTGCGGCAAGCTGTTCGATCTGAGGCATGGGTCAGCCCTGTGGTCGAGGTGGCCGGAAAAAGTGTTCCGCGATCCGGCTGCCCTACCAAAGGGTCAGGGCAGCCGGATGCGGATCAGTGTGGTCTGGATCAGTCCGCGATTACGCGGCGAAGATCAGCAGAGCCGCGATAACGAACGAGAGAAGACCGAGAAGCTCGGCACCGGCGAAGCCGATGAAGAGACGGCCCTGCTGCGCGTCGGCAGCACCCGGGTTGCGCAGCGCGCCTTCGAGGAACTTGGCGAACACGTTGCCCACGCCGATCGAGGCGAGACCAGCACCGATAGCGGCGAAACCTGCACCAAGCAGCTTTGCAGCTTCTGCGTCCATTTCAAAAACTCCCTTTGGTATGCCCGAATGTTTGAGGCGGTAAAACTTGAGATCAGTGAAGATTCTCGGCGTCGTTGAGATAGACGCAGGTGAGAAGAGCGAAAACGTAGGCCTGGATGCCGGCGACGAGCAGCTCGAGAGCGCAGATGCCGATCATCAGGATGAAACTGGGCAGGCCGGCAATGGCGAAGAGGCCAATGTTGGCGTTGCCCGAGTCGATCACGAAGCTGGAGAGCACTTCGAGCAGAACGTGGCCGGCCATCATCGCAACGAAGAGACGCAGGCCAAGGCTGAACGGACGCACCAGGAACGAGACGAGTTCGACGAAGAAGATCGGAACCACCATCGCAGCGGGCGTACCGTGCGGCACGAACAGCGAGAAGAAGTGCAGCTTGTGCTTCGCAAAGCCAACGATCAGCACGATCGCGAAGGACATGATCGCCAGAACACCGGTCGCCGAGAAGTGGCTGGTGAACGTGAAGGCGTGCAGGCCCAGGACGCCGATCGGAAGCAGACCGAGGACGTTGGCGAACAGAATGAACATGAAGAGCGAGAAGATGTACGGAACATACTTCTTGCCGTTGGGGCCGACATTGGCGGCCAGCATGCCGTCCACGAACCCGGTGAAGGTTTCCACCGCCATCTGCCAGCGACCGGGAACGAGCTGACGCTTCGAGCCCCCCGCCACGAAGATGAGAAGCGCCACGGTGGCGATCGCCATCCAGAGCGCACTGTTCGTAAAGGCGATATTATACCCCGCGATGGACCAGTGACCCGAGCCGAACAACGGCTCGATGGTGAACTGGTGCATCGGATCGACCTTCGCTTCGGCTGCCACGCGAATATCCCTGTCGCCTGTGAACGGCAGCGCCCTTGTCTGACCTCCTTGCCCCATCGAAAAATGGAGAGATCAGTCCGGGCGCCGGTTCGTAATCCGGATAATGTTCCTGAAGGCAATGAATATTCCGAAGAACATCATCCCCAACAGACCCCAGGGGCTTGTACCTGCGAAATGGTCAATGAGCCACCCCAGGAACAGGCCACCTGCAATTCCCCCCAGCAGCTCCGAAAGAACGCGGTTTCCGATGCGGTAATTCTCATCGGCTTCCACGCCTGCTTTCGGCTGGTTGCGCACTTCCTCGCGCTCGCGGAGGTCCTTCAACCTCTCGTCGAGCGCCCGGATGCGCGCATCCTCGCCAACAGGGCCTTGGACGGGGTCCTTATCGCTCATGTCCTTAGCTCCTTTTATCAATCAGGAACGAGTGACGCGTTCGACAGTTGCCCGTCTTGGGCGCCGACCCCTTAGGGTGGGGCTTTTCCCGAGTCAACCATGGCAGCCACATGACGAACCACCGATCTGCACAGGCTGGCCCGTCACGCCCCTGCACTGCGAATTGGAAGTTAGCGATAACCTAATTCACCAGCCCCGTAAAAGTGCGGCATCGCGCATCAAAACAGAATTGTCCTACAAAAGAGAAAGGCTCTCTCCCGTTTTTCAGGAGAGAGCCTTTGTATAAGACCTAAGTCGAAGAGAAGAAATTCTATGGGTTCCGCCGTATTCAGGGACACTTGGGATCGCGTTCGGGCGCACCCGACCCGCGCGTTTTCCAACTTCCGTCCAAACCCTCGTACTTCTCGCCAGGCGAGGTTTCCGCGATAAGGCGGCAAGCCGTGGTAAACGCGTATTCGTCGATCGTGCTCGACAAGCTGGCGGCCTTCGAGGTGTAGATCGCACGGCGCTTGTTGTTGATATCGCGCACCATCGAGCGCACGTCCGCGCTCTGGCTGCCGACCACGCCGAGATAGCCGTTGCGCTGCTCGCCAACCTGGCCTTGCGCCTTGGCTGCGGCATAGGCCTCACCGCGCGCCTGGGCACCAGCCGGAGCGGCCATGCCCAGACCCGCCAGCATGGCAAGGGCCAGCGTCGCTGCGGCCACGGGTTTCTCGATAAGGCTGCGCATCAGAAGATCTCCGGATTTTCCTCAATGGTGTTCGCGGCATCGGCGGCCAATCGGTAGATAACCTCCTGGCGGATATTGATGTTGAGCTCGATCACGATGGGCTTGTCGGGTGCGGACACGTTCACGCAGCCCCCCAGCATCGGTATCACGCCCAGCCCCAGTCCTGCCAGTGCCATCGCCCGCATCACGGACCTCACTCCCTTGCCCTGCTTCAGGTTCGCCCGGCGAACCGTGCGCGTTCCTTTTGCAGCGAAGGGCGGTGTGGTCAAATTGCACGTAATCATGGAGTGTCCTCGCTGACTGGAGGCTGAATGGAGATGAACGGAGCGACAGCGCCCTCTTCGGCCTTGGATGTCCCATCCTTGGCGACAAGGCCGAGCTCGCGCGGATCGACCACGTAGTTCGAATCGTAAAGCGAGCGCATGTTGCCGAAAAGCTGGAAGAACGGTGCCTGGATATTGACGATGAAGCGTACGGGGAGCTTCGCGATCTGGCGGGTCAGGAAGTTGCGCTTGGCCCCTGTCCCCTGGCTGATCCCGGTGAAGCGCAGCTGGGTGATGATCTCACCCGAAAGCGAGCCGTTGAGCGTCACTTCCATCGTCTTGTAATCAATCGACTTGAGCGCATCGAAGGCGAAGTTGCCCATGGTCGAGAGATCCTCGTAACTGAGCGCCCCGACATAAGCGACATTGCCGCCCGGCTCGCGCGCGACGAGGCTGCCGTTCTCGATCCGCGCGCCGTTCTGGTCGTAGACGATCGGCAGCTGGCCATCGAAGACGCCGCTCGCCGAGATATTGTCGAGTTCCATGTGCCGCACGAGGCTGGCCGCGTTCAGACCCTTGACGTTCAGCGTGTAGCGCCTTGTCTCGACCGCCCCGACCGTCATCGTGGTCGGCGCAAGCGTCAGCTCTCCATCCATGAACGGCCACTTCGCTCCGTTCACGACGAGGCGATAATCGGGCTGCATCTCGAAGGAGATTGTCCCGTCCGTGACCTCGATACCCGGATTGATCGAAGCGACGTCCAGGCGCTGGTCAGGGGCCGTGACCATGCCGAGCAGGTCGGTGAAGACAACCTCGCCCGACAAACCCTCGACCGGACCAAAGGGTGCTGCAAAATCAAGGCCGTCGCTGGCAAATTGTCCGCGACTGGTGACGGCATCGCCCTTCCAGTCGATCCGCCCCGTGCCCGTCACCGTCCCCTCGACGAGCGAGACGATGCCGCGCAGGTTGGTCGAGAGCTGTTCAGGCTGAAGATTGTCGCCAAAGGTCAGCCCATCGACCGTGAGATCGGCATGCCCTCGCAAGGTGCCCAGGTCATGGACGATGTCGACACGGCCCACCGCGCGATCCGATTGCGGCTCGCGCAATCGGGCCGAGGCAGAAATCACGTTGTCGGCAAGCTCCAGCGAAGCGCCGCGCGCGACCATCGGCTCGAAACGGGCGTCCTTCTGCCTGTCGACCAGGACGAACTGCGAATCGTCGAGCCGCAGCACACCCCCGGCGTAGCTCCAATTCCCGGCGACTTCGTTCAGATCGAGCGGCACCGCCGCGAGCGCGACGTCCGCATTTTCAAACGTGCCCGCGACATCGCCCGCGAGATCGGCCGTCAGATTGGCGATGGCAAAGCGCGAGGGCGCCGCCTCGGGGCCCAACGCCACGGCGATATCGCGCGCCGCAAGCGTTCCGGGATAGGCGAGGCCAACCGGACCGGTCGCCAGCCGCACCTCGGATTCGCCAAGATGACCGGAAAGTTCGAGCGCGGGTGTACCCGCTGCGAACGCAAAGCCGCCGCTATCGTAGCGTGCCATTGCCCCACCCTTGGGTGGACACAGCGAAAGCCGGTTCGCATCGAGCGTCAGGTTCGCCATCGTGAGCGCGTCAAACGTGACGGTGGTGCACGAGGACCAGAGCGCGAGATCGCCATTGCCCTTCCAGCGGCCCGAGACCGGCACACGCAGGTTGCGGACGGACCCGCCTGGCAGCGCCCCGCCCAGCCGTACTTCGCCCGCCATCTCCAGATCGCCATTGGCGCGCTGGCGCAGGACCATCTCGGGGATCGCGACATGGTCCTCGCCCGCGCGGTAATCGGCCATCTGCACGTGGAAGGCGGTCTCGCCCGAATCGCGCGTTTCCATGCGCCCGTTGAGGCGCGGTAACCCGCGTCCCGACGTCATGAAGTTGCCCGAGACACGCGGTGTGCCATCGGCCAACAGCATCTGCATGCGCGAAAGTTCGAGCAGGCTTTCACCGCTGCGCGCCCGTACGCGGGCCTGAGGCACGACCACGCTGCGTCCACGCGCATTGCTGCGTGCGATGAGACGCGCTTCGAGCGTGCTCCCGCGCAGCTGGCGGGCAAGATTGACGCGAATCTGGTCAGCGATACCGGCCGCGAGCGAGCCTTGCGTGCTGCGCGCCAGATCCTGCAAGGCCGCCGCCAGACCGGAACCGGGCCGCAGGTTCTCGCCCGACAGGTCGGTTTCGAGCGAGAGCGTATCGAAACCCGCGCTCGCCCGGGCCGTACCGCTGAGTTCAAGCCGGGAAAGATGGAGCGGCGCACCGCCCGGATCCCTTGCGGCCAGATCGTAGCGCGCATTGAGACTGTCGCCCCGGTAGGTAACCTGCGCGGAGCCCTCGAGCGCTGCGGCGCCGGCATCGGCCAAGCGCAAGCGCTGCGCGGAGAGGTCCAGCGAGGCGCGGCCGCCGTCCAGCGTGTCATCAAGCTCAAGGTCGAGATCGAGCGCGGCCTTCGCGAGCGAGGCCCCCTGCCCTTCGCAGGCGAAATCCTCCAGCCGCAACGGCCCTTTCAGGCGCGGGCGCCCCGCCGCGACGGACAGCTTGCCGTAAAGGCTCAGCGGACCGCTGGTGCAGCCCGCATAGGCCAGCGCAGGGGCCTTTGCGGCAAGCTCTCCCTCGAAGCCACCGCGCAAGGCGCCCTCGCCTTCCAGGCTGATCCCCACCCGCCCAGCGTCGGTCACGAGCAACGCGCCGCCATCCTTCACGGCCAGATCGAGATCGGGAAGCTGCGTCGGCTCCGTGCTTTGCGGATCAGCGAAGAGGACCTTGTCGAGCGAGCCGAAGCTGACACTACCGTTCTTTACCCGGCCATAGAGACGCGGGCGCACAAGGGTGATGCGGCCAAGGCCCGGCAATCCGAAGGTGAGCCGCGTCGCCACACGCACCTCTGCGATCGTCAGGTCGGGATGCGCCGGATCGCCGATCACGACGTTGCGCACGATCTGCTCGTCAGGCCCGATCTGGACGATGTCATAGGTGGCCGGGAGCCCCAGCGCGGAAAGTTCGCTCTGGACAAGATTGTCGGCGATATCCTCGCGTGCGATCCACGCACTGCCAAGCGCCATGGCTCCGGCGACACCGAAGCCCAAAGCGATTCGCCGGCGCCGGCGTCGGCGCACAGCGACAGGCCGCGCCGCTTCCTCAGCGACGCTCTCTTCTTCGTTACTTTCCAGGGACTCGTCTTGCGCCATGCGCTCCATCACTTGCGCTGTGCGCGCCGGAAAGGCAATTGTCAGAGCCAACGATGGCAGACGATACCCCCCTCTTTCCTGAACGAACCGAAAGCCAGCCCGCGCGCGCCGAGACGAAGGCTGCGCACGACAGGACGAAAACGAAAGAGGCAGGGAGCGACACCTCGGGCCACCGCACGCGGCTACGCCAGCGCCTTCTGGGCGGCGGAGACGAGGCTCTTGCCGACCACGAAGTGATTGAATTGCTTCTGATGCAGGCGGTTCCCCGGCGCGACATGAAGCCGCTGGCCCGCAGTCTTCTGGCCCGCTTCGGCACGCTGGCAGGCGTCCTCCAGGCCGACCCACGCACGCTGGCCCTGCACCCCGGCATGGGCGAGGCGACTGCGGCAGCCCTGCGTATCGTCACCGTTGCAGCAACCCGACTCGCGCGCCAGAAAGTGCGCGAGAGCGCGGTAATCGGCTCCTGGCAGGCCCTGATCGACTACCTCACCATCGATATGGCGCACCTCACGCTGGAACGCGTGCGCGTGCTCTATCTCAACACCAAGAACATGCTCATCCTCGACGACCTGGTGGGCGAAGGCTCCATCGACGAGGCCGCGATCCACCCGCGCGAGGTCATCCGCCGCGCCCTCGACATCGGGGCCAGCGCCCTCATCCTGGTCCACAACCATCCGTCCGGCTCGCCCGAGCCCAGCCGCGCCGACATCGACATCACGACGCGCATCGCCGAGGCCGGACGCCTGCTTGGCATCACCGTCCACGACCATATCGTGATCGGCCGCGAGGGCCATGTCTCACTGCGCGCCAAGGGCCTGATCTAGAAGGAAGCTTGCGCGCACCGCTGCCGCCTGTGAGCGGGCAAGGCGAGTGGCATCCGACAGGCGGAAGGAACCGTGAAATGACTAGGGCCTCACCAAGTGTGCGGCCACCTGTGCGGTCGCGAAACGGGCTCCAACTTTTTCTAATGGCCCCGCAATTAAATCAACTTTTTTAGTAGTAAACAAAGCCTTTGCGCGCTGCACAATTGTCGCTAGACCCTTGCACGAAGCGCTGGGTTCCCAGCGTAATCGATAGGGGAATGGATGCATTTCGGTCTGGATCTGGCTTCACCGCTCGTCATGGCGCCGTTGCTTGTTCTCCTCTTCCTTGCCTTTGCCTTCGAGCTCGCCGCGCCCGAAGTCGTGGCGCTGGGCCTTGTCGCGGTGCTGCTCCTGCTGGGCATCATCGCGACCGATGACGTGCTCGAGGCGATGGGCAACCCCGCGCCGCTGACGATCGTGAGCATGTTTATCATGTCCTCGGCGCTGGTGCGAACAGGTGCGCTCGACTTCTTCTCGTCGTGCATCACGGGCCTTGGCCGCACACATCCCTTCTTGTGCATGTGCGTATTCCTCGGCCTGATCGCGACGATATCGGCGTTCACCAACAACACCCCACTGGTGATGATGATGATCCCGGTGGGCATGACGATTGCCCGCGAGCTCGACATTCCCGCCTCGCGCGTGCTCATGCCGATTTCGTTCGCGGCCGTTCTGGGCGGCACCGTCACCCTGCTCGGCACCTCGACCAACATCCTTGTCGATGGCGTCGCGCGCCGCGCCGGCATCGAGCCCTTCGGCCTCTTCGAGATTGCTCCGGTTGGCATCATCGTCGCCACCATCGGCGTCATCTGGCTCGCTGTGTCGAACAAGCTGCTTCCCGAACGCCAGACCGTGGCAAGCCTCGGCAATGGCAGCGACAACAAGCGCTTCGTCGTCTCGATCTTCATCGAGGCAGGATCGCCCTATATCGGCCAGCCGCCCAAGACCATCGACCTGCTCTCGCGCAGCGAACGCCGCCTCGTCGACGTGCTGCGCGGTGACCAGTCGCTGCGCCGCAACTTTGCCGCACACACGTTGGAGGAAGGCGACATCCTGGTCCTGCGCACATCTGCAAGCGACCTCATGTCCCTGAAGGAAGCCGGGCGCATCTCGATGACCGCGGCATCCACCACCGACCCGCACCTCGTCCAGCTCTCGACGCGCAACTCGGTCATGGCCGAGACGCTTCTGGCTCCAGGCGCCGAGATCATCGGGCATACCCTGTTCGAGCTGCGCCTGCGCCGCCGCTACGGCGTCTACCCCATCGCACTTCACCGCAAGGGCACGAACCTTGAGGACCGCTTCGAGCGCGTCCCTCTCGAAGTGGGCGACACGCTCCTGATCGAGGGCGCGCCCGAAGATCTGCGCCGCCTCGTCGAGGACCAGCAGCTCGTCAACATCGCCGAGCCGACCTCGCGCGGCTTTCGCCGCAACAAGGCCTGGATCGCGATTGCAACGATGCTGGGTGTGGTCCTCGGCGCTGCGTTCAACCTCATGCCGCTCGCGGGCCTCGCCGTCATGGGCGTCGCCGTCGTGCTTGCGGGGCGCTGCGTGGAGCCCGAGGAAGCCTTCCGCTCGGTCGACTGGCGCATCATCGCGCTGATCGTGGCCATGCTCTCGATCGGCACGGGGCTGGAACGCTCAGGACTGGTTGAAACCATCGTCGGCTGGGCCACGCCCTGGCTCGGCAGCCTGGGTCCGATTGCCGCTCTCGCCGCAATCTACTTCCTCAGCCTGTTCCTGACCGAACTTGTCACCAACAACGCGGTGGCCGTAGTCGTGACCCCCATCGGGATCACCCTGGCCCAGGCCTTGAATGTCGACCCACGCCCCTTCGTGGTCGCAGTGATGTTTGCCGCCTCGGCCAGCTTCCTCACGCCCATCGGCTACCAGACCAACACGCTTGTCTACAGCGCAGGCGGCTACAAGTTCACCGACTTCTACAAGTACGGTTTCCCGCTCACGATCCTGGTGTCGATCACGACGCTCATCGTGATCCCGATGATCTGGCCGTTCTGATCCCGAGAAACAGGATCAGGGCGCCGGGCTCTCCAGCGCCTGGATCAGGCGGGGTTCGAACTCGTCCGGCGCCTCGACCTGGGGCGAATGCCCCCGGCCCTCGAACCAGAGGATGCGCGCATCGGGCATGCGTGCCGCCGCATCCTCGACCACTTCGGGGATCGGCTTCAACCGCGCCTTCACTGCATCGGGGGCCTGCCCCTTGCCGAAAGTCGTCGTATCGAGCCGACCGATCATCAGCGTGACGGGCACCTTCAGATTGCCGAACTCGTGCGAGACCGGCTGGGTCAGGATCATCTCGGCGGTCTTGGCCTGTGCGATCTCGACCTTGTCGTCGTCCTCGGTCGCGTACTGGCCGGCGAGCATATCGACCCAGCGATCATAGTCCGCACGCCATTCGCCGTGGTAGTAGGTCCGCAGCTGATAGCCCTTGATCGAAGCGCGGTCCTTGGCGCGCTCGGCCGCGATCAGCTTGTCGAGCGGCACATAGGGCACCCCCTGCTCCATCCGGTCGACAAGGCCCAGCGGATTGATCAGCAGCAACCGCGACGTGTCGTGCGGGAACATCAGCGCATAGCGCAAGGCCAGCATCCCGCCTGTCGAATGCGCGAGCACGATCGGCTTCTCCACGCCCTGCGCTTCCAGCAGGCGGTGCGTGGCATCGGCCATCAGCGCGAGCGTGTACTGCGCGCTTACCGGTTTCGAGGACTTGCAGAAGCCAAGCTGGTCCGGGACGATCACCCGGTAGCCCGCGGCCAGGAGCGCGCGCGCCGTGCTCTCCCAGGTCGCCGCGCAGAAGTTCTTGCCGTGGAGGAGAACCACGCTCTGCCCGTTGGGCTGCTTCGGAGCGACGTCCATGAAGGTCATCTGCGCGTCCTCATCCCCCACCCGCACGGCAAAGCGCTTTTCCGGCCAGGGATAGGCGAACCGCTCCAGGTTGCTGCCCAGCGCCTCTGTGGCCTGCGCGGCGGCTCCGTTCGCGCTCAAGAAACCAAGAGCAAGGGCGGCGGTAGCGGGTACAAGGCGGCGCAGGGACACGAAATTTCTCCAACCGGGGACTGCGGGTTCCTAGACCAAGCGCACAGGCCTGCGGAAGGCTCCTGCCAAAAAAGTCACCCCGCTCATCGGGTAGCCGCGCGCCTTGCACTTGCCTTTCGCCCGAAGCGGCCCTAGCGGACGCCGCGTCAGCCAAAGGAGTCTTGCATGGTCCCCCGTTACGCCCGCCCCGCCATGACCGCGATCTGGGAGCCCGAAGCGCGCTACCGCATCTGGTTCGAGATCGAGGCGCACGCCGCCGTCAAGATGGGCGAAATGGGCACCGTCCCCGAAGCCGCCGGCAAGGCCCTGTGGGACTGGTGGGCCACCAACCCCAAGGTCGATGTCGAAGCCATCGACGCCAAGGAAGCCATCCTCAAGCACGACGTGATCGCGTTCCTCGACTGGGTCGCCGAACAGGTTGGCCCCGAAGCGCGCTTCATGCACCAGGGCATGACCAGCTCGGACGTCCTCGACACCACGCTCAACGTCCAGCTCGTGCGCGCCGCCGACATCCTGCTCGCTGACCTTGATGACCTCCTCGCCGCGATCAAGCGCCGCGCGATGGAGCACAAGTACACCCCCTCGATCGGCCGCAGCCACGGCATCCACGCCGAGCCCGTTACCTTCGGCCTCAAGCTCGCCGAAGCCTATGCCGAGTTCGCGCGCGCCAAGAAGCGCCTGATCGCGGCGCGTGAGGAAATCGCGACTTGCGCCATCTCGGGCGCCGTGGGCACCTTCGCCAACGTCGACCCGGCCGTGGAAGTCTACGTCGCCGAGCAGATGGGCCTCGAGATCGAGCCCGTCTCGACGCAGGTCATCCCGCGTGACCGCCACGCCATGTTCTTTGCAACGCTGGGCGTCATCGCCAGCTCGATCGAGCGCGTCGCCGTCGAAGTGCGCCACCTCCAGCGCACCGAAGTGCTGGAAGCCGAAGAGTACTTCTCGCCGGGCCAGAAGGGCTCGTCGGCCATGCCGCACAAGCGCAACCCCGTGCTGACCGAGAACCTCACCGGCCAGGCCCGCATCATCCGCTCCTACGCGATGCCCGCGATGGAGAACGTGGCGCTGTGGCACGAGCGCGACATCTCGCACTCCTCGGTCGAGCGCTTCATCGGTCCCGACGCCACGATCACCCTCGACTTCGCGCTCGCGCGTCTCACCGGCGTCATCGACAAGCTGCTCGTCTACCCCGAGCGCATGCAGAAGAACCTCGATCGCATGGGCGGCCTCGTCCACTCGCAGCGCGTCCTGCTCGCCCTCACCCAGGCGGGTCTCTCGCGCGACACCTCCTACCGCCTTGTCCAGCGCAACGCGATGAAGGTGTGGGAATCGGACGGCCAGCTTTCCCTGATGGAGCTGCTCAAGGCCGACGAGGAAGTGACCGCCGCGCTCACCGACGCGCAGATCGAGGAGAAGTTCAACCTCGACTACCACTTCAAGCACGTCGACACGATCTTCGAGCGCGTCTTCGCCGACTGAGACGCGAAGCACGCAGCGCCGATGCCGCAGGGCCAATGAACCGGGGCCTTCCCTTACCCCGCATTCGGCCTTAGCATCGGCGCTTCGCCGCGCCCGGGCACCCGCCCGGGTCCGGCACGGCACGAACATCGGGAGCATCCATGAAAGCCGTCCGCACCATCGCCTGGATCGTGACCACGGCCATCCTGGTCGCCTTCATCGCCATGAACTGGACCAAGGTCCCGGTGAACTTCTGGCCCTTGGACGATGGCAACTACATCCATTTCGACTGGCCGGTGGGCTTTGTTGCGCTGTTCTTCTTCCTGCTCGGCATGGTGCCGGTGTGGCTGTACTTCCGGGCCGTGCGCTGGCGCCTCAACCGCCGCATCGCCAGCCTCGAGAACGCGCTCCACGCCAGTTCGATGCCCTCGCTCGCCGAGGAACCCACGGCCAGCACCACCGCCTCCCCCCGGCCTGACACGTCACCGCAAACGACACCCCTGACCCCGGATACCTGAGCCCATGAGCAACAATCCCGTCTACCTCGCACTCGACGTCCCCCGCCTCGACGCCGCCGAAGCGCTGGCCCGCAAGGTCAAGGACCACGTCGGCGGGATCAAGCTCGGCCTCGAATTCTTCTGCGCCCACGGCCACCACGGCGTGCGCGAGATCCAGAAGGTGGGCCTGCCCATCTTCCTCGACCTCAAGCTGCACGACATCCCCAACACGGTCGCCGCGGCCATGCAGGCGATCAACACGCTGAACCCGGCCGTAGTGACGATCCACGCCGCGGGCGGACGCGCGATGATGGAAGATGCCAAGGCCGCCGCGGGTGAGAACACCAAGGTCGTCGCCGTCACCGTGCTCACCAGCCTCGACAACGATGACCTCTCGGCCATCGGCATCACGGCCGATCCGATGGAGCAGGCCCTGCGTCTGGCCGAGCTGTCGCAGGCCGCAGGGCTCGACGGCATCGTGTGCTCGGGCCACGAAGTCGGCGCGATCCACAAGCAGTGGAAGGACGGCTACTTCGTCGTTCCCGGCCTGCGCCTGCCCGACAGCAAGCTGGCGGACCAGAAGCGCATCGTCTCCCCGCGCGAGGCGCGCGACAACGGCGCGAGCCTGCTCGTCGTCGGCCGCCCGATCCGCGGCGCGGAAGATCCGCTGGCCGCCGCCAAGGCCATCGAAGAAACGCTCTGAAACCCATCCTTTCAAGGGGCCATCGCCCCTTGACCCCATAATCGGCACCCTCACCTTTCTCAGCCCGCGCAGGGCGCGCAAGGTGAGGTTGACCGTTCCGGGAGCCCGAGGGCGATGGCCCTCGGAAGCCCCTCCTTCATTTTCCAATCCAGCGCCGCGCACCTCCCATTCATCGCCACGAAACATCCCCTCGTCCAAGTCGTTGGACAAGCTCTGAGAGGATGATGGAGTGCACACGACGATGAAATCGAAGCTTCTTTGGGCCGCTGCGGCCGCGACACTGGCGACGCTTCCCGCGCTGGCGCAGGCGCAGCAGGCCGAAGCCCCCGCGATCGCGGCGAACCATACGCTACTCAGCGTAAACGCGGAAGGCTCCTCCAACCGCGAGCCCGACATGGCCAACTTTCGCGCCGGCGTCACCACGCAAGGCGCCAGCGCCAGCGCCGCCCTTGCCGAGAACTCACAGCGCATGACCGCCGTCTTTGCCGCACTCAAGCGCGCAGGGATCGCCGAGAAGGACATCCAGACCAGCAATCTGAACGTGAGCCCGGTCTATTCACAGCCCGCCCGCCGCCCAGACGGCGGCTATGACGCGAACGAGCGCACGATCACCGGCTACCAGGTCAACAACACCGTCCTGGTGCGCCAGCGCAAGCTGGACAACTACGGAGCCGTGATCGACGCACTCGTTTCCGCGGGCGCGAACGAGGTCAATGGCCCCGACTTTGGCCTGTCTTCCCCCGAGGCGGCGCAGGACGAAGCGCGTACCGCTGCGGTAAAGGCCGCGCGCGAACGCGCCGAACTCTACGCCAGCGCGGCGGGCCTGCGTGTCGTGCGAATTGTCTCGATCAGCGAGGCGGGCGGGTATGCACCCCAGATCCGGGCCAAAAGCGACATGATCCGGGTCTCCGCAGCCCCGCCGCCTGCTCCGGTCGCGGCGGGCGAACTCGACATCACCGCGCAAGTCTCGGTCCAGTTCGAACTGGCCCCGTGAGAGGCCCTGCTGCTCAGTTGAGCATCATGTCCTGCGAATCGATGGCGTAGTTCACCAGGGTAACCGCGTCCTCGTCGCCCTTGCGGTAGGTGAAGCGCTCGGTCCCGGTGCCTTTCTCGAACGTGGTCTGGTAGGTCGCGGTGAGGTAGGTGCCGGAGGTCGAGGCGTTGGTGTTCCAGCCCACCTGCTTGGTCTCCTTCACGGCCCCCAGCTTGGTGTGGACCGCGCCGAGCAGCTTCTCGAACGCGGCCTTGTCGCTGGCGCTACGCAGTTCCGGGTCGGCGCGAGTCCAGATACGGGTGTAGTTTGCCGCATCGAGATCGCCGTGGAACCGCGCGATGACCGCGTCCGCCTTCTCGAAGGACTCCTTGATCCCGCACCCGCCAAGCATTGCAGCGGCGGCAAATGGGACTAGAAGGCGCGCGATACGGTTCATTGCGAAGAGATCCTTGTTGCAACTGGCAGGGGGCAAAGAGCCGAGATCACTCTAGCCAGCGGACAGGCCATGCCAACACCGGCGATCAAGATTTGCGGTATCTCCACAGCCGACGCGCTCGACGCCGCGATCCGCGCGCAGGCCGAGTACGCCGGCTTCGTGTTTTTCGAAAAGAGCCCGCGCCATGTGACGAGCGCACAGGCCGCCGCGCTCTCGCAGCGCGCCCAGGGGCGCATCGCGCGCGTGGGGCTCTTCGTCGATGCCGACGATGCGACCATCGGCGAGGCACTGGCCGCGGCCCAACTCGACGTGCTCCAGCTTCATGGCTCCGAAACGCCCGAGCGCTGCGCGCAGCTGCGCGCGCGCCACGGCGTGGAGGTGTGGAAGGCACTGCCCGTCGCCACGGCCGAGGACGCGGCAAGGGCGCATGGCTACGCCCAGGCCATCGACCGCGTGCTGTTCGATGCCAAGACGCCCAAGGGGACGCTGCCGGGCGGCATGGGCCTGAAATTCGACTGGCGGCTGGTGGCCAACTGGAAGGGCCCTGTCGCCTGGGGACTTGCCGGAGGGCTGACCCCGGACAATGCCGCCGAGGCTCTTGCCCGCACCGGCGCCCCGCTCCTCGACACCTCCTCGGGTGTGGAGAGCGCGCCGGGCGTCAAGGATGCCAACAAGATCGCCGCCTTCTGCCGGGCCGCGCGCGCCTGAGCGCTCAGAACATGATGCCGAGCCCGGCGATGAGGATTTCCTTGTCGCCTTCATGCTCGGTTGCGAGGTGCTTGTACTCCGCCTTGAGGTAGAGCCGCTCGCCGATTTCCTGCTCCCAGCCCCCGCTGAAGCCCCAGGCCGCCTCGCAATGGGGGCAGTCCCTGGACTGATAGTTCAGGCCGACGAAGGCCTTGCCCCGCTCGGTCACCTCCAGACCGGCGCGCACGCCGATGCCCAGCGCCACGTGGCGCTCCTGGACCATCTCCTTGTCGAGGCTGGCCTCGAGCCCCACGAAGATGGTCTCGGTGAGGTCCCAGTCATAGCCCGCCGCGAGGCCAAAGATCGCCGCGTCTTCCTCGGGGCCAAAACTGATGCCGCCGATAGCTTCGGCATAGGCCTCGTCGGCCCGCGCCGGACTGGCAAGGCCCACCACTGCCAGAGCCAGAAGCCCTCCCCACGCCCTGCGCCGCATCGCCTCTTCCTTTGCCGTCAGGGCCAGGTGCAAAGGCGTGCGCCGGGCCCAAGTGAAAGGAGATGCTATCATCCTGAAGAGCGCAGGGAACTCAGGTGTTTCCCGCGCAGATCAAGGGGCAGATGCGGAAGAGTACGCACACGAAAAAGGGCGCCCCGCAGTCGTGCGAAGCGCCCCTTTCGTGCCCGGGTTGCGACCCTCAGGCTATGGGTATGGCGATCAGAACTTCACGCCAACGCCGACCAGACCCACGTCTGCGTCGGGGGTGTTGTCGCCGATCAGCATGTGCTTGTACTCGGCCTTCGCGTAGAAGTTCTTGTTGAGCGACTGCTGCACGCCGCCGCCCAGGTTGACCGAGCTGTTGCAGTAGCGGCAGGGCTTCGACTGCCATGCGGCCGAACCGTAGATCTTGGTGCCTTCGAACAACTTCACACCGGCGCGGCCACCGGCGCCCCATGCGACGCGGGTGTGGTCGGTCAGGATCTTGTCGGCCGAACCTTCGACGCCGATGAAGACGTTCTTGGTCAGGTCGTAGTCGTAACCGGCAGCAACACCGGCGATGGCTTCGTCACCGCTACCGTTCCAGATGATGCCGGTGCGGCCTTCGACGCGGATCTCGTCCGCCATGGCGGGCGTGGCGACGGCAGCAACCGCAGCAGCGGCGAGCGAAACAAGTGCAATACGCATAAAAACAGACTCCAGTTGTACCCCCGACCCTCGGCGGGGGGTGTCCCTCTTGCGGGGCAGGAGCGCCGCTGCGCCTTCCAACCTGTCGGCCAGATGAACGAAATATTCCTTTATGTCCTCTAGACGTCACAATTCTGCGGCATAGAGACACATTATTGCATTGAATGTGCTGGCAATTGCACTCCTTGCAATTGAAAACACAGCTGTCCTCCCCAGCGCGCGATCCCGCTGGACAGGCCTGCGCGGCTCTGCCAATCCGCGCTCACTATGACTGACCAAACGCCTGTGAACCGCCCCGCGAGCCCTCTGGCAGCCGACCAGGTGAACTCGTGGCGCGCCCTGCCCGATGCCTCCGGCCACTTCGGCCAGTTCGGCGGTCGCTACGTCGCCGAAACGCTCATGCCGCTCATCCTCGATCTCGAGAAGGAGTACCGCAAGGCGCAGGACGATCCCGCGTTCTGGTCGGAATTCGATTCGCTGATGAAGGACTTCGTCGGCCGTCCCAGCCCGCTCTACTACGCGCCGCGCATGACCGAGCACTGGCGCGAGAAGGCGCCCGCCGGAAAGGGCCCCAAGATCTACTTCAAGCGCGAGGAGCTGAACCACACCGGCGCGCACAAGATCAACAACTGCATCGGCCAGATCCTGCTCGCGATGCGCATGGGCAAGACCAGGATCATTGCCGAGACCGGCGCGGGCCAGCACGGCGTCGCGACCGCGACCGTGGCCGCACGTTTCGGCCTGCCCTGCACGATCTTCATGGGCGCGACCGACGTCGAACGCCAGAAGCCCAACGTGTTCCGCATGAAGCTGCTGGGCGCCGAAGTCGTCCCCGTGACGAGCGGCGCGATGACGCTCAAGGACGCGATGAACGATGCGCTGCGCCACTGGGTCGCAAACGTGCACGACACCTTCTACATCATCGGCACTGCGGCGGGCCCGCACCCCTATCCCGAGCTCGTACGCGACTTCCAGTCGATCATCGGCAAGGAAACGCGCGAACAGATGCTGGAGAAGGAAGGGCGCCTGCCCGACCGTCTCGTGGCGGCCGTGGGCGGAGGCTCGAACGCGATCGGCCTGTTCCACCCGTTCCTCGATGATCCGGACGTCAAGATGACCGGCATCGAGGCAGGTGGCCACGGCGTCGACACCGACAAGCACGCCGCTTCGCTGACGGGCGGCAAGCCCGGCATCCTGCATGGCAACAAGACCTACCTCCTCCAGGACGAGGACGGGCAGATCACCGAGGCGCACTCGATCTCGGCCGGTCTCGACTATCCCGGCCTTGGGCCCGAGCATTCCTGGCTGCACGAATCGGGCCGGGTCGACTACGTGCCGATCACCGATGGCGAGGCGCTCGAGGCCTTCCAGCTGTGCTGCGCGCTCGAGGGGATCATCCCCGCGCTCGAAAGCGCCCACGCGCTGGCTGCCCTGCCCCAGCTGACGGCCGAGATGGACGAGGACCAGCTTCTTGTCGTCAATGTCTCGGGCCGCGGCGACAAGGACATCTTCACGGTGGCCGAGGCGCTGGACGTCGAACTGTGACCAAGGGCTGGCAGCGGCCCCTGGTCGACGCCCTGATCCTGTGGATGGCGGTCTTCCCCGCCATCTTCGTCTTCGCCGAACTGGTCCAGCGCCGCTCGATCGACCTCTCGTCCTCGCGCTATTACTGGGCCTTCGCCTTCCGGGGCACCTGGCTGAACATCGGCATCAGCCTGGGCTATCTCGGCATTTTCGTATTCCTGACTGCCGGTATCCTTCGCATGACCCGAAAGAGCCTGTTTACCTGATGACCCGCTTCGAAAACGCCTTCGCCAAGGGCCCGGCCCTCGTCACCTTCATCACCGGCGGCGATGGGGACACCGCCGCCAACCTCGACGCGCTCGTTGCGGGCGGCGCCGACGTGATCGAGCTGGGCATGCCCTTCACCGATCCCATGGCCGATGGCGACGCCATCCAGCAGGCCAATATCCGCGCGCTCGGCAAGGGCACACGGACCAAGGACATCTTCGAGCTCGCCACCGGCTTTCGCCAGCGCCACCCGGACGTGCCGCTGGTGCTGATGGGCTATGCCAACCCGATGATCGCGCGTGGGGCTGACTGGTTTGCCGCCGAATGCGCCAAGGCCGGCGTCGACGGGGTGATCTGCGTCGACATTCCGCCCGAAGAGGACGCCGAGCTCGGCCCGGCGCTGCGCGCTGCGGGGATCTCGCTGATCCGCCTGGCCACCCCCACCACCGACGCTTCGCGGCTTCCCGCCGTTCTCGAAGGCTCCTCGGGCTTCCTCTACTACGTCTCGGTTGCCGGGATCACCGGCACGCAGACCGCGGCGCAGACCTCGATCGAGGACGCCGTGGCGAGGCTCAAGGCCGCCAGCGACATTCCCGTCGCGGTCGGCTTCGGCGTGCGCACGCCCGAACAGGCGAGCGCCATCGCGAAGGTCGCAGACGGTGTCGTCGTGGGCTCGGCCTTCGTCGATCTCGTCAAGGAACACGGCGACAAGGCCGCCGGACCTTTGCGCGAACTCACCTCGGCGCTGGCCGAGGCTGTCCACTCCGCGCGCTGAGCGCCTCGAAGGCACGCCCGAAGAGCCATGTCCCGCCCCAACGACTTCGCGGTCTCGGAAGCCCCGGCCGTCCAGACCCAGCTTGACCGTCTTGCCGCGCTGTCGGTCCCGCAGGGCCGCATCGGGCTCGACGTCATCAAGGACCTGTGCGCGCATCTCGGCCATCCCGAGCGCGCGCTGCCGCCGGTCTTCCATGTGGCAGGCACCAACGGCAAGGGGTCGACCTGCGCGTTCCTGCGCGCCGCGCTGGAAGCGGCGGGCAAGACCGTCCACGTCTTCACCAGTCCGCACCTGGTGCGCTTCAACGAGCGCATTCGCGTTGCGGGCACACTGATTTCGGACGAGTTGCTCGCCGAATTGCTCGCCGAAGTGTTCGACGTGGCCGAGACCCACGGCATCGGCGCCAGCTTCTTCGAGATATCGACAGCGGCCGCCTTTCTTGCGTTCTCGCGCATCCCTGCGGACGCCTGCATCTTCGAGGTGGGCCTTGGCGGGCGGCTCGATGCCACCAATGTCATTCCCGATCCCCTCGTCTGCGGCATCGCCGCGCTGGGCATCGACCATGAGCAGTTCCTGCTTTCACCGAGCGAAGGCACCCCGGACGATCCGTTCGCGCGCATTGCCTTCGAGAAGGCGGGCATCGCCAAGGCGGGCGCCGCGCTCGTCACGCTGAGCTACGGCCCGGGCATGAACGAGACCGTGGAGGCCCAGGCCGAGCGCGCCGGGACTTACATCGTGCGCGCAGGCTCGGACTGGTCGACCGCGCCTGAACCCGACGGCTTCTCCTATCAGGACCACAAGGGCCTGCTGCACCTGCCGCGCCCGCGCCTCTCCGGGCCGCACCAGACGATCAATGCAGGCCTTGCCGTTGCCATGCTGCGCCATCAGGACGCGATTGCCATCCCCGACGCCGCGCTGGCTGCCGCGATGGACTGGGCGCGTTGGCCCGCGCGCCTGCAACGGCTCGAGCCAGGCCCTCTGACTGCACTGCTCCCGGAAGGTACCCCGTGCTGGCTCGATGGCGGTCACAATCCCGATGCGGGCAACGCGCTTGCCCAGCACTTCCGCGAGCCGCGCCCGTACGTGCACCTCGTCATCGGCATGCTCGCGAACAAGGACCCGCACGCGCTCATCCGCCCGCTCGCCGCCCAGCTCGCCAGTGTGACCGTGGTTCCGGTTCCCGGCCACGAATGGCACGCAGCGGACGATTTCGACTACGCCCTCGCCCCCGAGGCAAAGAGCGCTGAAGGCGTGCGTGCGGCTCTTGAAGGGCTCGACGTGAAGGACGGCGAAGTCGTCCTTATCGGCGGCTCGCTCTACCTTGCAGGCACCGTACTGGCGGCGAACCACCAGCTTCCCGACTGAGCGGCCGGGAAGGCCCGCGCGCTCACTCGCGCGCGTCGCCTTCGCCGACTTCACCTGCCGTGCCCATGGCATCATCGACAAGGCCGGTCGCCATCATCACCGCGAAGATCGCGATACCCGGCAAGGCCGCGACGGTGGTCGCCAAGTAGAAGTTCACATAGCCCATCGCCTCGATCAGTGCGCCCGCCGTGGTGCCGGTAAGGAAACGCCCGACGACGCTCGCCCCGGCCGAGATCAGCGCGTATTGCGCCGCCGTGAAGCGCAGGTCGCACAGCGCCGAGAAGTAGGCCACCACGACCACACCGCCATAGCCGCTCGCAAAGTTCTCGAACCCGATGGCGAGCGCCATGCCCAGGTTCGAGTGGCCCGCGGCGGCCAGCATAGCAAAGCTGAGGTTGGAGACCGCCATCAGCACCAGCGCAATCAGCACCGAGCGCTTGAGGCCCATGCGCGCGTAGATCACGCCGCCCACGAACACGCCGATGATGAGCGCCCAGAACCCGATCCCCACGTCGTAGAGCGCGATCTCGTCGTTGGAGAAGCCAAGGTCGTCGAACAGCAGGCGAAAAGTCAGGTTGGCCAGCGTATCGCCAATCTTGTGAACGAGGATGAAGGCCAGGACGAGGAACGCGCCCTTGCGCTGGAAGAACTCCGCGAAGGGCCCTGCAATCGAGGCCCAGATCTCGGCCATCCCCTTCTTGTCGCGCACGACCTGGTGGCGCTGGGGCTCGCCGACGACAAGCGCGGTCAGCATCGCGGGCAGCGCGAAGACCGCGCAGACCGCATAGGCCAGGTGCCAGTCCGAACGCGCCGCGACGACCAGCGCGAGCGAGGCGGCCAGACCCGAACCGATGCGCCAGCCATACTGGCTCATCCCCGAGCCGGTCCCCAGCTGGTAGGGCTTCAAGGTCTCGATACGGTAGGCGTCGATCACGATATCGAAGGTCGCCCCCGCAAGCCCCATGAGGACAGCGGCCAGCGCGGTCGCGGCGATGTCCGCCTTCGGGTCGACCAGCGCGAGGTTGAGGTTGGCGGCCATGACGAGCAGGCCGACGACCAGCATCCAGGAGACCCGCTGCCCCAGGCGTCCGATCACGGGCAGCGAAACCCCGTCGATCACCCAGGCCCAGAGCGGCTTCAGGTTGTAGACGAAGAAGGCCAGAGCGAAGGTCGTGATCGTCGATTTCTCGATCCCGTCCTGCGCGAGGCGCGTCGTCAGCGTCGCCGCCAGGAGCGCAAAGGGATAGCCCGAGGACACCCCCAGCATGAAGGCCGCGACGGACTCCTTCTCCATGTAGGGCCGGACCGAATTCCATAGGCCGCGTCGTTGGTTAGTCGTCTGCGCGGTCACATTCGATCCTTTTCGTCATGATCATGCGCGCAACTTAACGAGGCGCAGCGTGAAGGGAAGGCTGGATGAAGCCGCGATCAACAGGTATGGGGCAGCGGATGTCCAAACCACCTCGCAAATCCGGCGGTTCCTCGTACGGATCCGATTCGCGCGGATCCGATTCGCGCGGATCCGATTCGCGCGGATCCGATTCGCGCCGCTCCGAAGGCCGTAGCCCTGCGCGCGGTCCTTCGCGTGGCCCCCGTTCGGGTGGCCGCTCCTCCGACGAGCCCCGCCGCGACGGCCCTTTCAACGAACGCAAGGGCGGCGCCGGGTCGCGCCCGCGCAGCTTCGGCAAGCCGAGGCCTGCCGGTCCCACGCCCAAGGATCCGAACCTGCCTGCACGCGAGGGCGACCGCATCGCCAAGCTCCTCGCCCGTGCCGGGGTTGCGAGCCGCCGCGAGGCCGAGCGCATGATTGCCGAAGGCCGCGTGAAGCTGAACGACGAGCTGGTCGAGACCCCCTCGACCGTGCTGACCTCGCTTGCGGGCGTCACCGTCGATGGCAACCCGGTGAAGGAAGCGGACGCCACGCGCCTGTTCGCCTTCCACAAGCCCGCCGGGCTCATCACCGCCGAGCGCGACCCGGCCGGTCGCCCGACGATCTACGCCGCGCTGCGCAACGCCCTGCCCAAGGATGCGGGCCGCGTGATGCCGGTGGGACGTCTCGACTTCAACACCGAAGGCCTGCTGCTGCTCACCAACGATGGCGAGTTCAAGCGTGCGCTGGAACTGCCCTCGACCGGCGTGCCACGCACCTACCGCGCCCGCGCTTTCGGCGATATCACCCAGGAACAGCTGGAAAGTCTGATCGAGGGCGTCGAGATCGACGGCGTGCGTTACGGTAAGATCGACGCCAACATGGAGCGCGGAGCCGGACGCAACCGCTGGATCGAGATGACGCTCACCGAGGGCAAGAACCGCGAAGTGCGCCGCGTCCTCGAACACTTCGGCCTCAAGGTCAGCCGCCTCATCCGCATCGGCTACGGCCCCTTTGCTCTGGACGAGCTGCCCAAGGGCGCCGCCGTCGAGATCGACGCGAAAGTGCTCGACCGCTTCCGCCGCGATATCGACCGCGCGAAGGGCTGAGGGAGACCACGAGATGAAGGGACCGGCCACCCGGACCGGCCTGCGCATCGTCGCGGGCGAATGGCGCGGGCGCAAGCTCGCCACCCCTGAGGGCGACACCACCCGCCCCACCGCCGACCGCACGCGCGAGACGCTGTTCTCGATGCTGGCAAGCCGCCTTGGCACCTTCGAGGGGCTCAAGGTGGCCGACCTTTTCGCAGGTTCGGGTGCCCTCGGCCTCGAAGCGCTTTCGCGCGGGGCCGCCCACTGCCTCTTCGTCGACCAGGACGCCGCCGCGATCCGCGCGATCCGTCGCAACATCGCCAACCTCAAGGCCCAGGACCGCAGCGACGTGCGCCCGGTCTCCGCGCTCTCGCTCGGAACGGCGAAAGAGGCTCTCGATCTCGTCCTGCTCGACCCGCCCTACGACACCGGTGCGGGCGCGGTGGCAGCCGACAAGCTGGCGCGTCTGGGCTGGATCAACGAGGCGACCTGGGTCTCGATCGAGACCGCCCGGGATGAAAGCGTCTCGGTGCGCGGTTTCGAGGTCGAGGCGACCCGCGATGTTGGCAAGGCCCGCCTTCACATCTTGCGCAAGGTCTGAGGAATAGGCTGCAACGCACTTGCCTGAAACGAAAAAGGGCGCCGGAAGTACCGGCGCCCTTTTTGCTAAAATTGCCTGAGTGGGATCAGGAAGCGGGCGCCTCCAACCCCTTGTCCTCGGGATAGTGGTCGAGCGGGCGGTTGCCGAAGTTGAGGCCAGCCTCGCGCGGATTGATGCAGCCGTCAGTGGCCTCACCGCGGCACACGTCATAGACCTTGCCCTCGACCCGCACCTTCGCGGCCACACCACGCGCGTCCTTCTCGACAACCTCGGGGGATGCCGATGCGCTCTGCGCCTGAGCGCAAAGGGGCAGGACCGCAGCCGCAGCGGCACAAGCAATAAGACCTTTCTTCATAATCTTACTCCCATTACTTAAAGCCCCCTGTGCGCATCCCGCAGCCGCCTTCCGACGCTGGCGGACCGGCGCACATCCCGGGGCCGATCACTCCATTTCGACGCATTGGCCGGTGGAATTGTTCCACGACGGCGACGAAGCGACCTTGCACCGGGTTAATCCGTTCCCTAGTTGTTCACGGGTGACCGAGAGCCATTCCCCGCTGCCCGCCGCGCCCGCTCATCCTGCAGGCGCCGACGCGTCCAATCCCCTCATCGCCGGACTGAACGAACCCCAGCGCGACGCCGTCCTGACGACCGAAGGGCCGGTGCTGATGCTGGCCGGTGCAGGCACGGGCAAGACCTCCGCCCTCACCCGGCGCCTCGCCTATCTCGTTCAGAGCCGCCTCGCCTGGCCGAGCGAGATCCTGTGCGTGACCTTCACCAACAAGGCCGCGCGCGAAATGCGCGAACGCGTCGGCCAGCTCGTCGGCCCGGCGGTCGAAGGCATGCCCTGGCTCGGCACCTTCCACGCCATCGCGGCCAAGATGCTGCGCCGCCATGCTGAACTGGTGGGCCTGGAATCGAACTACACGATCATCGACACCGACGACCAGCTGCGCCTCCTCAAACAGCTGATCCAGGCCGAGGGGATCGACGAGAAGCGCTGGCCCGCCAAGCAACTGGCCGGGTGTATCGACCGCTGGAAGAACCGCGGCCTCAACCCGCGCGATCTCGACGCGCGCGAGAATGAGGCCTACGCCGAGGGCAAGGGCCAGCATTTCTACCATATGTACCAGGAGCGCCTGAAGGCGGTGAACGCCTGCGACTTCGGCGATCTTCTGCTCCACATGCTCAACATCCTGCGCGAGCATCGCGACGTGCTCGAACAGTACCAGCAGCGCTTCAAGTACGTCATGGTGGACGAGTACCAGGACACCAACCAGGTTCAGTACCTGTGGCTGCGCCTGATCGCCCAGCACCGCCGCAACATCTGCGTGGTGGGTGACGACGACCAGTCGATCTACTCCTGGCGCGGCGCCGAGGTTGCCAATATCCTGCGCTTTGAAAAGGACTTTCCGGGCGCCAAGGTGATCCGGCTCGAACAGAATTACCGCTCCACACCGCAGATCCTGGCCGCCGCTTCGGGCCTCATCGACGAGAACACGCAGCGTCTCGGCAAGACGCTCTGGACCGAGCGTCACGGCGGCGACAAGCTCCACGTCGTCGGCGTCTGGGACGCGCCGGAGGAAGCGCGCCGGGTGGGCGACGAGATCGAGCGCCTCGAACGCGAAGGCGCCCCGCTCGACCAGATCGCGATCCTCGTGCGCGCGCAGTACCAGACCCGCGAATTCGAGGACCGCTTCATCTCGATCGGGATGAAGTACCGCATCGTCGGCGGCTTCCGATTCTACGAACGCGCGGAAATTCGCGATGCCCTCGCCTATCTGCGCGTCATTGCCCAGCCCGCAGACGACCTCGCGTTTGAGCGCATCTACAACACGCCCAAGCGCGGGCTCGGGGCCAAGGCCCTGGAAAAGCTGCACCTCCTGGCCCGTCGCCGCGGCATCCCGCTCGCCAAGGCCGCGCTTGAAATCTGCGACACCGACGAATTGCCCGCCCGTGCGCGCAACACGCTGCTTTCGCTGATGCGCGATTTCGCGCGCTGGCGCGACATGGCGAAGGAGGAAGGCCCCGCCGACCTCATCCGCACCGCCCTCGACGAGAGTGGCTACACCGACGCGCTCCAGGCCGAACGCACCCCCGAGGCCAGCGGACGCCTTGAGAACCTCGTCGAGCTCGCCCGCGCGATGGAAGAGTACGACAGCCTCGGCGATTTCCTCGAACACGTCAGCCTCGTCATGGACAATGACGCGCGCGATGATGAGGAGAAGGTCACGATCATGACCATGCACGCGGCCAAGGGGCTGGAATTCGACAACGTGTTCCTGCCCGGCTGGGAAGACGGCGTGTTCCCCTCGCAGCGCTCGCTGGACGAAGGCGGGCTGGCCAGTCTCGAGGAAGAGCGCCGCCTTGCCTACGTTGCGATCACCCGTGCGCGCCGCAAGTGCACCATTCTTCATGCGGCAAACCGGCGCATCTACGGCCAGTGGACCAGTTCGATCCCCTCGCGCTTCATCGCCGAACTGCCCGAGGACCAGATCGAGAGCGAGACCACGCTGTCAGGCGGCGCATCGCTCTGGCGCGCACAGTGGTCCGAGCACGCCGATCCCTTCGCCGACGTCGCCCGATCGCAGCCGGGCCGTACCGTAACGCGCGGGCCAGGCTGGCAGCGCGCCGCCCAGCGCGAGTTCGAGACCGCCCCCAAGCGGGTCAAGGAGAGCACCCGCAGCGCGGCGAGCTTCGCTTCCAAGCCGCGCACCGACATCGAAGTTGGGACGCGCGTGTTTCACGAGAAGTTCGGCTATGGCACCGTTGCGTCGCAGGAAGGCAACAAGCTGGAGATCGAGTTCGAGAAGTCCGGCTCCAAGCGGGTCCTCGACAGCTTCGTAAAGCCCGCTTGAAACATATTGAAAAAAAGCCGGAAGGTATCTCCCTTCCGGCCCTTTTCTCTATCTATTCGTCACATGTCCGCGGCGTCGATCTTGTCCTGCCAGGGGTCCTCGCGGAAGTGGACCTTACCATCAGTCGCGAAGTCCATGATCTGGCCGTTTGCCTCGGCGTAAGGCTTCCAGGCGGGAAGTCCCCAGCCCGTACTCGGCGCGCCGGTCTTGGCGAAGTTGACGAGATAGCTGCTCATCGCATCGCCCATCGCGTTGTCGCGCACGCTTGTCTCGTCGCCATACTTGGCCCTCTGCGTATCGAAGAAGAAGGGGATGTCGGTCGCGTGCTGGGCGCCGGGCACGGCGACCGAATCGGCCACGTAGGAGAAGCGGTACTCGTAGACGGGTACGCCCTGCTCGCCGATCACCTTGGCCAGCTTGCGCGCGCCCGCGACCATCTGCCCCTCGACCCCGCCGATGTCGGCGGCCGTCGCGCCGATCATCACCGGGACATGCGCGAAGTCGCCGTTCTCGAAATGGGTCCGCTGAGGCGCGGCCGTGACACCGTCGACGACGGGCAAGGTGTACGTGACAGGGCCTTCCTGCGGCGCAAAGAGCGCCATGAGGTTGAGGCCGTCGACCACCTCCTCGCCCGAGAGCGCGCGCAGTTTATCCAGCGCAGCGGGGCCCGTGCCGGTGATGCCCTTCTTCTTTGCAAAGGCCAGGCCTGCCTCGTGCGCGGTCTCCATGCTCGACTTGGTAAAGCCCTTCCCGTTGCCTCCCGACATGACCACTGCCTTGTCGAACAGGCCCTTGGCTGCGGGAAGCGTCAGCAGGTTGTCGACCGAGTTGCCGCCCGCACTTTCGCCCGCAATCGTCACGTTGTCCGGGTCACCGCCGAAGGCCGCGATGTTGCGCTTCACCCATTCGAGCGCGGCGATCTGGTCCATGTAGCCGTAGTTGACGAGCTTGCCATGGTCGGGATCGGCCTTGGTGAGCGCGGGGTGCGCGAAGAAGCCGAAGCGCCCGATGCGGTAGTTGAAGCTGAAGACGAGGACGCCCTTCTTCGCCAGTTCCGCCCCCGAATAGGTGGCCGGGGAGGCGCCGCCATTGATGAAGCCGCCGCCATAGATCCACACCAGGACGGGCAGCTTGCCTTGCGCCTTCTCCGGGCGCCAGACATTGGCGTAGAGACAATCCTCCGCAGGCGGCGTGCCGAGCGGTGCGGCATCGCCACCAAAGGGCTTCTGCATACAATCCGAGGCATAGCTCTTGGCCGCGCGCACGCCCGACCAGGCCTTGGCCGGCTGCGGCGCGCGCCAGCGCAGTTCGCCCGTCGGCGGGGCGGCGAAGGGAATACCCTTCCAGCTCAGGACCCCGTCCTGTGCGACACCCGCCAGAGTCCCTGTCTCGACCTTGGCCGTGGGAGCACTCTCCTGCGCGCTGGCCGCAACGCTCAGCCCCGCGAGCACGAGAGCGGACATAACCATCGGAATTTTCATCAGTAACCCTTCCATTCGAGCGCACGTCGACGCGTCCGCTCGTTGCAATCGCACCTGCCAGAGTGGAGTTCCCATGCAAGGAGGCAAGCGCAAAAAGGCGCGCTGTCCATGGACCGGCTTGCAAGCCCGCCGCCATCTGCGCATCCTGCGGCGCAAATGTCCGGAGGGGAGGACCGCCATGAACACCACGACTTCCGCCATGCCGTCGCTGGATCGCCGCCGCCTGCTCGGCGCTTCGCTGATGCTGCCCGCGCTCGGCACACTTGGTCTTTCTGGGCGCGCGCTGGCCGCCGATACACCGCAAGGCGCGATCCTGCGCCAACTTGATGCGGGCCGAGAGGCCGACATTGCCCGGCTGCGCGAATGGATCGCCCTGCCCTCGATCGCAGCGGAGAACCGCAACATGCCCGAAGGCGCGCAGATGATGGCGCGCCTTGCCCGCGAGGCCGGGTTCGAGCGCGTCGAGGTCGTGCCGACCGATGGATTTCCGGGCGTCTTCGGGGTCATGGACAACGGCGCCGAGACGACGCTGGGGCTCTACTTCATGTACGATGTGAAGCAGTTCGACCCGGCCGAGTGGTCCTCGCCGCCGCTTGAGGGGCACATCATCACCAAGCCCGGCTGGGGCCAGGCGCTGGTCGGGCGCGGAGCGATCAACCAGAAGGGCCCGCAGGCAACGCTGCTCGCCGGGCTGCACGCGATGCGCCGCGCCGGGATCACGCCGCCTGTGAACCTCGTCCTCGTCGCGGAAGGCGAAGAGGAAATCGGCTCGCCCCACTTCAAGCAACTCGCCACCCATCCCAAGGTGCTTCCCGCGCTGAAGAAGTGCGCCGGGATCTTCATTCCCGCCTGCTGGCAGGGGCCCGATGGCGAAGTCTCGATCAACCTCGGCGCCAAGGGCGTGGTCGAGTTGGAGCTCATCGCCAGCGGCGAAGCCTGGGGGCGCGGCCCTGTCGGCGACATCCATTCGAGCAACAAGGCCAGCGTCGATTCGCCGGTCTGGCGGCTCGTCCAGGCTTTACAGACGCTGGTGACACCCGATGGGAATACCGCCGCCATCGACGGCTGGTTCGAGAACGTGCGCCCGCTTACTGCGCGCGAGAAGGAGCTGATCGCCATCTCGGCGGCGAACACCGACGAAGCCAAGGTCAAGGCGATGATGGGGGTCACCCACTGGATCGACGACCTGCCCTTCGAGGCCGCGATTGCCCGCCAGGCCAGTCAGCCCACGGTCAATATCGAGGGGCTCGTCGCGGGCTACACCGGGCCCGGCGGCAAGACGATCCTGCCCGGACGCGCAGCTGCCAAGCTGGACCTGCGCCTTGTCCCCAACCAGACCCGCGCCGAAGCCGAGCGCAAGCTGCGCGCGCACCTCGACGCCCATGGTTTTCCCGATGTCGAAATGAAGGTGACTGGAGGCTACGATCCCACCGAAGTCGCCGAAAATGCCCGCCTGATCCGCGCGCAGAAAGAGGCCTATGCGGCGATGGGCGTGAAGGCGAACCTGTTCCCGCGCCTCGCCGGATCCTGGCCGGGCGCCGTGTTTACCGCGCCGCCGGTGTCCATTCCCGCGACACAGTTCGGCATCGGCCATGGCAGCGGCGCACATGCCCCGGACGAATATTTCGTGATCGATTCGACCAACCCCAAGGTCGCCGGGATGTCCCGTGCGAGCCTGGGCTTCGTCGAGCTCATGTACCAGCTGGCACGCACCACGTAAGGCGCGCGCCAGACAGGCGCTCGTTTCAGGAAACCGCGGAAACCGCGAGGAAGTCCGGGATCGGACCGTTCCAGTCGCCCGCCGCTTCGAGCACGGGGGCTGCCACCGTGGGCTCGGCCCGGCGACGCGGCGCGCGGCGCTTGGGAGCCGGAGCCGGGCTCTCGGCCTCGACCGTCTCCTCGGCCACGGGGGCCGGAGCGGGCTTCGCCGCTGCCTTAGGAGCAGGCTTCGCCTTGGCCGGAGCCGCAGTGGTCTTGGTGGCCGTCTTCGAGCGGCTGGCGCGCTTGCGCGGCGCGGGAGCAGCTTCGGCCTCTTCAGCGGCAGGAGCCGCCTCTGCGCTGTCCGCAGCCTCACCAAACAGCGGGATCGTCCCACCTGTCAGCTTCTCGACGTTCTCCACCGCTTCGGCATCGTCCGGGGTCACGAGGGTGAAAGCCCGGCCCGAAGCGCCGCCACGGCCGGTGCGGCCAATGCGGTGGACGTAGTCGTCCGGATGCCAGGGCGTGTCGTAGTTGAAGACGTGGCTCACGCCCTTCACGTCGAGGCCGCGTGCGGCAACGTCGGAGGCGACGAGAATGTTGATCTCACCCGACTTGAAGCAGTCGAGCTCGGCGATGCGCGAGGACTGGTCCATGTCGCCATGGATCTCGCCGGCTGCAAAACCGTTCTGCTTCAGGTTCTTGGCCAGTTCACGCACGGTCGTCTTGCGGTTGCAGAAGATGATCGCGGTCGACACGTTGTCGGTGCGCAGGATCTCGCGCAGCGTCTCACGCTTCTTGCGTGCGGTCACCGGCACCTTGAACTGGGCGATGTTGGTATTGGTCGAGGCCGGACGGGCGACTTCGATGTACTTGGGGTTCTCGAGGAAGCGGTCAGCCAGCTTCTTGATAACCGGCGGCATCGTTGCCGAGAACAGCAGCGTCTGGCGGTTGGTCGGCAGCTTCGAGCAGATCGTCTCGATGTCCGGGATGAAGCCCATGTCGAGCATGCGGTCAGCTTCGTCGATGACCAGCAGTTCACAGCCCGTGAGCAGGATCTTGCCCCGCTCGAACAGGTCCATCAGGCGGCCCGGCGTCGCGATCAGGACGTCCACGCCTTCCTGCAGCGCCTTGACCTGTTCGCCCATCTGGACGCCGCCGATCAGCAGCGCCATGCGCAGGTCGTGGTTCTTGCCGTACTTGACGAAGTTGTCCGCCACCTGCGCGGCGAGTTCGCGCGTCGGCTCCAGGATAAGCGAGCGCGGCATCAGCGCACGGCGGCGGCCATGTGCGAGCACGTCGATCATCGGGAGAACGAAACTGGCGGTCTTGCCGGTGCCGGTCTGTGCGATCCCGATGAGATCCTTCATCATGAGGACCGGGGGGATCGCCTGCGCCTGAATAGGGGTCGGTTCGCTGTAGCCCGCGGCTTCCACCGCTTGCAGCAATTCGTCAGACAGGCCGAGGTCGGCAAAGCTCATATACGCTCAGGTTTCCGGATAAGGGGATGCGGGACAACATGTGTTCTTGGCAATGCACCAGCCACTTGGGACCCGCGCATCACGATTGCGGGCCCCTAGTCCGATTGGTGCACAAAAGTCAAGGAAATCCGCAGAACTCGCGGACGAAAGGACGTCAGTCCCGAATCCGGACAAGTTCGCGCATGCGAGTCAGGCTGCATTTGGTGCCACTGCGCGATTGCAGCTTGTCGCGCTTGACGCAGACCTTTCCGTCTTCGTTGCCCGCAAGATAGAAGCCCGAATAGAAATCCATCGCGCGGCACGAATGGTCGAGTTCCGCGCTCACTACGCGCCGGTCACGCATGAAGAAGATCAGGCGGTTGCCGCGTTCGGGCTGAACCCCCGCGATCCCGGCCGCCGCAACGCACTTGCTCATAGGGCGCTCCTCGTAGCGCGGCGCGCCCGGCCCGCCGGGCATGGCAATGCCGCGCATGTCAGGAGGAAGCGGCGCCCGGCCACGGGGCGAAATGCGGATCGTCATGCGCCGCTCGATGCGCACCTGCCAGGCGGGCTCCGGTTGCACGCGGCGCATCTGCTCCTCAGGAAAGGAAAGAGGCCCCGGCGCATCATCCAGAGCCACCGCCTCGGGCCAGAGCTGCGTACGTGCGGTGTCATGCCCCCACGCCCCACCGTCCCGCGGCTGCAAGGCCGAGGACGCCGGCGCAAGAAACGCCAGCGGTATCAGCAGGACGGATGTGAAACTCATTGCAGACCCATTTCCCCGACGCACGGTGATGCCGCAAGCCGATCCCTAGCGCAACAGCTTGAACGCCTGCTGAACCTTGCCTCGGGAAAACCCTCCCTGCCCGCGCCTACGACGCCGCACGCACTTTCAAGAAGGGATGAAAGTGCCTGGGGGCTGTGCCATAGACCCGCGCAGATGAGCACCTTCGACACCTTCCTGACCGAGGCTAACGCCCTGCTTGGCCCGCGCGGCCTGACCCGCGATACAGACCTGACCGCGCCCTGGACGACCGACTGGCGCGGCCGCTTTCACGGCGCCTGCCTCGCCCTCGCCTCGCCGGCCGACACCGCGCAGCTGAGCGCGCTCGTGAAGCTGTGCGCGGCGCACGGCGTGACGCTTGTCCCCCAGGGCGGCAACAGCGGCATGTCGGGGGGCGCCACGCCGTCGCCCGAGGGCAATCAGCTCCTCGTCTCGCTGCGCCGGATGAACACGATGGGCGCCATCGACGTCGCCGAGCAGCGGGTCACCTGTGGGGCGGGCGTCGTGCTCCAGAGCCTGCACGAAGCGGCCGAGGCGCAAGGCTTGCGCTTCCCCCTGACGCTGGGCGGCAAGGGCTCGGCCACGGTCGGCGGGCTTATCTCGACCAACGCCGGCGGCACGCAGGTGCTGCGCCATGGCTCGATGCGCGCCATGGTGCTGGGCATCGAGGCGGTACTGGCAAGCGGCGAGGTCTATTCGGCGCTAACGCCGCTGCGCAAGGACAACCGCGGCTTCGACCTCAAGCAACTCTTCATCGGCGCGGAAGGCACACTGGGCATCGTCACGGCTGCCGCACTACAGCTTGCACCCGCCATCGGTGAGCGGGTGGTGATCTGGGCGGCCGCGCCCTCGCTGGGCGCCGCGCGCCAACTGCTCCATCGCTGCGAGGAGGCACTGCCGGGCGCGGTAGAGGGCTTCGAGGTGCTGCCCCAGCCCTGCCTCGACCACGTGCTCGAGTACCTTCCCGAGGCCCGTGCGCCGCTCGCCACGCGCGCGCCCTGGCATGTCCTCATCGAAGCGGTCGCGCCGCGCGATGCGCCCGCAGGATCGGGTACGGCCTTGCGCGACCAGTGCGAAGCCGCGCTGGCCAGTGCACTCGAGAAGGGGGTGATCGCGGATGCCACGATCGCGGCCAACGAGGCGCAGGCCGAGGCGTTCTGGACCTTGCGCGAATCCGTCTCCCCCGCCGAGCGCGCGCAGGGCCCCGCCGTCCAGCACGACATCTCGGTGCCCGTGGCCGACATGCCCCGCTTCATCGAGACGGTCAGCCCCCAGCTCGAAGCCGAGTGGCCAGGCACGCGCGCGGTCGCCTTCGGGCACCTTGGCGATGGCAATGTCCATTTCCACATGATCGCGCCCAAAGGGGTCGATGCCGCCACCTGGTATGCGGGCGAGGCCAAGGCCATCAGCGCGCGCGTCCATGATCTGGTCACGCAGTGGAACGGCTCGATCTCGGCCGAGCACGGGATCGGCCAGCTCAAGCGCGACGAACTGGCCCGGCTGGCCGACCCGGTGGCGCTGGGGCTGCTGCGCGCGGTCAAGTCCGCGCTCGATCCGCAAGGTCTCCTCAACCCCGGCAAGCTGATGAACTGAGTAGAAGTCCCCTAGTGGCGGGAACCCTCGGCTTGCACGGCCGCAATCAAGCCACTAAAGCCACGCGCTGATCTTTTTTGAAACCTCGATCGCGGAGAGTATTGCAATGGCCACTGCGCCACAGAATCCATCCCTTCCCTTGTTCTACAAGGATCTGGTGCCGCTCAATTCGCAGCAGCACGCAAGCTGGAAGACGCGTTCGACCGACAAGGCGACCTGGCTGGCCGGGGTGAACTCGATTCCCCTGACCGTCGAAGAGTTCCCGCAGGCACAGCGCCACTTCCCGATCATCTTCACCGGCACCGACCAGCCGATCCCGCTCGCGCTGATGGGCATGAACGAGGGCGTGAACGTCTTCGTCGAGGACGACGGCACGGTTCCCAACCCGATCTACATACCGGCCTATGCGCGCCGCTACCCCTTCATGCTCGCCCGTCTGCGCCCGGACAGCGAAGAGCTCTCGCTCTGCGTCGATCCCAGCAGCGACCTCATCGGCGAGATCGAGGAAGGCGAGGCCCTGTTCGCCGATGGCGAGCCGACCGACACCACCAAGAACATGCTCAAGTTCTGCGAGAACTTCGAGATGGCGGGTTCGAAGACCGGCAACTTCATGGCCGAACTCAAGAAGCACGACCTGCTCATGGACGGTGAGCTCAACATCGACATCGGCGGCGGCCAGCCCTTCAACTACCGCGGCTTCAAGATGGTCGACGAGAACAAGCTGCGCGAAGTGCGTGGCGACATCCTGCGCCAGTGGAACCAGAACGGTCTCCTCGCGCTGATCTACGCCCACCTCTTCTCGCTCGATCTGGTGCGCGACATCTTCGGCCGCCAGATGCAGCAGGGCAAGGGCCCGCATGCCCAGCCGCAGGCTCCGGCCGCGAATGCCTGACCGGGGCGCCTGACCCGGCACGCCGGATCCCAGGCACCTCATTCGGGCCCCTCGCCCGACCGGAAATACCCGCGGCCCGGGTGGACGACGCAGACGCGAAGTCCGCCCGGGCCGCTGCTTTTGAAGGTTACCAACCGCTTCATGACAAAAATGTCACAATCGGATTTGATAATCCGGACACGTGATTTTTTAACTGGACATGATGCGTAATTTTTGCGTCGAAGAATCGCTTGAACTCGGCACAAGGTTCGCTATGTTGGAGACAGCCTGATCGGCGCTACCCTCATGGCCCGATCGGCTGGTGCACTCGATGTGCACCTCCTCCCTGAACCTTGGCCACCTCGCGCGTCGCGCGGGGTGGTTTTTTTAGGTCTGCACGCGCGAGGCGCCAGACCTACTGCGCCTACTGCGCCTACTGCGCCTACTGCGCGGCGAGCGGCCAACCCTCGCCGCCCTCCTCGGCCCCGCGCGGGCGCGCCAGCTCCATGACCGCCGCGGCCTGAACCCGAACCAGGCCCGCAAGCTGCTCCACCAGCGCGTCCACGCCCGCGCTCGGCGCACGCATCTGCGCATCGAGATAGCACGTCCGGTCGATCTCGACCTGAAGCGCGTGGATGCCGCGACGAGGCGCGGCATGACGGTCGAGGACATAGCCCCCGGCATAGGGCCGATTATGGGCCGCAGTGCGCCCGCAACGGGCAAAGTGGGCAAAGGTCGCGGCGATGACCGCGCCATGGCAGCTCGCTCCGAAGCGATCCCCGATCACGATCTCGGCGCCGGTCTGGCCGGGCCGGGCCTGGAGCGGCGGCATCGAATGCAGATCGACCAGCAGCGCCACACCCCAGCGCGCGCGAATTTCCACAAGGCGCTGCGCAAGCGCGGCGTGATAGGGCGCATGGACCTGCGCGATCCGGGCCTCGACCTCCTCGCGGCGCAGCGAACGGCGCCACAGCTCACCAATACCCGGCAGGCGCCGGGGAATGAGACCAAGGCCACTGCGCGCCCGCGGCGAAAGCGCGCCCCGCGACGCACCCGAGCCCCCTTCGCCCGGCATGCGCTCGACCATCCCCCAGTCGACATCCTCGGGCGCACGGTTGAGATCGATCATCGCCCGCGGTGCATGGGCCAGAAGCAGGTCGACGCCGGTCGCCTCGGCCACCCCGCGCGCGAGAATGTCGACGAAGCGATCTTCCAGCCGCACACTCGCCTGCGCAGCTTCGCGCAGGTCCCCCAGCAGCGCCTCGGGATAGGCTCTCCCCGCGTGCGGCACGGCCAGCAGGATCGGCATCTCCCCTGCGCCTCCTCCATGCAGCGTGTACGCGGGCTGCGGCTGCGCATGCCCCGGCACACTGCCTCCCGAAAGCGCGAGGGACGGCGCGTCCGGGCCGGACAACGAATCTGGTGAATGGGGAGCAGGCGACATGGGGCGAACGCTGCCCCGTTCCCACGCCCCTGTCAAAGCCCCGGCGCACAGCCCACCTCGCGGCCTCGCCCCGACAGGTCCCCAAGACCATTCCGGGCAAGAAATTTAACCCCAACCGCGCTATGACGAGTCGCCCAGAGCATTTTTCCGCCTGATGGATTCACCTGATGATTCCGAATATGCGGAAAAAGCATAATCTGGAGCGGTTGGTCCGATTCCATCGGATCGGGAGGCCGCTTCACAAGACACCGCCTTGCGGTCGCACACGAACACCAGGTTGGAATAAAACAAGAGATGATCCGCATCCTCCTAGCCGAAGACGATCAGGCCATGCGCACCTACCTCGCACGCGCACTGGAAAATGCCGGGTACGACGTCGTCGCGGTCGACCGAGGCACGCAAGCGCTGCCCCACCTCGAAAGCGACAGCTTCGACCTGCTCCTCTCCGACATCGTCATGCCCGAGATGGACGGCATCGAACTGGCCCAGCGCTGCGCCAAGATCGCGCCCGCCACCAAGGTCATGTTCATTACCGGTTTTGCCGCCGTTTCGCTGCGCGCCAGCCGTGAAGCCCCGCAGGCCAAGGTGCTGTCCAAGCCCTTCCACCTGCGCGATATCGTCTTGGAAGTGCAGCGAATGTTCGGTTTGAGCGAGCACGTGCAGATCTGATTACATTTTTCTGAAAAAAGCCCTTGCCAAGAATCGGAAGCCCCTTTAGAGGGCCTCTCCACCGAGGGGGACAACTTCTCGGAACGCTCGAATGGAATGGGCGTATAGCTCAGTGGTAGAGCACTATGTTGACATCGTAGGGGTCGCAAGTTCAATCCTTGCTACGCCCACCATTCCGCAAGACCCCGCCGGCTGAAAAGCCAGGCGGGGTTTTTGTTTGGGGCTTTGCGCGCCCTTCCCCGCTCACCACGCTCCGGCATCGACAAGCATGGCCGCAAGGTCTTCGGGCCAGACCTGCTCGTCCAGCCGCTCCAGCTCGGCACGAGGACACCAGCGGTGCCCGGCTATGGCGTCCTGCTCCAGGGCGGTGCGATGGAGCGCCGACAGGGCCGCACCGTCGTGGCGCACCAGGAAGTAGCGCTCCTCGCTCTCCACCGGCTCGCCTGTGGGCATGACGAAGTGCACCGTGCGCCGCGCCACCTCGCGCCCGGGATCGGTGATCGCAAAGCCGGTTTCCTCGAACAGTTCGCGCAGGGCCGCCTGCGCGAAATCCTCGCCCGGCTCGAGCCCGCCACCCGGCGTCGCCCAGAAATCACCTCCGCGCAAAGCACCCTCACGAAAGACGAAGCGCAGCAGCAAAACGCGCAACTGCGCGTCGAGTACAAGCAAGCGGGCGGCACGGCGGGTTCTCATGGTGCGCGCAGCGATGCCCGAAGAGCCGCACCTGCGCAATCGTGCGCCGCGCCCACCTTTTCGCCACTTCGCCTGCCCGCATCGCGCCCCTGTCGATGCAGGCCCGGTCGCGATGGCCGAACGCCATGCCTTTGCGCAACCAAGATATTGCAAATCATTATCTACGGCTTGCAAGGCGCTCTGGGACGCCCGGACAGACCCGCCTTGCTATACGGGCGCTCTCTGCCTAAGAGACGGCCCAATTCTCACCCACCTTCACCCCAGGGGAGCTTTTCTCGAATGGCAAAAATCAAGGTAGTTAACCCCATCGTCGAAATGGACGGCGATGAGATGACCAAGATCATCTGGGAGTGGATCCGCGAACGCCTGATCCTTCCCTACCTCGACATCGATCTGAAGTACTACGACCTCTCGGTCACCAAGCGTGACGAGACCGACGACCAGATCACCGTCGACGCCGCCAACGCCACCAAGGAATACGGTGTCGCCGTCAAGTGCGCCACGATCACCCCGGACGAAGCCCGCGTCGAGGAATTCAGCCTCAAGAAGATGTGGCGTTCGCCCAACGGCACGATCCGTAACATCCTGGGCGGCGTCGTCTTCCGCGAGCCGATCGTCATCAGCAACGTGCCCCGTCTGGTTCCGGGCTGGACCGACCCCATCGTGGTCGGCCGTCACGCCTTCGGTGACCAGTACCGCGCCACCGACACGCTGATCCCGGGCCCGGGCAAGCTGCGCCTCGTGTTCGAAGGCGAAGACGGTCAGGTCATCGACAAGGAAGTATTCGACTTCCCGGCTCCGGGCGTCGCCATGGCGATGTACAACCTCGACGAGTCGATCCGCGACTTCGCGCGCGCCTCGTTCAACTACGGCCTCAACCTCAAGTGGCCGGTGTTCCTGTCGACCAAGAACACGATCATGAAGGCCTACGACGGCCGCTTCAAGGATCTGTTCCAGGAAGTGTTCGACACCGAAGGCTTCGCCGAGAAGTTCAAGGAAGCCGGCATCACCTACGAGCACCGCCTGATCGACGACATGGTCGCCTCGGCACTCAAGTGGTCGGGCAAGTTCGTCTGGGCCTGCAAGAACTACGACGGTGACGTGCAGTCGGACACCGTTGCCCAGGGCTTCGGCTCGCTGGGTCTCATGACCTCGGTTCTCATGGCGCCCGACGGCAAGACCGTGGAAGCTGAAGCTGCCCACGGCACCGTGACCCGTCACTACCGCCAGCACCAGCAGGGCAAGGCCACCTCGACCAACCCGATCGCGTCGATCTTCGCCTGGACCCGTGGTCTTTCCTACCGCGGCAAGTTCGACAACACCCCGGACGTCGTCGCCTTCGCCGAGACCCTCGAGCGCGTCTGCATCGAGACCGTCGAGAGCGGCAAGATGACCAAGGACCTCGCGCTCCTGATCGGTCCGGACCAGAGCTGGATGACCACCGAGCAGTTCTTCGAGGCGATCGTCGAGAACCTCGAGAAGGAAATGAAGGCCCAGGGCCTCGGCTAAGCCGAAACCCGGCTTCCTTCATCGGAACCGACACGCGGGGCGGGCTGGACATCCAGCCCGCCCCGTTTGCGTTGGGACGAGGCACATAGGCGGCCAATACGTTCACTATGGATCATAGTCGCTGCCCGAAATCTTAAAAAAGTGTTATATAGTTGGCTCGTACCCTGCCCTTCGGGATCGCAACGTTCGAGACGCAGCAGGGCCATGGATCCATGTGAACGTGGACCACACGAAAACCCTGCTGCCCGTTGCAGTCGACCTGGCCAAGACCGGGTTGGAGAGAGAAAGAGGGCACGCCAGGTATGGGCTACGTCTCAGCGGCCGAATTCGTGCGCAAGTTTGCGCGGTTTCGCGATGAAGCACACGATTCGCCAGTTTTCATCACCCACCACGGGCGCGAGACGCACGTGCTTTGCCCCATCGATCTGTGGAACCGGATCGGCGGCGGCGAACCGGGCGAGAACCCCAACCAGCGCAACGAATCGGCCAATTTCGCGCTTGCCGACTGGATCGACGACGGCATCATCGCCTGCGACGAGAACATGCGCGTCGTCTACGCCAATCGGAATGCCCACGCCCTGACCAAGTCGCGGCCCGGCACGCTGATCGGCCCCACGCTGATCGAGGCCCTTCCCTGCATCAGCGGAAGCCTGCTCGAAGTCCAGGCCCGCCAGACGCTGGTGCATGGGCACCCGAACATGGCCGACATCCCCTCCCCCTTCGTCGAGAACGCCTGGCTGCGCTTCCAGACCTTCCCGCTCGAGGACCGCCTCGCCATCCGCCTCCACGACATCACCCAGGACGTCGAGCGCCACTTCAAGGCCAACGTCAAGGAAGCCATGATCGAGGCGCTCAACAAGCATGGCGGCGTGGCCTATGCCCGCGTTTCGGTGCGCGGCACCATCGACCGTGTTGATGCTCCTTTCTGCGAAATGCTCGACCTGCCCGAGGAGCGCCTCATCGGCGTCGCCCTCACCGACCTTGTCGCGGTGGCCGACAAGGTGGCCTTTCGCGAAACACTCGAAGGCGTGCTGCGCGGCGGCGAGCCGGTCCGCCTGCACACCCATTTCCTGACCAATCGGGGCGAGACGATCCCGCTGTGCATGGCGCTGGTGAAGCTCGAAGGTGTCTACGGCAGCGAAGGGGCCATCGCCGTCTTGACCGACGAGAGCGACAGCGCCTGAATCCACCTGCCTGCTGCGGGGCAAACGCCAAGTGCCGTCGTGATGCGTGCGGCCAGCCGCCCGAAGCTTGTCCGATCCGGTTCAGTGTTCCAGGCTTGAGCAATGCCTGTCCCCGACTACCCAACCCACAGCCGCTTTTCGACCCTAGCCAAATCCGCAGCAGTGGGAGCCTATGCGGGGACGGCTCTATTCGTGCTGGTCATTGCCATCGTTGAAACGCAGCCCTTGTCCACGTTCGCACACGAAGCGTGGATCATTCCGGTTCTCATCGCCGGGTATGGCACGGTGGCCATCCCTTTCACGGCACTGGGGTTATGTCTCTTTGGCCTGCCTCTTCGCGCGCTTCTGGGGCCCTGGCGCGACGCCCCCTGGATGGCTCTGCTCGCCGCACTGTGTGGAGCCGTGACGGGGCTCATCTTCTTCTGGCTTTTCACCGGCCTGACTTGGGGGCCACTTACCCTTGCGACCTTCAGGAGTGGCGCATTCGGCATCACTTGGGGAGTGCCCACAGGGCTCGCGTATTGGCATTTCGAGAGGAAGGCGTCTGCCCCTCCCGGAATGGCGGGGCGGACAAAGGTAAACAGAAAATTGCAGTGACCATCTGCCCAATACGAAGGTTGGCGGGAACGGGCCTTTCCACGAAATTAACTACCACTGCAACTAGCTGAGACAGCGACCACTTTTCCCAAAGGCAGCCTGTGTAAAATACGAAGGCCACCCTTCAGGGCCTTCAAAGTCTCCTTCGCATTCCGCGCGCATCCTGAACGTGGAGATAAGGAGAGAGACGATGACCAAGGCTATCGGAGGAGCCATTTACCCACGTTACGCGCGGCCTCGCCGCATTCTGGCCCCCGTCGCGCGCCGCCTGTCGCGGATCCGCCGTCTGCCCGCCCACACGGGCGGCGCGGTCCTGGTGGAAGCTGCGCTTGCCCTTCCCGTCCTCATCATGCTGCTTCTGGGCGTCGTGACTTACGGCGGCTGGTTCATGGCCGCCCATTCGCTGCAGCAGGTCGCCAACGAGGCGGCCCGCGCTTCGGTCGCCGGGCTCGATGCGGGAGAACGGCGCCAGCTGGTCGACACCAGTGTGGCCGACAGCGTCCTGCACACCGGCACGCTCGATCCGGACCTGGTGACCGTGCAGACCGGCCTCGACGGCCAGTATTACCGCGTCACCCTCGTCTACGATGTCACCCAGGCCGAAATGTTCAGCAACTCCCTGGTGCCCCTGCCCGGCGACACGATCGCGCGCGCAGCCACCGTCCAGCTTGCCGGGATCTGAGGAGTTGGCCCATGAAAGCACGCACAACATGCCTTCGTACCCTTCGCCGCGACAACGAGGGGGCGGTCACCGTCATGCTGGCAGGCTCTCTGCTCATGCTGATGGGGGTGGCCACGGTCGCTGTGGATCTGGGCGCGATCTACCTCGCTGAGCGCCGCCTCCAGGGCCTGGCCGATGCCGCTGCGATGGCCGCCGCACAGGAAAACGCCCTCGAAATGCGCCGCTCGGCGGTCCAGGGCCTCATCGACCAGAGCCGCGAGGCCGACATCGAGATCGCCGAACTCGAAAGCGGCACCTATCGCCAGGACAAGATCGTGCCCCTGGACGAACGCTTCCAGCTTGGCGGGGAGGACAGCGCCGCACGCGTCCACCTTGTCCAGACCGTCCCGCTCTTCTTCGGGCGCGCGCTCGGTTTCGAAACGGCCACGGTGCGCGCGCGGGCTACGGCCGCGCGGATCGACATGGCGGCCTATTCGCTGGGTTCGAGCCTTGCCACCGTATCGGACGGCATTCCCAACGCGCTGCTCTCGGCGCTGATCGGGACCGAGCTCAACCTCTCGGTGCTTGATTCGCAGAACCTTGCCAGCGCCGACGTCGACCTCTTGGGGTTTGCCGAGGCCCTCAAGTTGCAGGTCAATGCGAACGAGGGCACCTACGCCGATCTGTTCAACACGCCTGTACCGCTGGGCGATGCGCTGCGCGCGATCGGCTCGACCGCCTCCGACAGCGCCACGGTTGCCCTCATCGACCGGATCGCGGACGAGGCCCCCTTCGTCGAAGTGCGCCTTGCCGACCTCCTCGATCTGGGTCCCTACGGAGCGCTTGACTACGATCCGGGCACGGCGGGCGTGGAGGTCGATGCCTTCTCGCTGGTGCGCATGCTACTGGAACTCTCGCACGGCGACACGCTCGACATCGAACTGGACCTGGCCGCCACCGGGCTCTCCAGCGTCCATGTGCGCCTCGTGCGCGGCTATGGACTGGCGCATTCCCCCTGGCTGACGATCACTGGCGCGCGCGATTACGTCCTGCGCACGGCCCAGGCCCGGCTGCTCGTGTCCGCGCGCGTGGGTACGGGGAGCCCTTGGCTGCCATCCATCGAACTCCCCCTCTACACCGAGCTCGCCCAGGCCGAGGCGACGCTCGACGATATCCAGTGCAGCGGCGATCCCGATAGCGACGGTGTGCGGCTTGGCGTGACCCCGGCCATCGGCACCATCGGCATCGGGCGGCCCGACGCGCAGGACATGGGCGACCTTTCGAGCCCGGTCACGCTTTCGCGGGCCACGCTCGTCAATGTACCGCTGATTGCGCGCGTCACCGCACTATCGGAAGTGTCGCTGGGCGGCACGACCGGCCCGCAGGAGGTCCTCTTCACCTTTGCCGACATTCGCGACAAGGTGACCAAGACCGTCTCGACGCAGGATCTCACCCAGTCGCTGGCGACCTCGCTGATCGCGCAGACCGACCTCGAAGCCCAGACCCTGGGCCTCTCGCTCAGCCTCTCCTCTGTCACCAACATCGTCGGCAATACCCTGTCCACGATTGCCCCGACACTCGATGCAACCGTGTTCTCTCTCACGCAGGCGCTCGGCGTCCGCCTCGGGGCCGCCGACGTACAGGTCAACAAGGTCCGCTGCGGAGTGCCCACCGTCATCGCCTGACGCATCCGGACCGACCCGCGGGAGAGCCTCCCCCTTTCTCTCTCCCGACACCTACCGGGCCCGCCGCCAGACCCTCGGCCGCGGGCCCGTTTTCCTGTGCGAGCCGGGACTCCTTGGCGACGGTCTACTGCCTGGAATGGTGCTGACCCCATCGCCATTTCCGAAAGGCCTGAACACCGGAACCAAGAGCCAGGGCACCGCCTATTGCGAGCCAGACGAGCGCCCAACTTTGAAATAGGTCTGTTTCCTGCGAATGTTTCAAAACCAGCCCCATGCCGATCGAGGCGACCAAGGCCAGCTTTCGGTACGTAATTTTTGAGAGCACGAGCCCGCGCGCTTGCTCCCTCGTCAATGCGGCACGCTCCGGCGTCCGATGCCGAAGCGCCCGAGCTGGTGCATTCCACGACCAATAGTAGAACACCACGAATGCTACCATGATCGCGTACACTCCGATCCTGATCGCGAACATGGACTCGGAGACGTCCCTGCCCCGATTGAACCAGGGTACCAGCACTGACAGGAGGACAATCGCCATGATCATCGACCAGTTCGCGTACCGGATGTGCGCGCAGTAGGCCGTTATGAATGCCTCCTTTTCCGCCTCGCTCACGCGATATTGCGCACCCTTCTGGCTCTTTCTGTAAAGGGCGCCCTCGGCATCCGCAGTGAACTGATCGGCAAACATTTGCCGGACGCGTTTGGAGCTGGAATGGGCAAACATCCTAATACGTTAAGTGCTTCGTCTGACTTCCGCCATCAAATTGGGGGGCACTGTTGAAGCCATACGGATGGACGGACACATGTGTTCCTGTTATGTTCCAATTATGGAAGCCATCAAGGGCCGCGGCGCGGTCAGCAATCAGACGAGTACGCGCTTCAATCTCACGCAAAGTGAGAGCGATGGCGACTGGCTTGACGAGCGAGAGCAGATCGACGGCCCTCCCCCTTCGGTCACGACGGTCGTCACCGAGTTGCACCCCAGAACAATCGTCTCGTTCAACCAATCGCCCGACATCCCCTTCGACCGCTCGATCAACGCGTACAACGGATGCGAACATGGCTGCATCTACTGCTTTGCCCGGCCCAGCCATGCCTACCACGATCTCTCGCCGGGACTGGACTTCGAAACCAGGCTCTTCGCCAAGCCCGATGCCGCCCGGCTGCTGCGCGAAACGCTGGCTCGCCGGAACTACCGCGTCGCGCCGATTGCGATGGGGACCAACACCGATCCTTACCAACCGATCGAGCGGCGCTACCGGATCACCCGGGACATCCTCGAACTGTGTCTGGAGGTCGGCCACCCGGTCAGCCTCGTCACCAAGTCCGACCGGATACTTGCCGACAGCGACGTGCTGGCCGAGCTGGCGCGGCGCGATCTTGTCAGCGTCGGGATCTCGGTCACCAGCCTCGATGCCCGCCTCTCGCGCCTGCTCGAACCGCGCACGGCAGCTCCTGCCAAACGCTTTGCCGCGCTCGAGGCCCTGAATGCCCAAGGTATTCCCGCCCACGCCATGATCGCGCCGGTCATCCCCGCAATCACCGACCACGAACTGGAAAGCCTGGTCGAGGCAGCCGCGAAGGCGGGCTCGCGCGGGGCCATGTGGATCATGCTGCGCCTGCCCCTCGAAGTGGCCCCGCTCTTTCGCGAATGGCTCGAAGCCCATTTCCCCGACCGCGCAGGCAAGGTCATGGCGATCATCCGCGAAATGCGCGGCGGGCGCGACAACGATCCGCGCTTTGGCGAACGCTTCCGGCCCCAGAGCCCCTGGGCCGACCTCGTGCGCAGCCGCTTCCGCCTTGCCATGAAGCGCCACCGCCTTGGGCCTCCCGGCGTCCACCTCGATTGCAGCCAGTTCCGCGCGCCCTCGCCCGACGGGCAGCTGAGCTTGCTATAGAGGCCCGGGCATGATCAGGAAGACACCGCCCATGCCACAATACACTTGCCTAATAACAAGTGCCGTGCGTTCATGGCGCACTTGCATTGCCCACCGTGCTCCCGGAGGAAAATCCATGAACGCCGCTCTCCTCGCGCTGGCTCTTGCCAGTCTTGCCCAGGCTGCAGGCGCGTCCCCAGCGCCGGACGGCCAGGCTAGGCTACCCTCGGTGAGCCGCGCGCAAGCCTGCACCCCGGGCTGCCTCTCCACGACCGAGGCGGTCACCTACGCCTCCTATCTGGGCTCGAAAGCAGGCGTTGCCGGGATCTTCGAGATGCCCGTGCGCGCGGTGGGCGCGCAAAGCGGCCACATCTACCTGAACTCCGAGCGCGACTACCGTGACCGCAACTGCCTGACCGTCTCCATTCCCATGCGCACTGCACGGCGCATGTTCGGCAGCGATGACCCGGATGAGATTGCCAAACACCTGAAGGGACAGCGCATTTTCGTGAAAGGCATCGCCCGGCAGGTCCGCATCAATTTCACCGCCAACGGCCAGCCGACCGAAAAGTACTATTTCCAGATCCACGTCCTGGCCGACCAGCCCGAGCAGCTACGCCTCGCGGTCTGAGGCACGACGAGCTCCCGTCCCGCACCTTCCGTCTCCCCGCTGAACGCGCGGTAATCTGCGGTTCATGGAACCGGAGGCGCGCATCCTTGGTTATTCCCGGCAACACGAAACAACAACGGGATGCGAAACCATGGCAGATGAATACGTGACCCACGAGCGCCGCACGACCACCGACGAACCGGCTGCGGCACAGCCTACCCACACCACCGTCATCCATGAGAGCAAGTCGTCCTCAGGCGGCAGTGGCCTTGTCATCGCGCTGATCCTGCTCGTCGCGGTTGTCGGCGGCTTCTACCTCTTCAGCCAGACCTCCTCGAGCGAGGTTGCGCGCGACAACGCCATTGCCGATGCGGCGCAGGATGTCGGCAATGCGGCCTCGCAGATCGGCGATGCGGCCGAGAGCGCGGCCGAAGGCGCCGCCAACAACTAAGGCCCCGCGCCCTCACACGCAAAAAAGGCCCGGCATTCCATGGGGAGTGCCGGGCCTTTGTGCGTGTTTCAAACGAAGCGCGCAAATCAGGCCGCGCGGCGCACGCTCTCGGGGCCCTGGCGGGCGATCAGCGAGATGTTCGAGAGCCCCTCGACACTGGCGAGTTGCTCGGCGAATTCGCCGTCGAGCGCAAAATCGCGACCCAGCCGCACCCGCTGGTCACGGCCATCGCCCAGCTTGAGCGTCGCCATCACCTCGCCCGTGCCCTTGCGCCCCGGACGCATGAGGAGCGCGAGTTCCTGCACCGCCTCGACCGTGCTGATGTCGAGACGCAGGAGCATGCGCGCGCCCGCCGTCACTTCGGCCAGCGGACGTCCGCTGCGCACGGTGACGCGCGGCGGCTCGTCCTCGCTCGGGCTGTCGAGCTCGACCTGAAGCAGCAGGCAGGCGTTTTCCTTGCCCCAGGCGACGAAGGCATCGACCATGTTCTCTTCAAAGCAGCAGGCCGAGAAGTTGCCCGAAGCGTCCGAGTAGTCGACCATGACGAAGTCCTTGCCCCGCTTGGTCTTTCGCTTCTGCACGTTCTCGACCATCGCGGCCATGACGGCGCCGGTGCGCCCGCCCTCACCGCCCCCTGCCATGAGGCTGGTGTAGGTGCGCGCGCCGTTCGCCGAGGCGACCGCACGGTACTGCTCGACCGGGTGCGCGGCAAAGTAGAAGCCGAAGACCTCGCGCTCCTTGGCCATCTGGTCCATGCGGCTCCAGGGCTTGGCATCGACCAGGCGCAGGCCCTGCACCGCGTGGTCCTCGTCCCCGAAAAGACCGCCTTGCGTCGAATTGCGCTCGCGCGCGGACATGTCGGCCTCGGCGAGCAGCGTGTCGGCGTTGGCGATGACCTTCGCGCGGTTGGGTTCAAGCCCGTCCAGGCCGCCCGCCGCGCCCAGGCTTTCCAGCAGGCGGCGGTTCATCGAGCCCGCCGGGGCGCGCCGGAACAGGTCATCGAGGCTGGTGAAAGGCCCGTTGGTCTCGCGCTCCTTGACCACCGCGTCCATCGCCTTCTCGCCCACGTTGCGGATGCCCGCCAGCGCATAGCGCACAGCGAGGCTGTCGTGGGTTTCCTCGACGATGAACTCGGCTTCGGACTTGTTGATGTCGGGCGGCGCGACCTCGATGCCGTTGCGGCGCATGTCGTCGACGAAGATCGCCAGCTTTTCGGACTGGTGCATGTCGAAGCACATGGCCGCGGCGTAGAATTCGTGCGGGTAGTGCGCCTTGAACCAGGCGGTGTGGTAGGCAAGCAGCGCGTAGGCCGCCGCGTGCGACTTGTTGAAGCCGTAGCCTGCGAACTTGTCGATCAAGTCGAACAGTTCGTTGGCCTTGGGCGCGTCGATGTCGGAGACTTCCTTGCAGCCCGCGACGAAGCGCTTGCGCTGCTTGTCCATCTCCGCCTGGACCTTCTTGCCCATGGCGCGGCGCAGAAGGTCTGCATCGCCCAGCGAGTATCCGGCCAGGATCTGCGCGGCCTGCATGACCTGTTCCTGGTAGACGAAAATCCCGTAGGTTTCCTCCAGGATACCCGCCAGCTTCTCGTGCGGGTAGATGATCTTCTCCAGCCCGTTCTTGCGTCGGCCGAAGAGCGGGATGTTGTCCATCGGGCCCGGGCGGTAGAGCGAGACGAGCGCGATGATGTCGCCGAAGTTGGTCGGCTTCACCGCCGCGAGCGTGCGGCGCATGCCTTCCGATTCCAGCTGGAACACGCCCACCGTATCGCCGCGCTTCAGAAGCTCGTAGGTGCCCGGATCGTCCCAGCTGAGCGTCGAGAGGTCGATCGTGATGCCCCGCCGCTCCAGAAGATCGCAGGCGCGGCGCAGCACCGAAAGCGTCTTGAGGCCGAGGAAGTCGAACTTGATGAGGCCGGTGTCCTCGACGAACTTCATGTCGAACTGCGTCACCGGCATGTCCGAACGCGGATCGCGGTAGAGCGGGACCAGCTTTTCCAGCGGTCGGTCGCCGATGACAACGCCCGCCGCGTGGGTCGAGGAGTTGCGCGGCATGCCTTCGAGCTGGACGGCAAGATCCACGAGGCGCTTCACTTCGTGGTCGTTGTTGTATTCCCGGAGGAATTCTTCCACCGGCGGCGAGGTGGAGCCGTCCTTCTCCTTCTTGCCGTTGAGCGCCTGGTCGAGCGTCCACGGGTCGGTCGGATGGTTGGGCACCATCTTGCACAAGCTGTCGACGCGGCCATAGCCCATCTGCAGGATGCGCCCGCAGTCGCGCAGCACCGCGCGCGCCTTCATCTTGCCGAAGGTGATGATCTGGGCGACGTGGTCGTGCCCGTACTTCTTCTGCACGTAGCGGATCGTCTCGCCGCGCCGGGTTTCGCAAAAGTCGATGTCGAAGTCGGGCATCGAGACGCGTTCCGGGTTGAGGAAGCGTTCGAACAGCAGACCCAGCTTGAGCGGATCGAGGTCGGTGATGGTAAGCGCCCAGGCAACGAGCGAACCAGCGCCCGAACCACGGCCCGGCCCCACAGGAATGCCGCTATCCTTGGACCACTTGATGAAGTCGGCAACGATCAGGAAGTAGCCGGGAAAGCCCATGCCCACGATGATGTCGATCTCGAACTTCAGCCGCTTGGCGTAGTCGATGAAGTCTTCGGTGACGCCCTTCTCGCGCAAGGCTTCGTAGGCGCTAGCCAGTTCCTCCCCCTCGAAGGCGAGCGCCTCGTCGAGCTCGGCTTCGGTGGCGTCGGGCCAGTAGGGGGCGAGACGGCGCGCCAGGCCGCGGCGCGAATCGCGCGCGAGCATCGCTTCCTCGCCCTTCTTGTCACCGGCAAGGCTGGGCAGCAGCGCCGGACGGCGCGGCGGGACATAGGCGCAGCGCTGCGCGACGACGAGGGTGTTGGCCATCGCCTCGGGCAGATCGGCGAACATCTCCTCCATCGCCTCGATCGGCTTGACCCAGCGCTCGGGCGAGGAGCGCGGACGTTCGGCCGCGTCGACCTGGGTGGAGTTGGCGATGCACAGCATGGCATCGTGCGCGTCGTGGAAGGAACTTTCCGAGTACTGCGCCGGGTTCGAGGCCACGAGCGGGATGTCGCGCGCATAGGCGAGATCGATCAGCGCCTCCTCGCTCGCGTCCTCGACCTCCTCGCCGGTGCGGGTGATCTCGATATAGAGGCGGCCCGGGAAGAAGCGTTCGAGCGCTTCGCAATAGCGGGTCGCCTCGGCCGTATCGCCCTTGGCGAGAAGCCGCGCGAGCGCGCCCTCATCGCCGCCCGAAAGACAGATCAACCCATCGGTGTAGCCTTCGAGCGACTCAAGCTCGATGTGCGGCTCCAGTTCGAGCGGGCGTTCGAGGTGCGCGCGGCTGACGTGGCGGCACAGGTTCTCCCAGCCGGCCTCGTTCTGCGCGAAGAGCGCGAGCCAGTCGATCGGACGATCCTGCCCCTGCGCCACGGCGCCCGGGCGTGCAACGGCAAGGAACGTGCCGACGATGGGCTGGATGCCCGCCCCCTTGGCCGCCTGGGCATAGGTGGGCGCGGCGTAGAGGCCGTTGCGGTCGCAGATCGCCATGGCCGGGAACCCCCGGGCTTTCGCCAGTTTCGCCATGGCCTTGGGGTCGATCGAGCCATCCAGCATCGTGTAGCTGGAGAAGATGCGCAAGGGTACGAAAGGAGAGAACGCCATATCCGCGATCTAGGCCCCGGGCTGCGGACGGATCAAGACCTTGCGGGCATCGAGCGGGGGATAGCCGCGCACGCGGGCGCATCGCAGACGTACGGGGCGCGGACGCTGGTTAACGCTAGAGCATGACTATCTGGCGCCCATCCGGCGAGCGATGATGCCCTCGCCGCCGCGATAATTACAAAATCTTCGTTATTATATAAACTTAGATCGTAAATTTAAGGCGGCGTCCCTCTTTTCAATCTACGCACAAAGAGTTAAGGATAGTTTCCTATAGATACATCCCAGAACGAGAGCGTGCATCGACGCGACGGACAGCAACCAGGGTGAGCCGCAGGCAGCAAGGCATCGGCCTTGACCGCAGGTGGGTGCCCCCGCTCAAGATGAGGACGCCAGTTCGCCATGCCCGATATCGCACCATCGCATCTCGCTCGCCCCGCACGCGTCATGGCCCGGCGCTGACCCCGAGATGGCGGACATCCCCACCATTGCCGTGTGCAGTACGGCGGCTGCGGCGATCCTGTGCATTGCCATGGTCTTGGCATGGTTCAAGGACGGTCGCCCGCGCCATTCGGTCTGGCTCTTCTCGCCTTTTGCGGTAGCCATCCCCGCTGGCATCCTGCTGAGCTACCCGGACGAACTGGGCGGTGCGCCCGCGCTGGCCTTCGGGTGGTTCCTTTTCACACTGATGTTCGGCGCGGCCTGGCAGTGCGCGCGCTATGCCGCGCGCCGACGCCCGCTGCCGATCCCTGCCTTCATCGCCTGCCTTGTCAGCCTCGTCTTCTCGCTGACACTCGGGAACGATGCCCACTTCCCCGAATGGCGCATGTTGCCGCGCACGCTCCTGATGGCGGGTTTCAGTCTGCTGAGCGCGCGCGAGTTCCAGAGCCTGCGCGACCGCCACCTGCCCTCGGCGCAGACGCTGGCCTGGATCTTCTACGCTTTCGGCGCCTACCATGCGCTGCGCGTCCCCTTCACGACACTCCTCCCAGCGCCCTACGGCTCGCTCGAGACGCAGACCTGGGCCATCGCCAGCTTCAACTTTCTACTCGTGCTGCAAGGCCTTCTTCTGGCCGTCTTCATGACCACGCTGGGACGCGAGCGGATCGCGCTGCACCACTTCCAGCTCGCCATGGTCGATCCGCTGACAGGCGTGGGCAACCGCCGCGCGCTCGACCGGCGGCTCGCCCAGCTGGCCCGCGAAGATGCCGGGCGCGAGGGTCAGGTGCTTGCGCTGGCCGTGCTCGACATCGATAACTTCAAGTCGATCAACGACCGCTTCGGGCATGGATTTGGCGACGTGGTGATTGCAGGCGCGGCCAATGTCGCCTGCGAGTTCGTCCATCACCACAGCGTCTTTCGCCATGGCGGCGAGGAATTTGCCGTGCTCGTCGAGGCCGCCTCGCCGGACAGCGCCTACGCCCGGGTCGAACGCATCTGCGCCGCCTTTGCAGCCCGCGCACATCGCAACGCCGACCACGCGCACCTGGCGACGCTGAGCGCGGGCGTTGCCATCCACACGCCCGGAGTTTCGCCCCAGCAGCTTCTCGACGAGGCCGACCGGGCGCTCTATCTCGCCAAGGCGCTGGGCCGCAACCGCACGGTCCTGGCCGACGAGGCGGGCATGGCACGGCTGATGGAAGAGGCTCTGCACGCCGAGACCAGCCGCGCACCGTTGCCGCCCGCCGACGCCGACGTTCCAGAAACGCAAACCCTCGCCCCCAGTGGACCGGAGCGCCGCCGCGCCTGAGCCTTGCTCAGAGCAGCTTCTCGATATCGCGGGAAAGTGTGACGGGCTTTTCGGTCGGGCCGTAGCGGCGCACGACATGGCCCTCACGGTCGATTAGGAACTTGGTGAAGTTCCACTTGATCGCCTTGGTGCCCAGAACACCCGGCGCTTCGGCCTTGAGCCACTGGAAGAGGGGATCGGCGTTCGCGCCGTTGACCTCGACTTTGCCCATCACCGGGAAGGAGAGGCCGAAATTGATCTCGCAGAACTGGGCGATGTCCTCGGCCGAGCCGGGCTCCTGTCCGCCGAACTGGTTGCACGGAAAGGCCATGACCTCGAACCCGCGCGGACCATAATTGCGATAGAGGGCTTCGAGGCCCTTGTACTGCGGGGTGAAGCCGCATTTGCTGGCGGTGTTGACCACCAGCACCACCCTGCCGAGACGGTCGGCCAGGCCCACCGTCTCGCCAGAAGGCAACCTCGCCGAAAAATCGGCGATGGTGCGTGGATCAGGCATCGCCCTTGGGGAAATCCGAACGGCGGTACAGCGTCACGATTTCGGCGTACTTGAAGGTGCGGTCACCGGCCTTCTGGATCGCGTAGTCCTCACGCTTTTCCTCGGGCAGGTCCATCACGAACTCGATCATCTCGGCCACGGTCCCGCGGCGCAGGACCTTGAAGCGGTGGAACAGGCCGCCGCCGTCCTCGCACTTGTGCAGTTCGGCCGAATCGTTCCAGGCGAAGCCGGAACCGGCGCCTTCACCGCCGTGAATGGTGGAGGGATTGTCGCTCATCGCGCTTGGCCTTTCATGTTCACTCTTATGGGACCGCCCGGTGCTGACGGTAGTTGTACCGAGCTTTTGTTTCCATTTGGCAATGTCGATCGCCAAAATCAACGCGCGCGTGCTCTCGTGTGGACGCACGCGTGCAATTTTCAGGCAAGCACGCCCTCATGCAGGCGCACCACGCGGTCCATCGCCGCCGCCAGACGCTCGTTATGGGTCGCCACAAGCGCCGCGCTGCCCTGCCCGCGCACGAGTTCGAGGAACTGGGCAAAGACGGTGTCGGCGGTGGCCTCATCCAGATTGCCGGTCGGCTCGTCCGCCAGCACCAGCCGGGGCGAATTGGCCAGCGCGCGGGCAACCGCCACGCGCTGCTGCTCGCCGCCCGACAGCTTGCTGGGCCGGTGGTCGAGCCGCTTGCCCAGCCCCAGCGCGGTCAGGAGCTGGGTTGCCCGCTCCTCGCAGGCCCCGCGCGCGCGGCCGGTGATGAGCTGGGGCAGGACCACGTTCTCGATCGCGTTGAAATCGGGGAGGAGATGGTGGAACTGGTATACGAAACCGATGTGATCGCGCCGCACCGCCGCGCGCGCGTCCTTGCCCAGGTTACTGGCATCGATCCCGGCGATCTCGATACGCCCGCCAAAGCCGCCTTCAAGCAGGCCGATGGCCTGGAGCATGGTCGACTTGCCCGAGCCCGAGGGGCCCAGCAGCGCGACGATTTCGCCCGGCTGCACGGCAAGGTCGACCCCGCGCAGCACGTCGATGCGCACGCCCCCCTGCTCGAAACTGCGGGTCACGCCCTCCAGGCGCACTACCGGATCGGTGGACGGATCGGCCGGGGCCGGGACGACGAGGGGATCACTCATAGCGAAGGACCTGGACAGGATCGGTGCTCGCCGCCTTGAACGCGGGGTAGAGCGTGGCGAGGAAGCTGAGGACGAGCGAGAGCACGCAGATGATGGCGATCTCGACCGGATCGGTGCGCGCGGGCAATTCGGTGAGGAAGCGGATCGAGGGGTCCCACAGGTTCTGTCCCGTCAGCCTCTCGACCAGATGCACGACCGGCTGGCGGAAATAGAGGAAGACCGCGCCCAGCACCAGCCCGGCTACCGTGCCCGCAGCGCCGATGCAGAAGCCCGCGGTCACGAAGACCTTCATCAGCGAGCGGCGCGTCGCGCCCATCGTGCGCAGGATCGCGATGTCGCGCGTCTTGGCGCGCACCAGCATGATCAGCGAGGACAAGATGTTGAACACCGCGACGAGGACGATGATGGAGAGGACCACGAACATCGCCACACGCTCGACCGCCAGCGCCTCGAACAGCGAGGCGTTCATCTGCTTCCAGGTGGTGACGACGGCCTTGCCCTTGAGCTGGCGTTCCAGCGGGGCCAGGAATTCGCTCACCCGGTCGGGATCGGATGTCGTGATCTCGATGGTCCCAATGGTGTCGCCCAGGAGCAGAAGTTGCTGCGCATTCGCCATGGGCATGATCACGTAGGTCTGGTCGAGGTCATAGATCCCGATTTCGAAGATGGCGGTCACCGTGTAGGCGATCTGGCGCGGCACGGTACCGAAGGGTGTCGGGCGACCAGCCGGGTTGACGATGGTAATGGTATCGCCCACCCGCGCGCCCAGATTCTGGGCCAGCTGCGAGCCGATGGCGATGTTGCTCACCCCATCCGCCAGCGATTTCAGGCTGCCTTCCTTCACCTTGTCGGCGAGCGCATTGATGTCCCCTTGCGTGTTGCCGCGCACAAGGATGCCTTCGACCCGGCCATTGAAGGTACTCATCAGCCCCTGCTCGATCAGCGGCGAGGCATGGGTCACACCCGGGGTCTTGCGGGCCTTCTCGAGCACCTCCTCCCAGTTATCCATACGTCCGCCATACGCCTGCACGATGGCATGGCCGTTGAGGCTGACGATCTTGTCGAAGAGTTCGGCGCGAAAACCGTTCATCACGCTCATCACGATGACGAGCGCGGCGACGCCGAGCATGACCGCCACGAGGCTGATCCCGGCGACGAGCGCAATGAAGCGCTCCCCCTTGCCGGGCAGCATGTAGCGCTTGGCGATGGTCCATTCGAAAGGAGAGAGTAGCAAGCGGGACGCCGCCTTCTATGAAGAGGTGAAAACCGGATAAAGCTGTGCAGGCGCCAAGCCTTAGGGTGAAGGCTTGAGGGAGGCAAGCAAGGAGCACTCCTGCCCCCGTGCTCGCCGCCCGGACGCGCCCGCCTGAAGCGCACAAGATGCCTCGCGGTTCCCGACCCGAGACGAGAGCCAGTCCGTGTCACATCCGCGTCACCTTTTCGCGTCAAGGGAACAATGGCACCTGTTGCGGGTTCACGCCCTCTTGCAATTGCGGCCGATCCCTGCAAATGCGCCCTCGACCTTGACGCAGGCGCGGGCCCTCATTCCATGAACCTTACACACCCCTTTCGTGACGCCGACGGGGACAAACTGCGCGAAGAGTGCGGTGTCTTTGGCGTAATCGGAGCACAGGACGCGGCGAACATCACCGCCGCCGGTCTCCACTCCCTTCAGCATCGTGGCCAGGAGGCGGTGGGTATCACCTGCTTCTCGGGCAGCGATTTCCGGTCGCATCGCGGACTGGGCCACGTGGCCCAGGTCTTCGACAACGACACCCTCGAAACGCTTCCGGGCGCGATGGCCTCGGGCCATGTGCGCTACTCGACCACCGGCGGTTCGGGCCTGCGCAACGTGCAGCCGCTCTACGCCGATCTGGCCGCAGGCGGCTTCTCGATCGCGCACAACGGCAACATCTCCAACGCGATGACGCTCAAGCGCGACCTCGTGATGAAGGGCTCGATCTTCCAGTCGACCTCCGACACCGAGGTGATCATCCACCTCGTCGCGACGAGCCGCTACCCCACCCTTCTCGACAAGTTCATCGATGCCCTGCGCATGGTCGAGGGCGGCTACGCCCTCATCTGCATGACCAACGAGGGCATGATGGCCTGCCGTGACCCGCTGGGCATTCGCCCGCTGGTGATGGGCCGCATCGGCGATGCCATCGTCTTTGCTTCGGAAACGGTGGCCTTCGACGTGATCGGCGCCGAATTCATCCGCGCGGTCGAGCCGGGCGAGCTGGTCCAGGTGGACTTCAAGGGCACGATCTCGAGCCACCGTCCCTTCGGCAGCCCCTCCCCGCGCCCCTGCATCTTCGAGCACGTCTACTTCAGCCGTCCCGACTCGGTGATGGACGGGATCTCGGTCTACCAGGCGCGCAAGCAGATCGGCATGGAGCTGGCCAAGGAATCGCCCGCCAACGCGGACGTGGTCATTCCGGTGCCCGACAGCGGTGTTCCTGCCGCGATCGGCTACGCGCAGGAATCGGGCATTCCCTTCGAGCTAGGCATCATCCGCTCGCACTACGTCGGGCGCACCTTCATCCAGCCCGGCGACGCAGCGCGCCATTCGAGCGTGAAGCGCAAGCACAACGCCAACCGCGCCATCGTGGAAGGCAAGCGCATCATCCTCATCGACGATTCGATCGTGCGCGGCACGACCTCGATGAAGATCGTCGAGATGATGCGCGATGCAGGCGCGGCCGAAGTGCACATGCGCATCGCCAGCCCGCCCACGCAGCACTCGTGCTTCTACGGCGTCGACACGCCCGAGCGTTCGAAGCTGCTCGCTGCCAAGATGGACACTCAGGCCATGGCGGACTTCATCAAGGCCGACAGCCTCGCCTTCGTCACCATCGACGGCCTGTATCGCGCGGTGGGTGAGCCCAAGCGCGCCAAGAAGTGCCCGCAGTTCTGCGACGCCTGCTTCACCGGTGACTACCCGACCCGTCTCACCGACTTCGAGACCGCGGGCAGCCGGGCATGAGCGCGGCCCCGGCGACGACGTTCGAGGGCCAGATCGCCCTGGTGACCGGCGCCAGCCGGGGCATCGGGGCGGCCACCGCCAAGGCGCTCGCGGCCGCGGGCGCCCACGTGGTGCTCACCGGCCGCGACACCAAGGCGCTGGAAACCGTCGAAGAAGCGATTTTCGAGGCCGGCGGATCGGCGACCATCGCCCCTGTCGACCTTGTCGAGCCCGACGGCATCGCGCGCCTCGCCACGGCGGTCTCGCAGCGCTGGGGCAAGCTCGACATTCTCGTCATCAACGCGGCCATCCTGCCCGAGTTGACGAGCGTCGCCGACATCGACCAGCGCGTGTTCAACAAGGCGCTGACCACCAACGTGCTCGCCTCGCAGGCGCTCATTGCCAATTTCGATCCGCTTCTGCGCAAGAGCCCGAACGCGCGCGTGATCGGCATGACCACGACCGTGGCCGGCGCCCCGCGCGCCTTCTGGGGCGCCTATGGCGCCACCAAGGCCGCGCTCGAGGTCCTGCTCGACTGTTACGCGCAGGAAACCGAAAAAACCTCGAAGATCCGTGTCGCCATCGTTAACCCTGGTGCGACCCGCACGGCGATGCGCGCACGCGCCTATCCGGGCGAGGATCCCGCGACGGTCAAGACCCCCGAGACCGTCGCCGAGCGCATGGTAGAGCTCCTTACCGAGCCCTTCCCCAGCGGGCACCGCGAATTTCTTAACCAATCGAAGTAATCTGCGGTAAACTGCTTTCTGACAGCAAAGGCTTTTTCCACGCGGCCGATTCCGGCCGTGGTCGGCAATGCATTCAGGCGCAGGGACCCCTCATCATGGCCAGCACCGGCAAGCAGTTGTACGAGAACGCGGCGCAGGAAGATCGTAGCGCGCCGCGCGAACGCATCTCCATTCCCGCCTCGCTGCGCGCGTCGGGCGGCAAGGGCTACCAGACCGTCGTGCGCGACCTTTCGATGTCGGGCTTTTCGGCCATGGCGATGAGCCGCATCCACCCCGGCACCTATTGCTGGCTCACCCTGCCCGGCATGGAATCGATGGCCGCCAAGGTCATCTGGTGGGACGAGGGCATGGTCGGCTGCGCCTTTGAAAACCTCATCGCCCCGATCATCTACGAAGACCTCATGGTCCGCTGGCGCCTGAAGGGCTGGCTCGGCAAGAGCGAAGGCTGAACCGGCCAGGCAGAAAAGCGCCACCTCGCCTGTCTTTACAAGCGCCGCGCGCCTGGCGTGAGGCAGACAGTTCGGGGAGCCCGAGGGCAATGGCCCTCGGAACTGCTTTCTTCTTCCTATTCCCCCTTAAAACTCTCCCAAGCTCCCAGCGCGCGTTCGCGCCCGGCGCGATGTTCGATCAGCTTTTGCGGATAGCCCTTCGGGCGCGCCATCGGGGAAGGATCGTGGATCTCTCCTGCGGGCAGATCGGCCAGTTCGGGCACCCACTGGCGGATATAGCCCGCCGCATCGAACTTCTCCGACTGGCTGAGCGGCGCCATGATCCGCACGAACATGTTTGAATCAACGCCCGAGCCCGCGTTCCACTGCCAGTTGACCGCGTTCGAGGCGTAATCCGCATCCACCAGCGTGTCCCAGAACCACTTCTCGCCCTCGCGCCAGTCGATCAGCAGGTGCTTGATGAGGAAGCTGGCCGTGATCATGCGCACGCGGTTGTGCATCCAGCCGGTGTGCCACAGCTCGCGCATCCCGGCATCGACGATGGGATAGCCGGTGCGTCCCTGCTGCCAGGCCTCCAGATCCTCCTGCGCCTGCGCGCCGCTGCGCCAGGGAAAATCGTCGAAGCCCTCGCGCGCGGAGGTCCCGCCATAGTCAGGGTACTGCAGGATCACGTTCTGCGCGTAGTCGCGCCAGCCGATCTCGCTGAGGAACGTCGCGACCGAGCCGCCCGCCGAAGATGTCGCGTGCCACACCTGTGCGGGGGAAATCTCGCCGAAATGCAGATGAGGGGACAGGAACGAAGTCCCGTTTCGCGCAGGCAGGTTGCGCTGCCCTTCGTAGCGCGAGGCTTTCTCGGCAAAGGTCTTCAAGCGCGCCTTCGCGCCCTCCTCGCCCGGCGTCCAGAAATCGCGCAAGCCCCCCGCCCAGTCGGGCTTCGTCGGCAGCAGGCCCCAGTCGTCCAGCGCCTCGCTTTCGGGCCAGCTTTCGGGCGCGGCGATGGTGTGCGGGCGATAGAGCGGATCGGGCGGCGGCAGGCGTTCGTGCAGCGCGCGCCAGAAGGGTGTGAAGATCTTGTAGGGCTGGCCCGCGCCCGTCGTCACCGATCCGGGCGGCGCCAGGTAGTTTCCGTGATGAAGATGCAGCGTCAGCGCCTTGCCCACCGCCTTCTCGGCGTTGCGCCACCAGGGCTCGTAGTGGCGCAGCGCATGGACCTCGCTCGCCCCCACCTCCTTCGCCAGAGCGGGGAGCACCTCCTCGCACCTCCCCCGGCGCAGGATCAGGCGCGAACCCTTCTCTTCCAGTGCCGCAGACAGGCTTTCCAGCGAATGGTGCAGCCACCAGCGCGAGGCCCCGCCCATGGCGCGGTGCTTTGCCGTCTCGTCATCGAGGACATAGACGGGGACGACCGGCCCCTTCGCGGCGGCCTCGACCAGCGCGGCCTGGTCGGAAAGACGAAGATCCCGGCGGAACCAAACGATTACAGGTGAACTCATGGCTTGCGCAACGCCTCCCTATGCGCTGCGTTCCCTAGACCATGATTCTTTCCGAGCAAACATCCCGCCCCGTGCTGCACAGCCATCCGATCAGCCGTCGCAAGGCCCTGATCGTGGCCATTTTTGCCTGGACGGGTTTTGCACTTCTGGCCTGGGCGGTGCTGACCGGCCACACCGCCACGATCGACCGTACCGCCCTGCTGTTCTGGCGCGACGGAGACCTGCGCCCGATCGGCCCTGTCCGCCTGCTCGAAGTCGTGCGCGACATCACGGCGCTGGGCGGCGTGCTCTTGCGTAATCTCTTCGCCCTCGCCGCCATCGTCGCGCTCGTCTTCCTGGGGCACCGCCGCGCGGCGAGCCTCCTGGGCCTTACCGTCGTGCTGGGCTGGGTGGTCGAAGTCGCGATCAAGCTGCTTGTCGGACGCCCGCGCCCGGAGATCACGCTGCATCTGACCGAAGCGGGCGGCTCCAGCTTTCCGAGCGGACACAGTTTCAATTCGGCCGTGGTCTTCCTGGCCATCGCGCTCGCCTTTGCCGGCTTCAGCTCGCGCGAGCGGGTACGCGTGACGATCCTGGGCGCCGCGCTGGCCACCAGCCTGATGGTGGCCTGGAGCCGCGTCTGGCTGGGTGTCCACTGGCCCGCCGATGCGCTGGCCGGGTGGCTGGGCGGGACGGCCTGGGCCTTTTCGGCCGCCGCCCTCCTCGGCCCGGCCGCGCGCCTCACCGCGGCGAAGAGTGAACGCTTCAGCGGCCCGAGCAGCGCCCTTCACTGACAGGTAGTGCCACCTCGACCCGGAAGCCATCCGCGAACCCGCCGCGCGCATAGCGGCCGTCTCCCACCGTGACCGTCTCGGTGCAGCCCTCACGCGATATGCGGGCGAAGGGCATCTGTGACCACTCGAGGAAATCGCGCAGTTCGGCCGACGCTTCGATGGCCCGGCGAACCTCGGGCCGCGCCATGTTGTCGGGTTCGGGGGCCTGGACCTCGCTAAGCGCGCCAGGATCGGCCAGCGGATCGTAGCGGGCATAGCCCAGCGCGCCGTTCTCCCGCCACACTACCTCGCGCTGCCAGAAGGCAAGCGGCCCGGGGCTGGCAAAGACCCGGTCGGGATGGGCATGGGGCGGCGCCTTGCGCAGCGCCGCGCCCGCCATCTGCGAGATGCCGATGTTGGCGCCGATGAACAGGACGACGCCCGCAAGGCCCGCGACGGCGGCCTTGCCCGGAAAGGCCGCGCCTGCCTTCGCCTTGCGCCAGGCCAGGAAAATCCCACCCCCCAGCATCGCCAGCAGCCAGGGCGAGACGATGAACAGCCCATCGGTGTGGAACCAGCGCGTGCTGGTGGGGGACAGAAGCTGCACCGCGTACGTATTCTGAAGATCGAGCAAGGGATGGGTCAGCGCGCCCAGATAGCACAGCGCCAGAAGCCACCAGGGCCGCATCTCCAGTCCGCTGGCAAAAGTTGCGCCGCGCTTCACCTGCCAGCGATCAAGCAGCCACAGGAGCCCTGCGAGCAGCGGGGGCATCACCAGCACCCCGCCGACGAGGCCATGGGTGAAACCCCGGTGCATCGCCAGCGGCGCCCAGGGCGCCCAACCGAAGAACACATCGATATCGGGCATGTTTGCCGCCAGCACGCAGGCCGCAAGGCCCTTGCGCGTACGCCGCTTGAGGCCGGTTTCCGCGAGCGCCCAGCCGGTCAGGCTGTGGGTGATGTTATCCATTTTTTCCCGTATCTTGAGCGAGGTTCGGCGCCGTGTATCGCGGTACGCAGCCGCGCTGGCAAGGGCACTTCGGGCAACGCGCAAGGGCCCCGAAGGTGCCTGACCTTGGCGGAACCGAAGGTCGACTTGCACGAAAGACACGACGGAAATCGGCAAATCAGGCTGGCAAATCAGTGGCGCATGGGCCATCTTGAAATCGATGCCTGCCGCGCTTTCCTCCTCCCGGATTTCCTGCCACGCGGGCTCTCATTCAATTTACCGGAATTTATCCAGGCAATGACCGATTACGCGAATCTTCCTTACCGCCCCTGCGTCGGGGTGATGCTTGTCAATGCCGACGGCAAAGTCTTCGTCGGCAAGCGAATCGACACCAAGGAGGGCAATTTCTGGCAAATGCCGCAGGGCGGCGTGGACGACGGCGAGGACCTCAAGGACGCTGCCCTTCGCGAGCTGCTCGAGGAAACCGGCGTGCCCGCCGACAAGGCGGTCATCCTCACGCGCACCAAGGACGAACTGCTCTACGACCTGCCCGACGAACTGCTGGGCAAGCTGTGGAAGGGCCAGTTCCGCGGCCAGCGCCAGCACTGGTTCCTCGCCCGCTTCGAAGGGAGCGATGAGGACATTGACCTCAACGCACACGAGCCGGCCGAATTCTGTGACTGGAAGTGGGTCGACGGCGATGATCTGCCCGAGCTCATCGTGCCCTTCAAGAAGCGCGTTTACCGCTCTGTGCTCGAAGAGTTTCGCGCGCTGATCTGAACCGCGTCAGATCTCCAAAGACAACGAAAAAGCCCGCTGGACCCGAAGGTTCGGCGGGCTTTTTTTTTTTTCGTACGTCAGTTCCGGCTTTGAAGCGCTTACTGGTTCGCGCTTTGCGTGCCCGGTGTCGTCTTTACCTCGGGCGCGCTCACGACCTTGGCGGCGTTCTCGGGCGAAGGGCCCCTCGCAATCGCCGCCGAGACGTCACGGGTCTGCGCGCAATCGGCACCGCACAGGCTTTCCAGCCGCGCGAGGCGACGGTTCGCCTTCTCGGTCGCGCCCTTCTCGGCCAAGGCAATGCCTTCGCCCGCCAGGGCTTCAAGATTGCGCGGGTCGCGTTCCAACGCGATGCGATAGTAGCGGATCGCCTTGCCGGTAAGGCCCTTGGCACGCTCCGCCTCAGCCAGCGCAACCAGCACGGCGACGCTGCCCGGTTCGACCGCAAGGGCCGCCTCGAAGGCATCGACGGCCTGCCCCGTAGCGCCTGCTTTCAGGCTTGCCTGGCCCTGCTCCATCAGCGCGCTCGCACGCGGGTCGAGCGCCTCGCTCGCCTGCGAATGCAGCATGCTGGAAGAGACGGCAACAACAAGAGAAAGGGCAACGGCAGCAGGCGTATAACGCATCAAGAAGTCCTTGGCAGAGGTCTGTTTCCGCGACATGAGCGCAAGGCTATCACAGCCGTTTGAAGCGCGCGACGAAAAACCCGTCGGTTCCGTCCTGCCCCGGCGAGAGGCGCAGTCCCGCCCCGCGCGGCGTACCGGCGGGAAGCGCAATCGCCTCGGCCTGCCACCCCGGATTGCGCGCGAGGAAGCCTTCGGCCTGGTCCGCACCCTCGGCATCGAGAAGCGAGCAGGTCACGAAAACAAGGCGCCCTTCGGGCTTCACCAAGCTTGCCGCAATGTCGAGCAGGCGCGCCTGCGTGGTGGCGTAGCGCAGGATCTGCTTGTCGGTGAGGCGCCAGCGGGCCTCGGGATTGCGCCGCCAGGTGCCCGTGCCCGAGCACGGCGCGTCCACCAGAACCGCATCGGCCGCTCCCATCAGGCCCGAGAGCCCGGCAGGCTCCTTCCCCGGGTTCAGGAGCAGGGTCTCGATAGGCAACGTCCCTGCCCGCTCGGCGCGCGGGGCAAGGCGCGAGAGGCGCGTGCGGTCGCTGTCACACGCCACCAGCCGTCCGGTGTTGGCCATGCTCGCGGCCAGCGCGAGGGTCTTGCCGCCTGCGCCCGCGCACAAGTCGACGACCGTCTCACCGGGCGCAGCGGCGACCACTTCGCAGGTCAGCTGCGAACCGGTGTCCTGCACCTCGATGGCGCCGCTCGCATACGCCTCGGTCGGCTCGATCCGGGTGTCGGGAGGATAGCGCCATCCGTTGACGGCCTGCGTCTTCTCCGCGCCCTCGGGCAGGTCGTCGGGCGTGCCCTTGAGCGTGTTGAGCCGGATATCGAGCGGCGCGCGGTCGAGCATGTGGGCGGCCGCCTCGGCGTCGATGCCGCTGTTCGCCAGGCGCATCATGAGCCAGTAGGGCGCCGCCCCGCGGGCCGCTACAGGCTCCTCGGGCGAGATCGCGGCCGGTGCATGGCGCGAGCCGTCGAAGAGCTCGGCAATATCAGGATTTTCCTGCGCCACGCGCAGCATCGCCGCGCGGCCCGTCTCGGGCACTTCCCCGCAGGCCCGGATCGCCCGGTAGGTCAACTCGCGCACCGCGCGCCGGTCCTTGCTGCCGGCAAAGCGGCGCGCGCGGAACCAGTCGGCGATGATGCGGTCAGCAGGCGCACCGTTGGAGCGCGCGGCCTCGATCACGAGGTCGAGGATCTCGATCGCGGCCTGAACGCGGGCGGAAGGGGTCATCGGGAACTCTCCTGGCCGGCCCGAAACGCCTGCCAGGCGGCCTCCATCTCGGCGCCCGGGGGCACCTGGAGACATGCGTAAGGCGCCGCCTTGCGCTGCGCGGCGGCGGCCTCACATGCCTCGTGCGATACGAACAGGCCGGGGACGCGGGTGACCGGCGGAGCGGCAGACGCCGCTCCGGGATCGGCCAGCACCAGAAGCATCCAGGGAAGGAATTCCTCCATTCCCGGCCTCCGGCTCAGCGCGTCGGGTAGTTGGGCGCCTCGCGGGTGATGGTCACGTCGTGGACGTGGCTTTCGCTGAGGCCCGCATTGGTGATGCGCACGAACTGCGAGTTCTTGCGCAGGTCCTCGATCGTGGCTGAGCCGGTGTAGCCCATCGCCGCCTTGATGCCGCCCACCAGCTGGTGGATGACGTCCTTGGCCGGGCCCTTGAAGGCAACCTGGCCTTCGATGCCCTCAGGCACGAGCTTCATCTGGTCCTTGATATCGCCCTGGAAGTAGCGGTCGGCCGAGCCCCGGCCCATCGCGCCCACCGAGCCCATGCCGCGGTACGACTTGTAGGCGCGGCCCTGATACAGGAAGGTCTCACCCGGCGCTTCGGCAGTGCCCGCCAGCATCGAGCCGACCATCACGGTCGAGGCACCGGCGGCGAGCGCCTTGGCGGCATCGCCCGAGGTGCGCAGGCCACCATCGGCAATGACGGGAACGCCCAGCTTGTCGGCCGCTTCGGCCGCGTCCATGACGGCGGTCAGCTGGGGCACGCCCACGCCCGCGACGATGCGCGTGGTGCAGATCGAGCCCGGGCCGATGCCGACCTTGATGCAGTCCGCACCCGCCTCGGCCAGCGCCTTGGCGGCCTCGGCGGTGGCGACGTTGCCCGCAATCACCTGGACCGAGTTGGAGATCTTCTTGGCGCGTTCGACGGCGCGCGCGACATCAGCGTTATGGCCGTGCGCGGTGTCGATCACGACCACGTCGCACTCGGCATCGATCAGCGCCTCGGTGCGGGCAAAGCCCTTGTCACCCACGGTCGTCGCGGCCGCGACGCGCAGGCGGCCTGCAGCGTCCTTGGTCGCGTCGGGATAGGTGACGGCCTTCTCGATATCCTTGACGGTGATGAGGCCCACGCAATGGAAGGCATCATCGACGACAAGCAGCTTCTCGATACGGCGGGCGTGCAGCAGGCGGCGCGCCTCGTCCTGGCTGACGCCGGTGCTGACCGTCGCCAGATTCTCGTGCGTCATCAGCTCGCGCACGGGCTGCGCGGTGTTGTCGGCAAAGCGTACGTCGCGGTTGGTGAGAATACCGACCAGCTTGCCCGAGCCTTCGACCACGGGAATGCCGCTGATCTTGTGCATCTGCATGAGCGCCTGCGCCTCGCCCAGCGTCGCGTCGGGGGCGATGGTGATGGGGTTCACCACCATGCCGCTCTCGAAGCGCTTGACCTGGCGGACAGCCGCGCACTGTTCCTCGATGGTCAGGTTGCGGTGGAGCACGCCGATCCCGCCCAGCTGCGCCATGACGATCGCCATGTCGGCTTCGGTCACGGTGTCCATGGCCGAAGAGATAACGGGGATGTTCAGACCGATTTCGCGCGTAAGCTTCGTGCGGGTATCGGCCTGGTTGGGAACGATGTCGGACTTCGCGGGACGAAGCAGAACGTCGTCAAAGGTGAGTCCGAGCTGGATTTCCATGTGTGCCACCATGCCTTTGGGGAGATTCGTGGCGGCCCATGTAACCAAGTGGTGCGCTTTGGGCTAGTGGGCAGATGCGCTTCTTATGCCTCGCTGGTGCACAAAAACGCGTTTTTCTGACCAAACAGCAATTTGGACACATGTCCTGGTGGGTCAGCGCGGCCTTGCGCCGAGTTTCAGGGCGCCTCGAGGCGGACGAGCGGCGCGTTGCGCGGGTCGGAGAACCAGCGCCCAAGGTCGGTGAGCAGGAGCACGTCCTCAACCTCACCTCCCAGTTCCAGGCCATGGGTCAGGTCGTCGCTGGGGCGGTGATAGTCGCTCTCGTAGAAGGCGCGCATACGGGTGATATCGCCATAGGCCGTCGTGACCATGACAGCCGGGATATCGTGCTGGAGCAGCGCCCAACCATCCTGGCGGCGCACGAATTCGTTGGCGTCCTCGCTGTCGAGAAGGTCAAAGTGCGCGCGGCGGGCCACTTTCGCGATGTCCTCGTCGAGGCCCGTCATGCCCTTGCCGACGATGGCGAAGGGCGTGCCGGCGGGCGCGATGGCGACCGAGTCGATATTGAAGGCCGCCACGATGCCATCGAGCGGGACCGGAGGGTTCTCGGCAAAGGCATGGGCGCCCAATAGCCCCACTTCCTCCCCGGTTGTGGACAGGAAATAGATGTCGCGTTCCAGCGGCGGCCCCTTGGCGAGCGCGCGCGCCACTTCGGTAAGCGCAGCCACCCCGCTCGCGTTGTCGATCGCGCCATTGCAGACGGTATCTTCCGCGGGCGGCTCGGCGCAGGCCCCGAAGTGGTCCCAGTGCGCCACGAACAGGACCGCGCCCGCATCGGGATTGCGCCCGGGCAGCTTGCCGATGAGGTTGTGGGTATGAATGGTCGTGGAGCGGGTGGTGGCCTCGAACGAGGCAGAGAGACCCAGCGCAAGCGGCGTGAAATCGGCACGCGCCGCCTTTGCCTCGAGCGACGGGAGTGTCTGCGAAGTCCCCTCCAGAAGCCCTGCCATGGCCTCGGGGCTGATGAAGGCCTCCAGATCGCCGCCGGTCGCATCCTGCGCCAGCGCATAGCCCGAACGTCCGCGCCGGGCGACGACTTCCTCGAAACTGCGCGACCCGTCCAGCACGGTGAGCACGGCGGCTGCGCCCATCTCCAGGAACGCGCTCTGCCGCGTGCCGGACGCCTCTTCGCCCTCGCGCAGGCCGTCGAGCAGGACGACGATACGCCCGGCCAGTTCGTTGCGCGTCAACGCGTCCGCCTCGAGGTTGCCCACGAACAGCAGCGGCGAGCGGCGCGCAAGTCCGCGCTTGCCCGAGGTCAGGACGATCACGTCCTCGCTCGTCAGCGCCTTCGTGCTGCGCCCCCGGAAGAACCGCGCCGACGAGGTCGCAGGCTCACGCGCGACCAGGGTCACGGGCGCAAACCACTCGTTGGCCGGATCGTTGGTGCCCGAGACGAGGCCGATGTCGAACCATTCCCGGCCCAGGTAGCGCAGTGTTTTGGCTTCGCCCTCGGTGCCCGGTTCGCGGCCCGCAAACTCGTCGCTCGCCAACCTCTCGATATGGTGGCGAAGGCGCCCTTCGAGCGCACGTTGGGCTCGGCGCGAAGCGGCCTCGAGCGGCGCCGCGCCGGTCACCGCCATTACGCCGGCAAGAACGGCCAGCAAGGCACGCCTGCCCCACACGCGCCAGTCCGCGCGCGCCATAGGCACGGCAGGCAGCAGCCACACGGCGTTCGAGAACGGTCTGACGAACACGGAAGGTATCGCGTTTCCCTTGTGCGGCAGGACGCCGCAGACGCCTCATGGCACAAGCGATCCCGGTGCCGCAACGGCGGTTTGCACCGTGCAGGAGATGGATGGCCCAAGACCGCCGCCACACACCGCATGGCTTGTGCAATTTTCGCAACGGGAACGCGAACAAGTGTGATACGTTGAACGCATCAAGCCGGGCAGAATGTCCGGATATCAAGCCGATAGAGAAAAGCGGCCCGGCGCATTCGCCCGCTTCCAAGGCCGCTCCTATGGAGACGTTCGAATGTCCACGCGAACCCGCGCCCTCATTGCCGCCCTTGCCCTTCTCCCGCTTGCCCAGCCCGCGCTCGCACAGGGCGACAGCAAGCCGATCACCAGCAAGGATCCCTCCGCGCTCGACATCGCCAAGACGCCGGTGACCGACCTCAACCTCGACTCCAAGGAAATCCCCGTGGTGCTGACCCGCGCGGTGGAGCAGCCCTACGACCTGACCGGCCTCGACAGCTGCGCGGCCATCGGCCAATCGGTGCAGGAGATCTTCGCGGCCATCGGCCCCGATGTCGACATTCCCAAGGAGGAGCGCGACCGCATCAGCGCCGGGCGCGTCGCCAAGTGGGTGGTCTCCTCATTCATTCCCTTCCGCGGCCTCATCCGCGAAATCTCGGGCGCAAACGACCGTGAGCGTGAAGTGCGCACCGCGATCCAGGCCGGCATGACGCGGCGCGGCTTCCTCAAGGGCGTGGGCGCCTCGCGCGGGTGCGACTATCCCGCAGCGCCTGCCACCGCCGAGGACATCGCCGCCATCGAAGCCGAACTCGACCGCCGCGACGCCGAAAGCAAGGACGGCGACAAGGATCCAAAGGACGAGCGCGGCGAGGAACAGGGTCCGCGCACCAGCGAGGGCGTTCCCATCGTCAACCAGCCCGTGGTCCAGGGCCAGAACTAGGCCCCGTCACGCGCGAAGGCGGGAACGGCGTTGCACCGCCCTCCCCGCCTTCTCGACTGTACGGATATGGGGTCAGATTTCGTCGGCCCGCAGGTCGCGTTCCACTTCGGCGCGTGCCTCGGCCAGTTCACGCTCGATCTCGGCCAGCGCTCCCGCGCGGCTCGCCGCATCGTAGCCCGCCTGCGCGGCAATCTCGTGGCGGGCCCCTTCCAGCGCGCTGAGCACGATCTGCGCGATGTGCTGCGGGGGCCCTGCGCAAATCACGACGTGCTCGTCGTTCTTGGATTGGCCCCGTGCGTGCGCGCGGCCTTGGGTGTCGGCCGGACAGCGCGTATCGATCACCATCTCGCGGCGTGTTTCCCCCACACCGTCCTGCGCCGGATGCACGATGCGCACGGTCTTCACCTTGCCATCCTTCGAGACGAATTCCTCGACCTTGGGCGCATGGGCCAGAGCCTTGGCGACCATCGCGTCGATTTCGACCTCGTTCATTCCCGCATGGCGCGCCTGCTTCTGGGCCTCGCGCACGGCGCGTTCGGTCGAGGCGGCGACCTCAGCGGCCACGGCCGGCGGAGCGGGGGGAGCCGGAGGCGCCGGGGGGATATCCCCCACGCGCGCGGGCGCC